>CAMHNQ010000066.1 GCA_946186495.1 uncultured Bacteroidales bacterium
GCTTTGATTTAAGGTCATTGTATTGTTTTCTTGAAATATTTAACATTTGACATATTTTTGTTTCAGCAGATGGAGGACATGAGGCTGCGTTGTTGTGAGCAGCCACATAAGCAGGAGTATCACCAATTGCCATTTCAGCAGCGATTCCGCTGACAAGGGATGCACATCCACCATAATGAGATTCTGTGATTTCATGCATTATCACTCCACCTATATCACTTTTTAAATAGTTCTGTTTTTAAAACAGGAAGACATACAAATTGGTCTGTGAAAGCAAATGCATGCCCAAATCCTGATGCATTTTCCCCTAATTTATTGCCATAAAAACCGGCTCCGAATTCCGTTGTTCTACCTTTGTAAAGATTGTTAATGCTTACCGACAAATTTACAACCACCTCTTGATCCATAATTGCATCATATACTTTAATTCCGTAAACTACCTTCAATTTTAGCTGTTGATAAATCAGCAAGTCATTGTTAATAAATAAATCAGCAATGACTTGCTTTTCTCGTATTTTTCACCTGTTTTTGCGATTGATTAAGTCAACAAACAATAGACGAGAAATATGGCTGCAAAAATACAAATTAAAAACGACGGAATCAACAGTTTCGGCGGAATTATTTTTCGCCAGGAGGTTTTCAAGAAAAAACCGGACCGCCGCTTTGTCCAGGTCCCGTTTCGCTGGGCGTTCCACAGCCGGCGGTGGCACCTGCAGCTGTACACCAGCCGTCCATACGACAGGCTCCGCCTTTAAATCGCATTTTCTTACGGGTATCACAACTTTCCCCATCCGTTGGTGTGGAGTGATTTGTGCGATTTTGCCAGTAAAACGCGCTTTCGGGGGCCGCGCACTCACATCGGACGACTGCGGAATGACTTCCTGTGCGGCCTTAAGCGACGCCCAGAACTTAAGAGAGAGGGTTGCGGGTGTTAGCTAAATACAAAAAACACAGATGATTACACTTTGTAAAAAATTGTCTGTAGCAAATTGCCCGTTGCATATGTGATGACGTATTTGAAAAAAGTATATCTTTGCCACCGTAAGGCAGGGTATAATCCTATAAGTTAAACATCAGTTATATAAAAACCAAAAGATTCACCCCATCCCATGAACCAAGCTCAGTGTTGGGGAAAAAACAAAGATATATGAAAAACTATAAAGAAAAACTGCTCAATATCAAGGCTTTCGTCTTTGACTTTGATGGCGTGCTGTCGAGCGGGATGGTTTATGTGATGGCCGACGGCGAGCAAGTGCGCGCCACTAATGTCAAAGACGGCTACGCATTGCACCATGCCCTTAAAAAAGGCTATAAAATCGCGGTCATCTCCGGAGGTTATGCCGAATCCATGCGACTACGTTTCAAAGAGTTCCATGGCATGGAAATGTTTTTGAAGGTAAGCAACAAAATCGATGTTTTCAACAAATACCTCGACGACAACCAGCTCAAACCCGAAGAGGTACTCGTGATGGGTGACGACATCCCTGACTATCCGATGATGAAGCTTGCCGGTGTGAAATGCTGTCCTGCCAATGCCTCCATCGAAATCCAACAACTCGCCGACTACATCTCTCTCCGTAACGGCGGCGACGGCGCCGTACGAGATGTCATCGAACAGACCTTGCGCCTACAGGGCAATTGGTTCACCGAGGACGCCCACATTTGGTAACGACAGCCAACACAAAAGATCCAAACGCGAACCTTCACCCTTTAACCATACCTCTACATGATCTACACTCTAATCTTCAGCATCATCGGGTTGGCCATCGGCGGATTTGGAGGAGCCTTTGGAGGATTCCTCATCGGTTCAATCTTCGACAGCATTCGCAACAACCGTCGGGCGAAGAAGGCGCAGGAGCAGTTCGAGGAAGGCAGAAGTCAGTATTACAACAATCCGGAGCAGTTCGAGGAACAGATGCTGACCCTCATCGCCCATGTGGCCAAAGCGGATGACAACAGATTACTGCAGTCGGAATTCGACTACTGCAAAAACTATTTTCAAAAGACTTTCCCACACAGCGACCTCTCCCAGATGATGATCCGTTTCCGTGACATTCTCAACAGCGAAACAATTGCATCCGACTGTCAGAGAGCATGTGGCAATATTCGCCAGTTTGCCACTATTCACGAGAAGATCGCCATTCTGCAATGCCTTTTCGGGTTCGCCACAGCCGACGGCAACGCCTACCTGCAGGAACTCGCTGCTATCAAGCAGATTGCCAGCTGGTGCGGTGTTGACCCCCTGACCTACGAGGCAGTCAAGATGATGTACGTGAGTTCATCCTACGCAGGAAGTGACCCGTTTGGCGGTTACAGTCGTAGTGGAAACAGCGGATATTCAGGAAATTACAGCAGAGGCTATTATGACCAGTCGGGCAATGGCCGCACTTTCGAACGCAACAACGGTCCCTCCCTCAACGACTGCTACAAAATCCTGGGTGTCTCCTCCGACGCGACTAATGAGGAGGTGAAGAAAGCTTATCGCGTGGCCGCCATGAAGTACCATCCCGACAAAGTGAGTCACCTCGGCGAGGATGTCCGAAAGAAAGCCGAAGAACAGTTTACCAAGGTGAATGAGGCGTACGACAAGATAAAGGCGGCCCGTGGGATAAAATAAGTCACAGGCAGCTAATGGAGAACTGTTGACAGAATATCCAAGGACTCCACTTTTCGGATTTGCTCGTTGTGCATCTGGAAGTAGGTCACCAACTGTTTGAGTACTGACACGCGCATGTCACGCTCCACGTGCAGCGGTTTCTCATCGCTCAACAAACGATGCAGATATTCGCTCTGCCGCGCGGTGAGATACCCTGCATTCTCCGCATAAAGCGGCTGGAACTGGCACTCTTGGAGCGAAAAATAACAATTCCGGAGGGAATAATTGTCTTCGGGATAATAGCCAAGCACCGCACTGAGCCGCAAAAGGAAACGTAACGGCAACTCCGCCAGATTCCCTTGTGTTTGGTGAACCTTGTCAATTTCTTCTTGCAAAAAGGCAAACAACGCTTCGTCTTCACCTGCCTCCATCAACAGTTTGTATAGTATTTCATTGTAAAACAGTAAGATGGAGCTTTTGGCCGGTTCGTAGTAAAGCGGATTCAGAGCGCGGCGCGGGGATACATCCTTCAAATATTTCAAAGTGCTCTTGCTGTGGTCATCGTATGAGATGTCCATTTGAGCCAACGGCGTGAAATATGAGGCTGCAAACCGATTGTTCTTCCGAAAGGCATTTTTAACAATAAACGACTGGTTCCCTTGTTGTCGCGTGAAGATTTTCACAATCAGGGAGGTGTCGCCATATTTGGTGGCACGCAACACGATTCCGGGAGTGGAAACAATCATATCTCGAGACATTAATGGATGAACACGAACTTGGTCACAATTTTCTCCTTTCCTTCGTCATCCGAAGCCATCACATAATAGACCCCGGTAGCCGGCCGTCTGCCAAAATGATCTTTACAATACCAAGCCAGCTGCCCGCCATCGCTGTAACCCTGCCAAACCAACTTGCCAGAGCTGTCTGTAATCTTACATAACGAGTTTGTCTTCAAACCGTTGACGGCAACCACACCCGTATATTCGTGTGGTACGGGATTGGGATAGACAGGCAAGTCCGCGTAGGTCTCGAAACCTGATGTGGCCGTACCCTTGTAGCTCACTAACCCTTTCGAGGTGGCAAAGAAGACCTCGCCCGTGAACTGGTTGACGTTGATATCAATGATTTGATTGGAAAACAGCGGATTGTCCTCAGCCGTAAAATGAAGCAGCTGTTCTTGGCCGTTTTCACTCATCAGGAATACCCCGGCCTTGCTGGTGCCTATCCACTTCCGATTGGCGCCGTCTACTGCAATGGCCGTGACTTCTTCATATTCCAGTAATACGGACACATAACCGTCCTGTTCCAGCAGGATGTTTCGGGGGAACACATTGCCGTCAAAAATATGGCTGGGGTAGTAAATCACTTTCACCCCCTTGTCGGTGCCGATCCAAATTTCTCCGTCAAGATCCTCTGCCATGCAGTACACCGTCGATGAACTCACTTCTGCGGCCACATTCATGTCGATTCTGGCGATTCGGTCGTCACCCTTGTTGTCATAGGTTCCGTTTTCCGTGAAGGCGACAAGATGGTAGCTCATCCCGAACTCTCTGGGGAAATTAACCCACTTGTAGCCGCGCGAATCCACGAGGAGATGTTCCGCCACTACTCCATCCTGGCCATTTCTGATATTGTAGGAATGCCATGTCCCGTCAGGCTCAAGCATCTTTAGCATAGTGGTGCACCCGCTGTTGGTCATCCAGAGATTCCCCTTTGTGTCATATTGAACACCAGACACTTGCGTAAGGCCATTGCTGGTGGAATCCAGTATGGAGTTCCGTGCGTTGTAATGTTCAACAGGGCGATGATCCTTGCATAGGAAAAGCCCGTTTCCCCACGAAGCGACTGCCCATTCCGAGGCGTTCCGAGGGTTGATGGCAATCCCGTTCAAGTCATACGTGGCACGTTGGGGGTCGTATTGGAGAAAATCGAGGTCGTTGTACTGCCACTCTTGATTCTGGTACCAGCTGATAACCGGATACTTGAAAGCCGGAGAGTAGGCAGAAGAACCCTTGCGCGACCCATGCGACACCGCAACCACCCCGTTGTGGGAAACCACCGACTCCACATAGTCCGTATATGGTCCCGAAGACGAAAAGAAACGATTCGTATAGTATGTCATGTTGTTGTACACCAGTCCGAAAACATGGTCGGCGACCCATATTGCATCTCCCTCCAGCAAACAGGCGCGCGCATCCGGGTAGTAGCCGTCTTTGTACCAGGAGGCTTGGTAGATGTTTTCCATATTCGGATCAAGCAGTTGCACGGCATCCCAAGTGCATACTATCAGCGTGTCATGCCGATTTGATAGTTGACGCACAGATAGATAGGCGTGGTCTGTAAGCGACCACCCCGACTGCGTCTTCACGCACAAAGTGTCCCGTTGGTTGATGTCGGACGCAACCACAACCCCGAATAGCTGGCCCGATGCTTCTGTCAAAAAGGAGATGTTCCACTCGTTCTCGGGTTGCCACTGGGAAAAATCGGACTGCACGGTCGAGGAAGCTTGGATGCTGAAAACCCCTTTGTCGGTGGAGACGTAGTAGCGTCCGCCAAAAAGGGCGATGTCGGTGGCTATAAGTTGTTCCCCTCCTCGTTTCGTAAACCAAGTGTCCGTGATAATCCACTCCCTCATATCCACAAGCACCACCCCAAAAGGATAGACCAGATATGCGCAATCTCCCATTGTGCGGCAATTCTGTATCTGCTTGGAGGCGGTGATGGACTTGTCTTTCACATCCCGGATGTTTATAAGCTTGTCATCCTGAATGACATCAATATTCCCGTTGTTGTAACAGATAATCAGTGCTTTATAGGTGTCGTCATGATGGATTTTGGCAATGTCTATATCGGAAAGGCCCTCCACTTTTGTCCATTTGTGGAATGTCGGTTCTGAATTGAAAATCGTGTTTTTTTCCAAAATCATGATTCCATTGTTGGCGGCGGCATATATCGATGTTTGGTCAGAAGCCAACGAGATGAAGGCATGCTGTGGTATGTGGGCGTTGAAACTGCCGATTGCCGTTTGCGAACGAAGGGCGACGACAATCGACATCAAGAATAGTAAGGTGATCTGCTTTTTCATAAGGCCGTATTTCGATACAAGGCTGATTTTTTAAGGTTATAAGCGGGAATTAAAGATGTTAAGATACTGATTACGAGTATTGTAAGTAGAACGACGAGAATGTCTGCGAAATGAATGCGGACGGGGTAGTACGGGATGATATAGTGGGTGTTGCCACCTCCAAGTTTTACCAAATGGAACGTCTGTTGCAGGAAGCAGATAAACGCACCCAAGATTGTTCCCGCCACGCCTCCTAATGCGGACACCAACACTCCTTCATATAAAAATACTCTCTGTATCAGTGATTTGGATGCACCCATACTGAACAATACGGCCGTGTCCGTCTGTTTTTCGAGAATTAGCATGCCCAAAGCCCCTATGATATTGAAGGCTGCGAGCAGCAAAATAAAAGCCAGAATGAGGTAGATCATGAACTTTTCCGACTTCATGGTCTTGTAAAGGGACTCTTCCTGTTCATATTTGTCCTTTATTACGTACTTTTCCCCGATAATATCGGCAATTTGTCTCCGCACGTTAGCCATATTCGCTTTTTCGGCCAGATGGACTTCGACGGATGTCACCTCGTTCTGGTAGCCCATCAGTTCCCGTACGAAATGGATGGGGCAGAAGATGTAATTTTCGTCATAATTGGTGTTCGTGGCCAGTACCCCGTTCGCGATGATATACTGGGTGTTGAAGGCATCGGCGGGATTGGAGAAATTCTTTTTGGTGCGTTTGGGATAATACATCTTCATCAACTCATAGCTCAACAAGTTGACTTCCAGTTTACCTGCGACCCCACTGCCTAAGATGGCACACGGCTGGCGGAGTTTGTACAACGCCGTGTCCCCATCAATCAGCATATTCTCGAAGTGATTGTCATGCAAATAGTTGTCGGGAATTCCCTTGACATAAAGCAATTCCTGCCGTTCCTCATAATTGGCCAACGCAAGGTCGCAGACAATCTCGTCAACGGATTTGATCTCAGGAAGTTGCTGTAATTGTGCCAGGGGAAAGTCATCCACTGCGAAAGACTTTCCCTCCTTAAGGGTAATCTCAAAATCAGCGTGCAAGGCATTAAACCACCCGCCGATGATGTCTGACATGCCATTGAAGACGGACAAAACGACCACGAGGGCAGCGGTGCTGACCATGATGCCGATCATCGACACGCCTGAGATGACATTGATGATATTATGCTCCTTTTTGGAGAAAAGGTATCGCCATGCCAGGAAAAGGGCCGTTCTATGCGACTTCTTGTCCACTACTTCTTCAAAAGTTCGTCGATATGTTCCAGATAGTCCAAAGTGTCGTCAAGGAAAAACTCCAAAGTGGGAACCACGCGCATCTGATTGCGAATCTGCTGGCCGAGTCGATAGCGTATTTCTTTGGTATTTTCTTTGATTAGATTGATTATCAGGTCTTTGTCTTTTGTGTTGTAGATGCTCAAGTAGGCGCGAGCGATGGACAAATCGGACGTGATGGTCACATTCGTTACCGTAATCATGCATTTGTAGATGTTGCGGCTGTCCTGCAGGAAGATGTTCGCCAGTTCACGTTGAAGCATGGCTGCGATTTTTTGTTGTCTTGTCGTATTCATCGTCTCAAATTTGAAACGGCAAAGGTACACAATATTTCGAAACGCCGTGCCGGGAACTCATTTTTCCGCGTCACGGATGTGGACATCCATTTGGTTGAACGGAATCTCCAGTCCTTCATTGAGGAAAGCGTTGTAAATTTCCTCGTTCAACGAGTAAAGTGTGGACCAGTAGTTTTGCGGAAGAGTCCAGGCGTAAAGCCGCATGTTGAGCGAGCTTTCACCGAAATTCTCCAGTGTGGCGAACGGAGCTTTCGGTTCATGCAGCACCAGCGGGTTCTCGGCCGCCACCCTCAACAGCACTTCCTTGGCTTTCTCCACAGACATGCCGTAGGCCAGCCCCACTTCGATGGTCACGCGGCGTTGCGGCAAGTTGAAGTGGTTCACCAACGACTTGGTGGCCAACTCAGTATTCGGTACGATGATTTTCCGCGCGTCGTACGTCCGCAGTGTCGTGTTGAAGATCTGGATGCTGTCCACATAACCGGCATATGGGCCTTGCTCTATGTAATCTCCGACGCGAAAAGGTTTTAGTATCAGTATGATAACACCACCTGCAAAATTTTGCAATGTGCCTTGCAATCCCATCCCGATGGCCACACCGGCAGCACCGAGCAAAGCGATGAAGGAGGTCATCTCGATGCCCATGACCCCCATGGCGGTCACCACCAGCAGCACCTTCAGGACAATGTCCACCAGCGAATGCAGGAACTGCTGCAACGACAAGTCGATTCTGCGCTGTTCAAGGGTCCGTTGTAAGACCTTGTTCAGCAAGTTGATGAGCTTCCACCCTACCACCAGCACGATGGTGGCTACAATCAGTTTCGGCACATACTGGAACACAATATTGTTCAAAAATTGTTTTGCCCCAATGGCAAACGAATCCCATGCATTCATTGTCACTTTTTCCATTATTGTCCGTTGTTGTCAAAAAAAATGTCGTTTTTCACTTTTGTCAGGTGGTTTACCGTGTTTTCAGGCTTGTTGGAAAAATAGAAGATCTTCACATAAGCCACATCTTTCAGGTAGTCGATATGTCCCACCTCCAACCTCCTTATGTCCAGCCCTGTCCGGCTTTTCAGGTCTTCGAGGAGTTCCTTTTCCCGGTCCGCGTGAGCCAGATCCACTTTGTCATAGAGGACGATTTTGCTTTCCAAATGGGTCCTGCGGTGTATGGATTCAAACAGCCATACGGACAGCGTGAAAAGCAGGTTGGTGACGAACAGCTCCACATAGCTTACCGTCATGGCCAGTCCGTTGATTACGGAAATGCCCACCACGACAAACAGGTAAGTCATTTCACGAATGGGCACCGTTTCAGTCCGGTATCGAATCATGCCGAAAATGGCAAACAGCCCCAAGGCGAAGCCAATCTGCACCTTGACATTGTCCATCAGGAAAATCAGGAAGAAAATCGTGATGCTGAACAGCATGAAAGTGAAGTAGTAGTCGCGGCGTTTGCTTTTTTTGTAATAGAGCCTGCCGACAATCAGCCAGCACACAGCCAGGTTCAAGGCGAACCGGAACAGCATTTGCCACAAACTCGGGCCGTCGAACCACGGGATGCCGAACGGTCCCGCGCCTTCGGCATTGGCAAACTCGCTCGCAATGGACGAGTCGAACATAATGTCGTCAATCTGTATCATTTTTCCAAAGTTTTAATCTGGTAATTCTTGTTCAGCAACTTGTTGACATATCGTATCTTCTGTTTAAAACGGTTGTATTTCACGTTGGGGTCGGTGAGGAGCATGCCGAGGCAGTATTTGCTCAATCCTTTTTCCTTGACCCCCACGTCGCGAAGCAGATTCTTGAAGTCGGACGGTTGGGTGCCATCATGTTTCACCTCCACAATCACCAAATCGTAAATATCTGTACAACAACCGCTTAGATGATTGTGGAATAGAATTCCGAAATCGATGGTGATACGTTCTGTTTTGGACATGTTGACCAAGGTGACCCGCTGGAAGGCATTCTCCAAGCGGGGAAGCAGCGTTTGGTCGGTGACCCATACTTTCTCGCGGACGAAATCGGCCATTTCGGGCAGACCGTAGAGGTCTCCCCAGGCTTCCACGGGAATGGGGATGCGCTTCTTCCTGGTACGGCCGTTGTTCTTCTTGTTCTTGATTTCGCAAAAGGCGATGTTGGAATCGGCGTAGATGCGTTGGCGGATTTTCTGGCGGCGAAGCCTCTGGTTGTGATGCATGGTGTAGGTTATGGCGTCCGGGGTGTCAAAATAGAGTGTTCGGTAAGGTGCAACCCGCTTTCCCCCGATTTCCTGCACGAAAAAACGACCTGCCCATCCGGGCGCCATCGCCAACAAGGTCTCCATATTGGTGGGGTATTTGCTGTCGATTCGGTTCATCAGCTTCACGGCACCCATCTGATCCAAAGAGATGGGGTCCATCTGCTGCAGGGTATCCATCAAACCTGTCATGGCCGTTTAGTTGCGAATGTATTCATACTCTTTGACAGACAGGAGGTTGCCTTTGGTGTTATAGTTGAGCTGGCGTTTCTTTGTCCCATCTGCATTGTATTCGATCTTGTGGATTCGGTAGGGTTTGTTGCGTTCGTCATAGACCACTTCTCGTACCACCCGGTTGTTTTGATCATATTCGTACGTGCAGCGCATCCGCATGAATCCCGACGAGCCGTATTCGATTTCTTCGACTTTCCTCCCTTTGGCGTCATATTTGGTCAGCCCGTCAAGATAACGGGTGCCTTTCACCGGCGTTTTCCAAACTTTTGTTGTGGTGTTCTTGCGCAGTTCCTTTTTGGAGACAGATTGTCCGTGGGAAACGGGTGCATACAACAATACGCAAAGCAGGAACAAGATGAGGTTCTTCATATTCTGAAAAATTAGAGGGTGCAAAGATAGGATTTTTATAAACAGGCGGGGAATTTTCGTGACTGCGCTTGCCGTGCGAAAACGGGTTTGATTCCAACACGAGAATGGCAAGTCATTGCCAATTTATTTGTCAACAAGGATATTCTTATGTTTTTATTTGTCAATAGCTAAAGTTGAAAGCGGGTTACGGGATTAAAGGGTTATAAAAAATGCGAGGAAAAAAGGCGATGCAATCCAATAAAATCGTATTTTTGCCGTTTGTTTCAAAAACATTCAAATATGAAAAAGATAATTGCATTTGGCATTTTGCTTTTAGGCTCTGTATTGGTATTTTCGGCTTGTGACACGCAGCATAAATGTGCCGCTTACGGTCACTATTCCTACTACGTGCCGGCAGAAAACGCCGACAGTGCCGAATAAATTGGGGTCACGGATGCGTCAAACGGCATTCAAACGGGCGACGTCAAAAAAAGCGCTGCTGACCCTTTTGTTGGCAGGTGCTTTTGTTTTGTCTTATGCCCAGAATGTCGGTGAGTACTACCATGATGTGACTGTCAAGGAGTGGAACTTCCAGATTTTCGCTCACACGGCGGGTTTCGGGGGCGGTTTTCAGCATGGTCGTACCCCAGACTTGTACAACAAGCATTTCTGGGAACTGCAGTTCATGACCAACCGGCACCCCAAGTCGGTCCGCTCCATTAACGCGTTCTACGAGAATGTGCGGCCAATCCGCTACGGGCAGCTGTACTATCTTTTCTTTCTGCAAGGCGGTTACGGCTACCAGCGCACCCTCCACCTGAAGCCATACTGGGGCGGAGTGCAGATCCGCTACACGCTGTCGGCGGGCCCTGCATTAGGAATCGGCATCCCCAACTACGTGGAGGTACTGAACTACAACACTGGTTTTTCTGAAATAGTGCGTTACGACCCGGAGAAGCACAATCTCAACAACATCCTCGGTGGCGCCCGCATGTTCTCGGGCATCGCACAAACCATCTTCCGCCCGGGATTCTACGCCAAAACCGGCCTCTGTTTCGATTTTGCCAAAAGCGACTTCAAACTCCGTACTCTTGAGGTAGGTGCCCAAGTCCAGATGGTTTTCCCCTTCATCCAACAAATGGCGATGAATCCCGCCAAAAAATTTTACCTTACCGGCTATCTCTCTTTCAACTTCGGCAAGAAAGTGGGTCGGCATGGCTAATTTTATCCAAGAATAATGAAAAAGAGAATATTTTTCACCCTGTCAGTCATTTTATTTGGGCTGCTTTCAGGCATTCGCGCCCAAAACGATTTCGAAATCGTCAAGAATGTCGATATTTTCATCAGCGTTCTCAACGAGTTGAACGACAAATACGCCGACGAGATCTCCCCCGGCGAACTTACGCAAACTGCCATTAAGGCCATGCTCCTCAGCCTCGACCCATACACCGTCTACTATAACGAGTCCGAGATTGAGACCTACCGCATCAACAACGCTGGTGAGTCGAGCGACATCGACATTACCCTGAAGATGATGGACAACCAGATGGTGGTCTCCGACATGCTCGGCGACGGACCCTCGGTGAAGTCCGGATTGCGTGTGGGCGACCGCATCCTGAAAGTCAACGGGCAGGCCACCGAAGGTCGTGACATTGACGCCATCTACTTAGCCTTACGCGGACAACCCGGGACCACCTTCACGTTGGACATTTTCCGCCCCACAGACGGAAAGAACTTGAGTTTCAAAGTCAAACGGGAAAAAGTGAAACAGCCCAACATCCCCTATTCCGGCATTTTGGGCGATAAAGTGGGCTATATCAAACTAAACCAGTTCCTCGAAAAGGCCGGCAGCGAGGTCTATGATGCTTTTCGTAAGCTCAAAGATGAGGGCATGCAGTATCTCATCATCGACCTGCGAGACAACGGCGGCGGACTTCTCGGCGAGGCCGTCAATATCATCGACATCTTTGTAGGTAAAGACATCAAGGTGGTGGAGACCAAGGGCAAAATCCCTGAAATGAACAACATCTACAAAACCCGCAATGACGCTGCTGATGCCGAAATTCCCATCGTGGTGCTGGTAAACGAACACAGCGCCTCCGCTTCGGAAATCGTCTCCGGCACCCTGCAAGACCTTGACCGTGCCGTCATCGTCGGGCAGAAATCTTTCGGCAAGGGACTGGTTCAGAAAGTGTATCCGATGGACTACAACACCAGCATGAAAGTCACCGTGTCGAAATACTACATCCCCAGCGGCCGATGTGTCCAGAACATCGAATACTTCGATCGCGACACCACCAAAGGGGGATACAAGATCCCCGACTCTTTGGCCGTGGCCTACAAGACCAAAAACGGAAGGACTGTCTATGACAAGGGCGGTGTGGAACCCGATGTTCCCGTCGCCATCGAGAAAGTCCCTGACATTTTGGCCGCCCTTATTGAGAAACGGGCGATTTTCGACTTTGCCAACGACTACCGCGCCAGACATGAGTCCATCGCGCCTGCTGACAAATTCACCGTGGATGATGCCCTTTACCAGGAGTTCCTGAAGTTCCTCAAAACGAAGCAGTACCACTATACCACCGCAGTCGAGACGCAGTTGCAGGAGCTGAAGGCCGCCGCTGAAAGAGACAACGCGTTCGGGAGCATCCAAACCGCTTTTCAGCAACTGGAAACACAGATTGAGCACCTCAAGACGCAGGATTTGATCACGCACCAGGGAGATATTGCCCGCTCACTGACACAAGAGATCGTATCCCGCTACTATTTCAGCACCGGGAAACTTATCAACAGTCTCCAACATGACCGAGACATTGAGGTCGCCAAGGAAGTGTTGCTCAACCCTTCACGATATAAATCCATCCTCTCGCCTAAAAAGTAATCCATGCGCCGCGCGGATTTCCACCACGGGTTCTACCTATTTGGTGTCATGGCACTCGCCATGTCCATGCCGCTGTCGCATTTTGTCATGGGACTGTCCAGTTTTCTGCTGTTACTCAATTGGATAGCGGAATGGGATTGGCAGAATAAATGGCATCGCATCAAGGAAAACCGACAAGGGCTTTGGTTTTCCGCCTTTTACCTGGTCTATGCTGTCGGACTGGTTAACGTCACCGATTGGGGTGCTGCCGCCCATGAAATGCTCACCAAACTGCCATTTCTGATTTCCCCACTCATTGTTGTCTCGTCTAAACCGTTCAGCAAAAGGGAATTGCAGTATATTTTCAGTGCATTTGCCATGGCTACACTGATTGGCTGTTGTTGGAATTTTGGTTACGCCCAGACCCACGAGCTCGCCAATTTCCGTGAAATGTCGCGCTTCATCGATCATATACGCTTCAGCCTCTGTGTCGTGTTGTCGGTGGTCTTTTGTGTGCACTATGCCTTACAGGATTCTCAAGACCATCCGTTATGCAAGTATATTTACGTGTTGGTTGTCTTCCTGCTGATTCCCTACCTTATCTACAGCCAAACCCTTTCCGGATTGGCCATCATGATGTTGGTTGCCGTTTGCTACATTGTTTATCTTATTTGGTATAAGGCGAAAGGGCGGTCGAAGTGGATTTTTGCGAGTTTTTCGGGATTATTGCTTGTTCTTGGGGTGTGCTACATCTGCTGCATCACCTGGGATTACTTCCACGTCAAGGATCCGGACCCGGACTACGCCGCAAGGACCGAATCAGGGCGGCCATACACTTTCGATGACCATTCGATTGTGGAGAATGGCCACCGTGTGTACAATTGGGTTTGTTCCGAAGAATTGGAGGCGGCATGGGCGTTGCGTTCCGATTCGTCGTATGACGAGTTGATGGCAGCTACGCTGATACGCTACCTCAATTCCATGGGTGTGCGCAAGGACTCTGCTGCGGTGATGCGACTTTCCGACGATGACATTCGCAACATCGAGCATAAGATTGCCAATGTGCATTATGCCAAGAATGGCAATGTGCGCCGTGCGCTGTATGAGACCTATTTTGGACTGACCCTATACCAGAAATATGGGCTCTACGACGAATCGTCCATGTTGCAGCGTTTTGAGCTTTGGCGGGTATCGTGGCATCTCATCCGGGAGCACTGGCTCTTTGGTGTGGGCATCGGACAGCAACGCGCTGCTCTCGACCGGCAGTTGGAGCTGGAGAAATCCCTCATTGCAGGGAAAAGGAAAAACAGGGGCAGCCACAACCAGTTTCTCACCATATGGCTCGCCGCCGGCATCCTTCCGGTGATCTATTTCTGTTTTCTGTTGGCGTACCCCTTCACAGCGACGATGCGCGACCGGGTAACTTTTGTCTACTTCGCTCTCATCTTGGCACTCACCCTTTCGATGTTAGTGGAGGACACGCTCAACGCCCAGACTGGCCGGATGCTGTTTACAATCTTCGTACCCCTAATGCTCTTCAGTGAACAAGGGAAATGAAAAAATCGTATATTCGCGCCGAAATATAAATCATACAGACTAAAATTAAGAGACTATGAGTCAAATTGTTAAAGTTTATGGAAGAGAGATTTTGGACTCTCGGGGCAATCCGACAGTTGAAGTTGATGTTTACACCGCCGCAGGCGCTTTCGGCCGTGCCGCCGTGCCGTCAGGCGCATCCACGGGCGTGCACGAGGCCGTGGAACTCCGCGACAAGCAGGAAGACAGATATATGGGCAAAGGCGTGCTGAAAGCCGTGCAGAATGTGAACAGCACTCTCGCCGAAGCCGTTGAAGGTATGGAAGTGAGCGACCAGGCCGAACTCGACGCCCGTATGATCGAGGTTGACGGCACGGAGAACAAGGGCAACATGGGTGCCAACGCTATTCTCGGCATCTCCCTCGCCGCTGCTAAGGCCGCTGCGCAGGAGACTGGCCAGGACCTCTACCGCTACGTCGGCGGCTGTAACGCCACAGTGCTGCCCGTTCCCATGATGAACATCCTCAACGGCGGTTCCCACGCCGACAACCGCGTCGATTTCCAGGAATTCATGATCATGCCCGTGGGTGCCCCCACGTTCCGCGAAGCTGTCCGCATGGGTTCCGAAGTGTTCCACAATCTCAAAAAAGTGCTCAAAAGCCGCGGCTACTCCACCAACGTGGGCGATGAAGGCGGTTTTGCACCAGACCTCAAATCCAATGAGGAGGCTCTTGAAGTAATCTTGCAAGCCATCGAGAATGCCGGCTACAAACCCAAAGAGGACATCTGCATCGCCCTCGACCCGGCTTCCTCCGAATTCTTTGACACCGAAAAGAACATTTACAAGCTGAAATGGTCCACCGGCGACGAGCTGACCCCCGCGCAAATGGTCGACTATTGGAAGACCTGGTGCGACAAGTACCCGATCATCTCCATTGAGGACGGCATGGCCGAGGACGACTGGGACGGCTGGAAACTCCTCACCGACACCATCGGCGACCGCTGCCAGCTCGTGGGCGACGACCTCTTCGTCACCAACGTCAAGCGCCTGCAGATGGGGCTCGACAAAAAGGTGGCCAATTCCATCCTCATCAAGGTCAACCAGATCGGCACGCTCACGGAAACTATCAACGCCGTGCAGCTCGCCCAACGCAACTACTACACCGCCGTGATGTCGCACCGTTCGGGTGAGACAGAAGACACCACCATCGCCGATCTTGCCGTGGCACTCGGCACCGGCCAAATCAAGACCGGTTCCGCCAGCCGTACCGACCGTATATGCAAGTACAACCAGCTGATGCGTATCGAGGAAATGCTCGGCGCCCAGGCTATCTATCCCGGCAAGGATTTCCCGTTCAGAGGATAAGCAGAAATGCCAGACAAAAAAAACGCGGCTTGTTATGCCGCGTTTTTTTTCCTGACTTTGACACTCTAAAAAAATATTTTTGCAACAAACTGATAATTTGA
>CAMHNQ010000067.1 GCA_946186495.1 uncultured Bacteroidales bacterium
CTGCTTGCGGCAAAAGGTAAGGAAGAATTCTACAAAAAGTTTGATTTTATAGATAATCAGAATCTATAGTAGAAAGCATTGTGTATAAAATTGATCGAGAAGAATGAAAGAAAAAAACTGTTTTAGAGATATATTGAAAAGTGCATGGATGCTGGTGTTGGTTGTGCTGACTTCAGCCAGCTTCGCCCAGGAAGGGCATAGCATATCGCAGCATGCATCCAACAACTGGTCGGAATACATCTCCCAGTATGAGGTGCAGTTCAGGACGATTCCGGCTACTTGTTTCAACAACGGTTACGTGCTTTATGCCATTGTGGACAAGACTACGGGTTTGCCTGTCACCGACACGGCGCTGCTTCGCCAGAGTGGGCTGGAGCAGGTCCGCATCTACCACGAGGATCTCACCCTCGACAGCACCCGCCATCGCAACTATTTCTATAAAGGTGGCTGGGACACGTTGACAATCGACCACGGCTCCTACATTGTGGGCGTGGAGGGCGACCAGCAGACAACGATCAATGACACGTTGACATACGTTTACGTGGACACCAACACGGTATTGGAAATCACCACGAACTATTCCATGCCCCAGGCGGCTGCCTTGTCGGTGAACGCCTATCTGCCCGACCGTCTCGGCAACCTTCCATCCTTGTCGGTGTGCAAGAACACCGGACGTGTGGAGCTGAAAATCAAGTACGGCAAGTTCCCCTACACGGTATATGTGCGGCCTCACGGCATGGAAGACAGCCTCTACCGGGTGGTCACTTTCGAGTCGAACTAGTTTAACGGGAATGATTCCTTGCGCTACGACTTCAAGGACTATTATATGATAGACACGATGCCACCCGGCGACTGGGATTTCTATTTGGTGGACGGCTGTGGTTCGGGCTTGCCGCGTACCGGCGCGAAAGTTGAAGAAGTGGGCATTCCAAGCCTGAAGCGCATCGAGGTGTATGCCTCTTCGGGCAACACGGCCGACTCTAACGTGGTGCGCATCAACTCCGTGCTCGACAACCCCTACACCATCTACTACGACTCCCTGAAAAAGTACATGTCCTACCGCATCTATCTGGAAGGGACGGGGAGCAACGACCCATTCCGGCCCTATCCGTGGCATTTCACAAATGCTAACAATCTGGAACGCACGCTGTTGCTTGATACAATCTATGGATACAAATATTGTGACTTTTACGGGCAGAACCTCATCTTCGAGTACAAGTTCGACATGCCGAACTGCAGCACGTTCGTCACTCCCGACACGTTCCACTACTACGTCCCCAATCCAAGCCATTTCAAGAAGGAGCACCAATATCTGACAGACAGTGTGCGAACCATGGACTCCTGCTCGCGGGTGTGGTACTCTCATCTCGACTGGTATTCAATCCGATACGAAAGCTATGAGCCGAATTTCTATGACGAGACCACGGACGATGACAATATCTGGCGGCGTTATCACTACACTTCCCCGATTTACTGGTACTACATCGATGCCGAGAGCGGTGCGGTTATCAAGATAGACACGATTGACGGGCAGAGTAACATTGCGACCCGTTCCTATTTCACCTACAACGAGGCTTACGAATTCTACCATCCGGTCAACCCCTCGTTCAGCCGGAATGTCATCCGACGTTTGGTGGGTGCGAAAGGGTGCACGCTTTACGAATCCACCGAGAGGCTCTATTTCGACCGCCGGGAGTTGTCGACCGAACCGACGTGGAACATAAGGACCCATGCAGAGGGGCACTGCTGTAGCACCCCCCGAACCCTCACGCTGTACGAGGAGAACAGTTCCGAGTTCCCGATGGACACCGTGTGGATAGACCTCTATTCGAGCCCTTACTCCAATTTCTACAACTTCAGCGCGGTGTATGATCCGGGCAATCATCAGTGGACAGTGACGAAAGAGCATTTCGACAACACGATGGACTTCGAATGGACGCTGGACGGCCGGTCGTTCATCTTGTCCGAATACTGCATGCCGTCGGGGCCCTACCGTTTCCACATCCGTACCCGTTGTGACGACTACTATATCGGGCGGGATGTCGATTTCCCGGAGATTTACCGTACGGAGCTGGTCGCGGAGCCCAAGTTCGAGGTGCGTGCGGAGTGTTCCGACGAGTACATCCACTGCACGCAGGGCAAGGTGGTGCGTGTCGCCACGAAGCGCGACCCTCACACCGGGGAGGACCACACCCGCATTGACTCGCTGACCACCTACTACGAGATCTATGACGGACCCGTTGGCGGCTACGAAGAGGGCAATCCGGTAAAATACATGTTGAAGGACTCCATCCGCATATCCATGCCCGGCCGTTACATTCTCCGCACCTATCCGAAAATCGAGAACGGTCAGGCCATCTGTGAAGAGTACGAGTATTTCGACACCATCTACTATAATGGCAACGCGGTACAGTTCGACTATGCGTTGGCGTTGCTGTGCGACGAGAACTCCACCTCCGGCACCGCCTACGTGCACGCCAAGGGCGGCACGCCTCCCTACACCTACACGCTTTTCTCGGGCAAGGACCTTAGCGGGGACACGGTCATGACGGCCACCCTGTCCGAGGATCAGATTTTCATCGTGCCATCCTCCTTGTTTGAGGAGAAAGGCATTGTTGTCTCCCCGCATGCGGGGCTCTCTTGCCAGGTCCGCGACGACTGCGGTTCCTATTTCCAGATAAACTTCTTCCCACAGATATTGAGCGACCTGCAGAAGACGTGGTTCGACGGCGGACTGAAGGCCGACACCACCTGCGAGGGCACTTTCGTCCACATCAACGCGCTTAGTGTCGGCAACCTGTTCCAGTACGAGTGGAGCGGCCCCGACGGATTCTACGCCAACACCTCGAACCCCTACATGTTCATACGGAGAGGTTCCGAGTCGGGCTGGTACAAGGTGATCATCTCGAATACGGGGTGCGAGAACGACGTCCTGACCGACAGTATCTATCTCGGCGTGAAGCCTGCCCCCCTGCTTACAATCAGCGGCGGCGGTTTGGTGTGCCCCGGCGAAGAGGTGGAACTCAGCTTCGTGCCCACGCCGGGCGATCCGGCCACCCCGATCGCACCGGTGAACTTCATCGTCGCTTTCGAGAGTGCCTCGGGCATTATGACGAAGGAGTTCTTTGGCATTCAGGGCGGCGAGGAGGTGTGGGACACCTACATCCCCACTTCCGAGACCAAGGTGTACCCGCTAATCGTGGAGGATGCCGAGTGTGCCTACCACTTTGCTGACACAGGGGACACGGTCACCCTGCGGATGCGCCACGACGTAATCACCCCCTGTAACATCGTCACCACACACGACATGGTCTGCTACGGTGGCGACGGGCATGTCACCGCTACGCTCGAGCTTGCCGGCCATCCGGTGGATTCCAACCACCCCACCCACGTGCGCTGGTTCGCCGACTACGAGATGACGCATATGCTGAAAGGGGAGAATCTCACCGGCGGTTTCTCCTACTACGACACCGCCGACCTTCTCCGTCGTACCTATCTGTATGTCAGCGTCAACCAGGACAATATATGCCCGTCTCTGAACGGCTTGCCCACGAGTGTGCGCACGATGGAGAATGGCGTCACCACGAATCTGCAGTGTGCCGACGTGATCCGCTTTTTCGATCCGGGCGGCATCGACGGGGACTATCCGCCGAACACCCAGGAAAGCTATTCCCAGACGTTCACCTCTGTGGACGGAAGGCCGGTGGCTGTCCATTTCAACAGTTTGGAGCTTGCCCCGCCGTCACGCCTGTTTGTCTTCACTGGCAGCCAGATGGTCCAGGATTCGCTGCTCTACACATTCACCTACGGGAGTTCGGTGCCGGAAATCATTATCTCCAAAGGTGCGTCCATGACTTTCATGTTCTCTCCTGGCCCGCTTTCAGCCTGGGGATGGGACGCCTTGGTGAGTCCTGCCCCCGGCATGGCGATCGTGGACGTGCTTCCGCGAAACATCGTCTCATATTATGACGAACTCTGCCAAAGTGCCAACGAGGAATACCTCCCGCCTTTCCCGGGTTGGGAAAACATTGTGGACGCTGCCACGCTGAACGACCTGACCCAACGTTCGGGTTCCTATACTTTCTCCAGGACATTCTCCGGGGCGTACGGTTGTGACTCCATCGTCACCTTCACGTTGGATGTCACCCGTCAGCCTCTCCGTTACGATACTACCGTAGTGGTGTTGAACACGGCGGGTGGTTACAACTGGTACGGCACCACCTATACAGAGACAGGCCAGTATTTCCGTTCCGTACCTGGCACGGCTGGGACAACTAACTGCGACAGCGTTGACCGGCTGAACCTGATCGTCCTGAATGTGGAGATCGAGGACAAGGAACTCTGCGAAGATCAGTCCGTCCTCATGACAGTGTCGGTGGAAACCCCCAATTTCAGCCGTGACTTCGAGGTGAAGACAGCACCTGGAGATGTGCTCTGCCGGCGGATCGTGCAGACCGACGGCGGAATCTCCTATTCCGAGGAGCTGACCCTGCGCCCAGACAGTTTCCTCCGGCGCAGCCAGACAGAGACGCTGGTCCCCTTGGGTGTTGTGGTCTTCGCCGACCCGAACATCCGGAAAAACAACATCGCCATAGGCTTGACGGACGCCTACAGGGATCCGGTTATCTGGGCCCGAGAGGAGGTGGCCGCGAAGGTGAGGTCGCCATATTCCTACGCTAGCAATGCCGGCGAGCTTCAGCGCGCAACGTACGAGCTGAACGACAAGTCCGTCTTCCGTGCCAGCGACAGCGCTATTCGTCCGCTGAACAATGGCTTGGAGTTCACGACGGTAATTAAGCGGAATGCCGAACTGGCAGAAGGCAACGACTTCCAGAGGAACGCCCCGGCAGCTTACTACTGCTATTACTATGACCCGACCCGTGCGGAAATCCCGTCCGACGACTCTCCCATGCTCGGCAGCGAAGCCATCCACGAGGGGTGGTATCTTCCCACGGTGAGCGAGTTCAGCCTCTTCAGGGCGAACCGTGCCTTTGTGAACAAGACATTGCAGATGTTGAAAGATCATGGCTACAACGCCGAGCTACCTGACCCACCGGGGCCATACCGCCACACCACCAATCGTCAGGAACAGCGGGGTTCCGGGTATTGGACATCCGTGGAATTTTGGCCTGGTCAGAGCAACTCCTACAACTCTGCGTTGTTCTATCAGGCAAAAGGCCAGATCAACGGGTTGGGAAGCTCCCTAGCACCTAACTACAAGTGGACGGCAACAACCAACTGGAATGGTGCCATAGAGGGCAGGTATGTTCGTGCGATGAGGCAGTTTTAATCAGTGAAACAAGAAAAAGGCAACGTATGAGACGTAATATTATACAGTTTCGATTTGGATTGATGGCCATAGTGTGCGCGTTATGCCTGGCGGCCGGGAAGACTGACGCCCAGACGCTGTACAACATTGGCGACATTTATACCTTCCGTGACGGTTCCAAGGGAGTGGTGTTCTACGTGGATCCCAACAATCCGTGGCGCGGCACGGTAGTGGCAATGAAAGATCTTTCTGAAAATTATCTGAGCTTGTGGAGCGGCAGTTACAGCGCGACGGTCTTCCCGTTCAACCAGATGGTGAGTGTGCCGGATTCCTTCTTCCGATACAGCGACACCGTCACCACGTACCATGGCAAGTACAATACCCAACTATTGTTGGAGTCGGGAAACTGTCCCCTCTTTCAGGATTACGCGGAGGAATTTTATCAAGGATGGTACATTCCCGATGTCCGTCAGCTATGGCGTTGTGGCAACCTTAGCGCTGTGGTGCGGAAGAATATCGAGAAAGGCGGTGGACATTGGTTCAAGGAAAACAACTATGTGAGCAGTTCGCTGAGGCTGTGGAAAAAACAACTGTATCTATACGCCATCCTCGGCGCCCAGCTGCAATATGACTCTAACGGTGTCTCCCCAACCAGCATGCAACGCGTCCGCTTGGTGCGCGATTTCGATGAGTTCGCCGCTATCGCTTACTGGGACTCCCTGTACCAACAGCAGAATGTCCTGAACAATGTGATGAAAGTCAGCCCTGCGCAGACCACCAGCTATGATGCCGTGGTGGTTTACGGCAACGACACTTTCAATCTGTCCGCCACAGCTACCGTCCACACGACCTACGACAAGGACACCATCTACGAGGTGACCTGTGTGAATCCGTACCAAACCCAGGGCTACACTTCCTCAAAGTTGCCCGGCGTATTCAACCCCAATGATTTCGGTTACATCCCTGTTAACACAGTGACAGACGAGGATCAGGTGTATCGCGCCCATATCCAGACAATAGACGGATGTGACAGTATTATCACTTTGGTACTCAGGGTAGTGCCCTGTGAAAACGACTTCCATTTTTCCGACTCGGTTTGCGAGAATAATCTGACAAACGGGTATTATGATCTGTTAATAAATGAGAATCAAATACCGGGGCTCCTTGCACCAATACGTGAGCAATTGACACATAGCGGCATTTATACGTACCAGAGAATTGTGAGGGATCCCGACAACAACATAGACCATCCGGTCACGATATTTTTCGATTTCACCATTCTCCCGGTGAGCAGGACCGACACTTTTGCGACCGCGTGCGGCTCTTTCACGTGGCATGGCACGACCTATACGGAAACTCCTGCGGTGAACCCGTCCGCCACGCTGCAGAATGTCAACGGATGCGACAGCGTGGTGACCTTGCACCTGACCATCCTTCGCCCGGAAAACCAAGCCAGAACCGTTGCCGTGTGCGGCAGCTACACTTGGGAGGACGGCGACGGACAGACCTACACTGAGAGCGGACATTATACCTACTCACACGAAGACGCCAACGGCTGCATGCAGGTCGACACCCTGCACCTGACCATCTACGACAATCCCACAGTGGAGTTGGACGACATTTCCGTCTGCTATAATGAGGGACAGGTCACCCTAAGGCCGGATGTCCGGCCCGGTAGCGGGAGCATCGGGTCTTATACATGGAGTGGCAATGCCGTCTTCGATGTGCATGACCAAAGTTCAAATCATGCTGTTGTCATCATTCCCGAGGTTTGTTCAGGAGAATACCATGCTATCCTGACGGTTGTGAACGAGTATGGTTGCAGCACCACGGCACGGAATACCGTGACCATCGAGTCATTTCAGCCGACGATCGTCCCACCGTCAAACGTCACGGAGGAAAGTTGTATGCGTATAGCCTCTTTCCCGTCAATCGGCGACTTCCGCGTGGAGGACGAGTGCAGTAACAATGGGGTGGTGGACTTGGTGGATGAGGGAGAGTTCGTGGATGGCTGCCGACACACCCGGTCGTGGATGGCCACTTATTCGAGCCAATGCCACACCGCCGAACCCAAAGTGGTGACTTACCATTGGACGGAACCCACAGCCACAACCTTCCGTGCCACCCAGTGCGACAGTTATGAGTGGAACGGCATGACCTACACGGAGAGTGGCGAGTACACGCAGACTTTCAGCAGTGCCTGCGGCTGCGACAGCACGGTGACCCTGCATCTGACCATCCTCAAGGGTACGCACAATGCGGAGACCCATGCGGTCTGCAACGCCTACCAGTGGCACCACGGCACCCATGTTGACTTGTACCATGAGTCGGGTCTCTATACCTACAGCTACACGAATGCCGACGGTTGTCCGAGCACGGACACGCTGCACCTGACTGTCAAAACGCCGTCCATCGCTTTGGCGGAGCCGGAGGATGTCTTGGTTTGCGAAGGGCAGAGTCTTACCTTGGGCGTGAACGTCACCAGCCATGAAGGCGACGGACTATCCTACCATTGGTCCGGACCGGGCGGTTTCACCGCAAACACGGCGGCACCGAGTATCCAGAATGTCACGGAAGCCAATGCAGGAACCTATACCGTGACCGTGACCTCCTACTTCACCGGCGTGGCCACAGGCTGTTACGCCACGAATAGCGAGACGATGGAGGTGACGGTTACCCCCACCTTCCACCACTACGACACTGCCAGGATCTGCGCGAATGCGGCTCCCTATATTTGGCACGGGCAGGAATATTCGCTGTCTGGCGACTATGTCCAGGTGTACCAGACGGTGATGCACCATTGTGACAGCGTGTATCATCTTCACTTGGTTGTGACCCCGATGCCGGCCATTGCCGTGACTCCTGACGATTCGCGGATTTGCGAAGGCGAAAGTGTGACGTTATCCGCCGTGGCGGAGGATTGTGGCATTGCTGATTCGGACAATACGGACTGTGAAGTGGTGTGGACGAAGGGTGCGGAAACTGTTTCTGAAAACCCGTCCGTGGCGGTGACGCCTGCGGCGACCACCACCTATACTGTGACGGCGACCAATGCCGACGGCTGTAAGAGCAGCAGTGATGTCACCGTCACGGTGAACCATCCCACCGCCGGTGTCGATGAGCGGACGGCCTGCGACAGTTTCACGTGGATTGACGGGCACACCTACACTTCCAGCACGATCGACCCGACCTACACTTTGACCAACGCGGCGGGCTGCGACAGTATAGTGACACTGCACCTCACGGTGAACCGCCGGGAGCCGGTCGTGACGGTTAAGGACACCTGCGACCATTACACCTGGAACGGACAGCGTTATGAGGCATCCGGCGTCTATACGCAGGAGAATACCGATGTCAACGGATGCTCGAGTGTTGACACGCTGAAGCTGACCATCCGCAGGTCCAGCACCGGCATAGACGAGCGGACGGTCTGCGACAGTTTCACGTGGATTGACGGACTCACCTACACGGCCAGCACGTCCACCCCGACCTACACGCTGACCAACGCGGAGGGATGCGACAGTGTGGTGACCCTCCACCTGACCGTGAACCGCAGCAACACCGGAGACACCGTGGCGGTGGCGTGCGACCGCTTCGACTGGTACGGCACCACCTACGAGGGGACACCGACCGTCGCCCCGACTCACGTCTTCACCAATGCG
Source organism: uncultured Bacteroidales bacterium (assembly GCA_946186495.1). Classification (GTDB taxonomy): domain Bacteria; phylum Bacteroidota; class Bacteroidia; order Bacteroidales; family WCHB1-69; genus F23-D06. Next base: position 8,932 of record CAMHNQ010000067.1, read on the forward strand.
GCGGGGTGCGACAGCGTGGTGACCTTGCATCTGACAATCAACCACTCTGAAACCAACCAGTTCAGTGCGACGGCCTGCAACAGCTTCACCTGGAATGGATCTACCTATACCACCTCCGGTGACTACACGCAGATCTTTCCAAACCGGAACGGCTGCGACAGCGTAGTGACCCTTCACCTGACAGTCAACCGCCCTGTTCATTCGGCCGAAACGGTGACCGCTTGTCGGGAATACACATGGAACGGAACGAGATATACCGCGAGCGGTGTCTATACCTACAGCCATCCGGATGCCAACGGATGTACACAGGTGGATACCCTGCACTTGACTGTCAACACCCCCTTCGTCGTTGTGGCAGACATTCCTGACGTCAAGGTGTGTGAAGGCTTTGACACCGTCATTACGGCAAACGTGTCCGGCACTCCGAGCGGTACAGTAACCTACCGTTGGATACTTCCCGACGGGTCTCTGCATGATGGGCAGAGTCTGCGCATCGAAAATGTGAATGCAGCGAATGCCGGGTCGTATTTAGTCAATGCAACGGCTTCCTTCGGCGATAACTGTATTGCCGAGGCTCAAAAAAGCTTTGAAATTATCGTGAATCCGACTTACGAGGTTTCGGAGGACAGATCCGTCTGTGAGGCTGACCTGCCGTATATCTGGAACGGGGTGGAGTTCACAGAGGCCGGCAACGTGACCGTGACCCTGCCGACGGCCCACGGCTGCGACAGTTTGGTAACGATGCATCTGACGGTAAACACCCCGGAGGAGGAGACCATCTCCGACACAATATGCGCGGACGCACTGCCATACAGGTGGAACGGCAACGAATATAATGAGAGTGGGGTGTATACCTACCGTCACACGGGCGACAACGGATGTACGCAGGTGGACACTTTGCGTCTGACCGTCAATCCGCTGCCGAACGTGACAATTACGGGGCCGAGTGCCGTTTGCATCGGCCAGGTGGCCACACTGACCGCTTCTGGGGCCGCACACTATCTTTGGAACAATACATCCCAGGAAAATGCCATCCATGCCGGCACCGCCGGCAAGTACATGGTCATCGGGACAGATGACAAGGGGTGCATGAAATCCGACACATTCACGCTTGCGGTGAACGAGCGACCTGAGGTCTCCGTTACGGGCGATTTGCAAGTCTGTTCAGGCAAGACAGCCACGCTGACAGCGGCCGGTGCCATCGTCTATGTGTGGAACACCGATGCCACGACGGCATCCATCACGACTCCTGTCCTGACAGTCCCCACCAGCTACACCGTGGTGGGCAGGGACGAGAACGGCTGTGCGGACACCGTGTCCCTTACCGTCCAAGTGAACCCGTTGCCGACACCCGCAATCGCCGCGTTGCCGGAACTTTGTCCCAATGCCGGGGAGGTAGAGTTGCGCGCGACAAATGTCAGCACCAACCCGAGCTTCATCTACACATGGGACGGCGGCGACCTTACGTTGTCACATACCTCCGTTGTCAAGAGCCTTCCCAAGGACACCGTGACGGTCACTATCCCGTCCAACTGCAACGCAGCCTATACGGTGAGGTTGACGGTTGAAGACGGCAACCACTGTACGGCCGAAACCCTCACGACGCTGACGGTGAAGGATATTCAGGCTCCTGTGGCCAACCTTAAGTCTAAGTTCGCCGACCCTGTCTCCTGCATGGAGGACACGGTGCGCATCGCCACCTCGATGGAGGAACTCGGCAGCCTGGGTTTCACTTTCACGGACAATTGCGGCCCTGTTTCCCTGTTGGGTGCCGACCGTTCGTTCAAGCTGGGCGGCAACCGCTGTCTCGACACGCTGGTCATCCGCTACCTCGTGGGCGACGGATGCGGCAATTCCACGCAAGTCACTTACCAGCAGATTATCGTCGACAAAATAGCGCCTGTGTTGAAGAATAGCATCTCATGGCCAACTCCTGTCGCCGGTCAGGACAATTGCCTCGCCGCCGCCGACCTCTCCTCTTTGAAGAGCGACGCGGAGATGGCGGACTATTTCACCGACTGTTCCGGTGTGAACGTCACCCATAGAGACGACACTGTCGGGAACGATTGTTATTGGACAGTCACCCGTACCTATACGATAACCGACGACTGCGGCAATGAGGTTTTGCCAGAGGCGAAGATGACCGTGAGCGGCGGTAGCCGCATGAAGCCGGTCATCCACACGACAGCCCAAAACAGCCATTTGGGATGCAACCCGACCATAGTGCCCCCGACATTTACTGCCACGGGCAGCTGCACGGGCGACGAGACGTTTGCCCCGACAGTCACTACCACAGGCAAGACGGGTGCAGGCTGCGAGAAATCACAGTCTTGGTTCGCCACTTACGAAGACGCTTGTGGCAGCAAGGCCGACACCGTGATTGTCACCTACACGTGGACGGAAAGCGTGGCGCCGGTCATCACCACGGCGTTGGCTGACACGATCTGGAAGGAGTGCAACTGGAACGGCGAAGGCGCCCCCACGGCGGCCTCGTTCACGGTGACGGACCACTGTGACGGGAATGCCCTGGCTACGGTCAAGGCGGAAGATCGCCTGGACGGCTGCCGCCATTTCAAGACCTGGACCGCCACGGACACCAACGCCTGCGGCCAGCCGGCATTGCCGGTGAAGGTCACCTTCGTATGGACGGAGGATGCCGCAGCCCCCGTTGTCACGGGAACCCTGCGCGATACGGTGGTTGTGACCTGCGACCGGACGCTCGTGCCCGCTGCGGTCAACACCGTGGCCGAGCTGCAGGCGCTCCCTGGCAATGTGACGGTCGTTGACGGATGCTCCTCGCAACTGACGCTCACGCATCACGATGCCGATGAGGTTCTCATTGAAGGCACCTGCGACCTGACGGTTGCGCGAACCTATACCATCACCGATTCTTGCGGCAATTCCGCTACTCTTACCCACAATATCCATCTGCATAAACCCAAAGGATTTACCATCAGTCAAGTGCGTACCGACAGCACGGTGAATTGCGAGGCGCAGGCCAACGCCGTCGGCATTCACTTGCCCGAGGTGAAGGATGCCTGTGGCATTACGGTGAACCCTGTGGCTGGAAGTCCGGAGATCGTCACTGATGTGACCCACTGCACTGGCACAAGGACCTACAAATACCGCTATTCCGACTGCGGCGCCGACACCTTGTGGGCGTTCACCTACCATATCGCCCTTCCCGAGGTCATAACGGGGGTTCCTGCGAACAAGAAGGACACTGTACCGTGCCTGTCGGCGGCAACATGCTCCGCTCCAGTCGCTATCACGGACGTTTGCGGCAACACGGTCACTCCTGCTGTCAAGGACACGGTCACGAATGTGGTCAACGGCAGCGGCTATGTCATCTATCGTTATACCTATACGGATTGTGCGGGCCACGACTCCGTGTGGACCTACACCCGATACGTCGTCCCCAACGAGTTTCATCCAGAGCCTAACGATACGATGACCGTGCATTGCGTTGCGGACATCACCACGCCCACGCTGCCCGTTATCACCACCGACTGTCAGGAAAGCATTCCGCTGGTACCGGGTGTCAACGAGGGGCATGTCGAAGGCGGCTGCGGCGACAGCATCTATGTTTACCATTACACGGTAAACGGGGAGAAATACACTTGGCGTTATGTTTACCATGTCATACCGCTGCCGTTCACCATCTCGGCAGACCCGGGCAGTAAAGAGGTGAACTGTTTGGCAGAAGCTGCCGAACCCACGGCATTTGTGCCGGTAGTGAAGAACTCCTGCGGCGACATCATTCTGCCGGTCGCTGTGTCGGCAGACACCAACATCACCGACTGCCAGGGGATGGTGAGATACACCTATACTTTTGAAGATTGTTATGGGAACAGAGCAAACTGGTTCTATACCTATGACATAAAATTGCCTTGGCTGGCCGTTCCCGCCACACGCAGGGACACGGTTTCGTGCGTCCAGGACGTGCGGACGCCCAGTCCGGCCACCCTGTATGACGCCTGCGGCCGCGAAGTCACGGCTGTGGCGGTGGAAGGCAATCCTATTGTCAATGTCGCGGCGGATGGCCATGGCACGGTGACGTACAACTATACCTACACCGACTGTGCAGGTCGCAGCTATCCGTGGCAGCTCGTCTACTCGGTCATCCCCGGTGCCTATTCGCCTGTCGCCGATGCTGACACTACGGTGTACTGTATCGGGGAGGTTGAAACGCCCGCGACCCCTAATGTCACGATGTGCGGTGAAATGGTCCCGTTCTCGCTTCTGAGTGCAGTCATGCAGACCGGCAACGGCTGCGGTGACTCCGTCTTCACCTACACCTACACCGTCAATGGGACGAGTTACACATGGAGATATACATGGCATATCGCGCCCATGGACTTTGCTGTCAGCACTCCCGCCGGGGTGGATACCGTGCACTGCAATGCGGAGACTTTTGCCCCGATTTTATTGCCGGAAGTCACTGATGCCTGTGGCAATGTCTTGATCCCCACTGACACAGCCATCGACTATAGTGGGTATGACGGCTGTAGCGGGGCGATTGTCCACACCTTCACCTATGTCGATTGTGCCGGACATTCCCATCCTTGGACGTTCACTCGTCGCGTGGTTCCCGAGGATTTCGAAATGCCGGGCGACACGGTCAAGCGTGTGCAATGCCTCACGGACATCAAGCGGCCCGCGATCCTCTCGCCGGTCTATTCCGCTTGTGGGGACTTGATCCGTCCCGTGGAACTGGAAGATGTGCGCAGTTTTGACGGCTGCAGCGGCGAGATCGTCTATTCCTGGAGATACACCGATTGCGCCGGACATTCGCACGTGCGTTCATACACGTATGTGATTAAAGACACCGTTGCACCGCTATTCACAGCACCAACCGACAAGGTACTGTGCCGGAATGCCAACGGCACATACGACGCGGGGGTCTCCGTCACGGGCGGACTCTCCTCCTTGTCCGATAACTGTGTCGAGGTGGGTGACATCCACGTCAGCTACAGTGACTCGGTGACGAACCATATAGTCACTCGGGACACCATCGTGCGCACGTGGACGGTGGCCGACCGTTGCAACAGCGTGCAGCATAGACAGTATATCTTCGTCAATCCGACCTTGTCCACGCAATTGTACGACACCCTCTGCTCAGGCTTGGACTACAGCCGCTATGGCTTCCAGCTCACAGCCCGGGAGGATACGGTGCTCACCAAGACCGCCTCGTCGGCCGTGACCGGTTGTGACAGCGTGGTGACCCTTCACCTGAAAGTCAATCAGCCCACATTCGGGGACACTACTGCAACGGCTTGCGAGTCGTTTACCTGGCACGGTGTGACCTATACGGAAACCCCGGCGGTTGCCCCGACCTTTACCATGGCAGGCGGTAACCACCACGGCTGCGACTCTACTGTGACTCTCCGTCTCACCGTCAACCATCCGAGACACGAGTCTCAGACGGTGACAGCCTACGATTACTATGTTTGGAGCAAAAACGGCACTTCTTATTATCGTAGCGGCACTTATTTTTATTCCCATTCAGACATCAATGGCTGTACTCAAGTGGACACCCTGCATCTGACAGTCTATTACTCCTCGGGAAAAGATATTTACGAAACAGTGTGCGACTCCCTCGTTTGGAACGAGGTGGCATACTACCAATCGGGTAATTATCAGCAGCATTTCCATACGGTACAAGGGGCCGACAGTACGGTGACATTGCATCTGACAGTGAATCATTCGGTGGCTTCTGCGATCTCTGAAACCGTCTGCGAGAGTGCACTGCCTTACACCTGGAACGGAGTCTCCTTCACGCAAGCCGGCACGCAGTCCGTCACCCTCACTGCCGCCAACGGCTGCGACAGTGTGGTGACCATGACCCTGGCGGTGAACCCGGTTAAGGCCTCGGCGATCTCTGAAACCGTCTGCGAGAGCGCACTGCCTTACACTTGGAACGGAGTCTCCTTCACGCAAGCCGGCACGCAGTCTGTCACTCTCACTGCCGCCAACGGCTGCGACAGTGTAGTGACGATGACTTTGGCGGTGAATCCGGTGGTGACCTCAACAAGCTCAGCTATTATCTGCGAAAGCGCATTGCCCTATACTTGGCGCGACACGGTCTTCCAACCCGGCACCACCTCTTCGGACTTCGTCTTCCACCGTACGAGCGCAAAGGGATGCGACAGCATTGTGACCTTGCACCTGACGGTGAACCAGACGATTACGATGCAATTTACCGTTGTCGCCTGTAGCAGCTATGCATGGGATGGCGACACTTATTCGGCCTCTGGCGATTATACCAAGAACTATACCTCGGCGACCGGCTGTGACAGTGTGGTGACTCTGCACCTGACGGTGAACCATAACAACACCGGCGACACGACGGCGGTGGCCTGCGACCGTTTCGATTGGTATCAACATTCAAACCTCACAATCAGCGGCGACTACACCCACACCTTCACCAATGCGGCGGGGTGTGATTCTGTAGTGACCCTGCATCTGACGGTGAACTCGACCTACGCCGTCGCCGACGTGAAGACCGTCTGCGAGAGTGCACTGCCTTACACCTGGAACGGCGTGGCCTTCACGCAAGAAGGCACGCAGAGTGTCACCCTTACCGCTGCCAACAGCTGCGACTCTGTGGTGACGATGACCCTAAACGTGAACGACAACTACCAAGTTGCCGACACGAAGACCGTCTGCGAGAGCGCACTGCCTTACACCTGGAACGGAGTGGCCTTCACGCAAGCCGGCACTCAGTCCGTCACCCTCACCGCCGCCAACGGCTGCGACAGCGTGGTGACCATGACCCTGGTCGTGAACCCGACATACGACGTCGCCGACGTGAAGACCGTCTGCGAGAGCGCACTGCCTTACACCTGGAACGGAGTCTCCTTCACGGAGGCCGGCACGCAGTCCGTCACCCTCACCGCCGCTAACGGCTGCGACAGCGTGGTGACCATGACCCTAAACGTGAACGACAACTACCAAG
>CAMHNQ010000068.1 GCA_946186495.1 uncultured Bacteroidales bacterium
GGGGTGCCGTCATGACAACAAGTTTTTGTACGTTGCAAAGATACAACGGAAAAACATTGTTGTCAAGAGTTTTGTGATTTTTTTTTGATACTGAGAATCAGTGCTTTGGAAACTATAATATACAAAATTAACAAATATTAGTTAAATAAAAGGCTGCGATTTCGCAGAAAACGGCACTGCGTTTGCACAATGAAACTGTTTTCTCACTTGGAAAGGAGCGCACATTCGTCGTTCAAGCTCCAGCTCCCAAACAATCGGAAAGAGGAAGAGACATTGTCATATCAGGGCTTAGGCATCAATTTCACCAAACGCCCGAACAGCGGGCAACCGTAACAGTACGGAACGTCTGACTCCCGTTCTTATTCATCCTGTCTGCAAAAGCCGCCGTTGAACCTGAAACCAGCCTTTACCCTCACTTCACCCTTACTTCACCCTTATTCTGTCCACATTCAAGAGCATGGATAGGGTATGGAAAGCAATCTATAAGCAATCCGCAGTACGCCACGGGGGCACCACCGTGCGCCGGCGTTTTTTGCGAAAATTGGAAGCGTCGGCTCCTAAGCCGCGCAGACTGGCCAAATAAAAAAGTTGATGCGTAAGTCCTGGCATGTCATATAACAAGGCCGACCATTTCATTATTTTTCTTATTTTTGCAGTTTGATTCTTAGCATCAAGAATCTGGATATGATTTTCGGGTTATGGTCACATTTAACAAAAGAGTAATGAACTATCGGGCAAAGATTTCACACGTCACAGGAATCATCAGTCTTTTCGCATTCCTGTTCTCCTATGCAGAGGCGCTCACTGCGCAGACGCAAGGTTCGGGCAACCGTCTATTCACTTTGAACGACACCCGCATCAAATTGGTGTTCGTGCAAGGCGGAGAGATGACGCTGGGGTGCGCTCAAGGGAGCGCCACAAACTGCGACTCCACAGAGATGCCTGCCCACAGAGTGACATTGGACGATTTCTACATAGGAGAGACGGAGGTCACGCAGGCGCAATGGATGGCGGTGATGGGCCGTGACAACAACCCGAGCTATCGCAAGGGCAACCAGCTACCTGTGGAGCGTGTGAGCTGGGTGGAGTGCCACCGCTTCATCACCCGACTGAACAAGCATTTCGCCTCCGAGCTGCCTGACGGCTACCGTTTCGCGCTACCCAGCGAGGCCCAATGGGAATACGCCGCGCGCGGTGGGACAAAGAGTGCCAACTACATTTACGCTGGCGACAACAACCTCAACCCCGTTGCCTGGTGGTTCGAGAACAGCAACGAACGCTCTCAGGATGTGCGGTGCAAAAAAGCCAACGAATTGGGGCTGTTCGACATGAGCGGGAACGTCTGGGAATGGTGCGAAGACTGGTATGACGAAAATTACTACTCAGAAAACCAAGACTGGAAAAACCCTCTGAACCTTCAAGAAAACACCTACTACGTACAGCGGGGCGGAAGCTGGAACTTCGGCGCCAAACAGCAACGCTGCACTTTCCGGGATTATGGCAGCCCACACTCACGGTACGAAGACTGCGGGTTCCGGATAGCTCTCGTACCCAAGTCCAACTAAACGAAAGGCGGTGCCTTCACACCGCCTCGTTTTCAAATCAGAACGCATATTTCACATGGACAAGTATCCGCCACGTGGAAGAGAGGTTGTTGTAAACGCTCCATGTGTTAGGCGTGAACGTGTAGCTCCCGTTTTGGTACTGCAACACCACGTCATTGTCCAGAACCTTGTATGTTCCCCACTTGGGTGAGAGGAGATTGCCTATGTTCTGGAAGTCGACACCGACATCAAGCGTCTGCCTGCGCCCGCTGACATTGAAATAGAATTCCTGGGAAACCTTGAAATTGATCCGGTTAAGCCACGGGGCCTTGCCTCCGTTACGCTTGGAGTATTCGCCGCGGTGTTTGCTCAAGTAGGGGTCGTTCTGGATGAAACTCTCGAATGCCTCTCTGTTATCCTCGGAAGAAAACGGCATGGAGGCCAGTTCCTCAGCTGTGGGGATATACATCAGCTGCGGACTCGTAAGACCGCTGACATTCCGGATCAGATATGAGTAGCGGGTGGTATAATTGTAGTTGTATACGCCCATGTTCAAACCATCGTAGAAGCAGCCGAGATGGGTGGCCGTGCGTTCACCCTCTTTGATGGTGTAGCCTATGGAGGCAATGACCCGGTGAGGCGCGACAAAGCCCGAATAGCCCAACTCCGGACGGTTACAGTCATTCACACAGTAGGTGTTGGCGAACGATGAAATCTGGTCGTTGACACCGTCGGAAAGATTCTGAGCATAGCTGTAGGTATAGGCAGCCATCAGGGAGAGACCGAAATGGAACTCTTTGGTAAGCTGCGCGGTCAGTGCGAGGTACTGCCCGTGAAGTCCCTTTTCATTATGCAGATAGTATCCGCTCATCCTGGCACCTGCCTTGTTAGTGACGTCCTCGCTGGCATAATGCGCACGCGCATCGGGCTCGCCCGGCAGTTGGACCGTTCCATCCTCCTTGTAGCCCAATATGGAAGCGTATATTTCGTTAAGGTTGATGGAATAGACACCTTCGAACGTGGCCTTGACCCCACCGGGGATGAGGACATCGACAGCCAGGGAGGTCTTCCACGCCCTGGGCATCCGCAGATCCTTGGCCAAGATGGTGGCGTTGGTAGGTGCGGGCAAGCCGCTGACCTCATAGGCATGGCCACTATAAATATTGTTGATGATTGCCTCCTGGTCTGTGTCGAATCTGACCACATCAAGACCGGTGACCGTATTGGCGATGTATTGGTATTGCAGACAGTTGGCATTGCCGACGGCACTCACCAGCCACACATTGGGGATGCGTCCTGTGAAGAGACCGGTACCGCCGCGCAAAATGACGGTACGCTTTTTCGTGACATCCCAGTTGAATCCGACCCGGGGGGAGACGTGGAAATCGACATGCGGAAGGTCAGCGGTGCTCAAACCTGCAAAAGAGCTGTTCGGGTTCGCGGCGGCAATCTCGTCAAATTCGACATTGCGGTTGTCGTAGCGGTAACGGACAAACGGAGCCTCCAAACGCAGGCCCACCGTGAGTTTAAAGTACTTGCTGAAATCCATCTCGTCCTGGGCATAGAGAGAGACCTGAGAATGGTCGAAAGTTGGGAAGACCTGTTTCGCGGGGGTTGATGTGTTGGCGTGGGTCATCATGAACAACGCGGGACCGGCACCGTCCGCGCCGTTGACATCATCCACGAACGACTGCCAAGAGTCATAGACATACCAGCCGGCACCGCCTTGCATGTACCCGTTGACAATACGGTTCCATTCAATCTGCACACCGCCGAGGATGGAATGGATGCCTGTCTTATAGGTGTATTCATCGGTGGCGGTGATGGTATTCACACGGCATAAATTGCCATAGGCGAACGGGTCAGGGCCGAAAGTGGTAAGCACGGCCATCTGCTGCTGCCCGTTGTCGTCCGTATAAGGCGCCAAGATGTCAACCGTCGGGAAAAGGCCGCCCACAAAGGAACGAGGCTCGTTCTGCAACGACCATGTGATGCGGGCCATGTTACTGGCTCTCTCATTCATCATCCGGCTGTTCAACTCGGCCGCCACCGTGGTGAAGTCCTTGTACTGGTAATAGCGCGATGACTCGAACGGCAAGGCATAGGGAGACGTGCGACCAGCACTGTAACGGTTCAGCGTGTAGTTCTCCCCACCAGAGACGAGATAGGTGTTCGTGCCGCCCATCGGACTCATCGAGTTGGACGGTTCGTTGGAAGTGGAGACGTGAGTGTGGCTCACCCGTATGAGAAACGTATTGTAATCGTCTATGCGCCAGTCCAAACGACCGAACAACTTGTAGTCGGGAGAACTGTGGGTGTAATTCTGATAACGTCCTGGATTATAGCCGAAACGATCGTTAAGGAATTGCTGGATGGCATCCATCTGAGCCACTGTCGGCCGACAATAGCCAGTGCTCCCGCCATATGAATAGCTCTCGTCTGGACGAGCCTGTCTTTCAGCGCCTGCGTCGTGGTCTGTGGTGTATTCCCCATTCAGGAAGAAGAAGAGCTTGTTCTTGACAATGGGTCCGCTCAGGGTCATGCCAATGGTGTTGTTCAGGGTTCTGGGGGTGGCGAGCAGGTTGTCGCCGGCTTTCTGCCCCTGCAGGTCACTATTGGTGAAATAATCGTAAACGGAGCCGTTCCATTTGTTGGTGCCGTGCTTGGTGACTATATTGATGGAGCTGCCTAAGAAGCCGCTATGACGGACATTGAAAGGGGTAATGTTCACGTCAAGCTGGCTGATGGCCTCCAGGGAGATAGGGGTCCCGCCAGCGGGCAGGCTCGATCCTATGCCGAAGGCGTTGTTGAAACCGGCACCGTCCACCGAAACCGACGACCCACGGTAGTTGCCGCCACCGATGGACTGTCCCGATTCGGTCACAATAGATTGAGGGACAAGCCTCAGCACGTCACCCAAGCTCCGGTTCACATTGGGCAGAGCCTCTATGCCCTTGTTGTCCACATGCACGCCAACACCCGAACGGTTAACATTCATCGCACTATTCAACTCGTCATAGATGGTCACCTCCTCCAGACGGACACGAGACGGCGAGACGACCACGTCCACCACCACTGCCTCCCCCAACGGGGCGTCCACCCCCTTGACTATCTGAGTCACATAATTGAGCCGTTCCACCCGAATGGTATAGGGCCCTCCGGACAAAACATTGCTGATCAAATAAATGCCTTTATTATTTGATATTGCATAATAGACAGTTCCTGTAGATTCGTGCAAAACAGTCACCACGGCATCCGGTACGGGGTTATTCCCATCACTGACAAAACCGGTGATGGTTGACGATGTGGTTTGCGCCGTCAACGGCAACGCGGGGATGAAAAGGAAAAAGCCGAGCAACACAGCCAACATTCTGGCGATGCGTCCCTTGCTATCGTTGAAAGAATGCGAAAAACGACTCCTAACGTCCATAAACTCGTATCTATCCATACACAACTATTTTTACTTCAATAAATTATTAATCAACGAGATAGATATATTTTCAGTTATATCACACCCCGAAATTGGATTAACTGACAAAAATATAAAAAATCGGGACTCAGCCATCCTGTGCCAAGAACATTTTTTTTGCTCTCCGTTACTAAAAAAAAACTACTTTTGCAATTTGATTTTTTTCATATACAAAAAACGAGAATAATATGCTAACATTCTGTATCGCATTAACAATGCTCATTTTAGGCTATCTGATCTATGGCAAAGTGACTGAGCGAGTATTCGGGATTGAAGAAAATCGCCCCACCCCGGCTCAGACCATGGCTGATGGCGTCGATTACGTCCCGATGAAACCTTGGAAACTTTTCCTCATCCAATTCTTGAACATCGCCGGTGTAGGCCCCATATGCGGAGCCATCATGGGGGCGCAATTCGGCACAAGCTCCTACCTGTGGATTGTTTTCGGCTGCATTTTCGGCGGTGCGGTCCACGACTACATGTCTGGCATGATTTCCCTGAGAGAAAACGGGTGCAGTCTGCCGGAAACCCACGGCAAGTATCTCGGCAATGGTGTCAAACAATTCATGCGCGGTTTCATGGTGCTGCTGATGATTCTGGTCGGGGTGGTCTTCGTGAACACGCCGGCGCAACTCCTGCAGAGCCAGTTCACGCCGAACACGAGCATATACATCTGGGTGGTTGTCATACTTGCATACTATCTGATCGCCACCTTGTTGCCTATCGACAAGGTGATAGGCAAAATATACCCTATCTTTGGTTTTTTGCTGATGGGCATGGCAGTGGCCATTGCGGTGGCATTCATCATCTACCGTCCTGAGATTCCGGAGGTGTGGAGCGGGCTTCAGAACCGTCACCCGCAGGCGGACACCAACCCGATTTTCCCGATGATGTTCATCTCCATCGCGTGCGGTGCCGTCTCCGGATTCCACGCCACGCAATCCACCTTGGTGGCACGGTGCATGACCAACGAGCGGCAGGGGCGGAACATTTTCTACGGTGCCATGATCGTGGAGGGCATCGTCGCCCTTATCTGGGCTGCCGCCGCCGCCTATTTCTACCATTCCGACCCTGAGTTGCAGACCAAGAGCGGCCCTGCCATGGTGGGTCACATCGCCAACGCCTGGTTCCCGACAGCCGTGGCTATCGTCACCGTGCTGGGAGTCATCAGCGCGGCTATCACCTCCGGAGACACAGCGCTTCGCTCCGCGCGCCTCATTGTGGCAGACTTCATGCATCTGGAGCAGAAAAGCATCAGCAAGCGGCTATGGATTGCCATCCCGCTGTTCGCCGTCACCGGCGGGTTTCTGATCTTCAGCTTGGCAGCACCAGCCGGTTTCCAGGTTATCTGGCAGTATTTCTCATGGGCCAACCAGCTACTCGCCGCCTTCACCCTTTGGGCCATCACCGTCTATCTTCGCCGCAACAAAACCAAGCCTTATTACTGGATGTCGCTGATACCGGCTGTTTTCATGACCATGGTCACCGTCAGTTTCCTCTTCATCTCCAACAGTTGCCTCGGAGCAGCCATTCCGCGCACTCTGGGCTATATCCTCGCTTCCGTCATCACCATCGCGGTCACTGGATTGTTTTTCCGCAAGACCAAAATCGCGATTCCTGATCAGGCATAGCCTGCCTCCCGGAATTCATCCCCCCAAAAAACAGACAGCCAGCCTTGCTCCGAGGCTTGCACAATACACGAAATCGCAAAAAGGGCATGCCATCGCTGACATGCCCTTTTTAATATGCAATGATTTTATTGACTATCTCTCGGCTTTGATGGCTGCCTGGGCGGCGGCTAAGCGGGCCACGGGCACGCGGAACGGGGAACAAGACACATAGTTCATGCCGGCCTTGTAGAAGAACTCGGCAGCCGTCGGGTCGCCGCCGTGCTCACCGCAGACACCGCACTTGAGGTTCTCACGGGTGGAACGGCCACGTTTGATGCCGATCTGCACCAGCTCGCCCACACACTCGCTGTCGAAGGAGTTGAACGGGTCGGCGGGGATGATCTTGTCTTCCACGTAGGTCTTGACAATAGCGTTCACGTCATCGCGGGAGAATCCGAAGGTCATCTGGGTCAAGTCGTTGGTGCCGAAGCTGAAGAATTCGGCGACCTCGGCGATCTGGTTGGCGACCAGAGCGGCGCGCGGAATTTCGATCATGGTGCCGAACTTGTACTCGAACGTGATGCCATAGGCTTTCTCGACCTCTTCTTTCACCTCCGTGGCGATGGCTTTCTGGTGACGCAGCTCAGCGGCATTGATGGTCAACGGGACCATGATTTCCAGCATCGGGTGCATGCCTTCCTTCATCAGTTCCGCGGTGGCGCTAAAGAGGGCGCGGAACTGCACGCGGGTGATTTCGGGATAGATAATGCCGAGACGCACGCCGCGAAGACCCATCATCGGGTTGACTTCGTGAAGGGACTCCACGCGTTTCTTCACAGCCTCGTAGCTGATGCCGAGGCGTTGGGCAGCCTCTTTCATCTTGGCCTCGCCTTGAGGTGCGAACTCATGCAACGGGGGATCCATCAGGCGGAAGGTCAGCGGTTTGCCGTCCATCACTTTCAAGGTTCCCTTGGCAGCCTCTTTGATGTAGGGTTCCAGCTCGTCAAGGGCGGCAATGCGCTCCTCGCGGGTGTCGGAAAGAATCATGTTACGCAGTTTCTCTAATGGTTTCTCGCTGTTTTCACCATAGAACATGTGTTCGATGCGGAACAGGCCGATGCCCTCGGCGCCGAAATCGATGGCCGTCTGGGCGTCGGCGGGGTTGTCTGCGTTGGTGCGGACACCCATCTTGCGGTATTTGTCGACCAGCTTCATGAACTCCTGGAAGAGCGGGTTCTCGGTGGCGTCAATCATCTTGACCTCTTCGGCATAGACCCAGCCCTTGGAGCCGTTGAGGCTCAGGATATCGCCCTCCTTGAACGTTCTGCCGTCGATGGTGGCGGTGCGAGCCTTCATGTCGATTTTCAAGGCGTCGCAACCCACGATGCAGCACTTACCCCAGCCGCGGGCCACGAGGGCTGCGTGGGAAGTCATGCCGCCGCGAGCGGTCAGGATACCGGTGGCAGCGCGCATACCCTCGACATCTTCGGGATTGGTCTCCTCACGGACAAGGATATTCTTGATTTTCTGAGCTGTATAGGCTTTGGAAGTCTCACTGTCGAAAGCGATGACACCGACGGCACCGCCAGGGCCTGCGGGCAGACCTTTCGCGATGACCGTGTGCTTCTTCTCGTCAGAAGCGTCCAGGATTGGGTGCAACAGTTCGTCGAGCTGGGCGGGAGCCATGCGCATCACCACCTCCTTCTCGTCGATGAGGCCTTCGTGCAGCATGTCAAGGGCCATGGTCATGGCCGCCACACCGGTGCGTTTGCCGACGCGGCATTGCAACATGTAAAGTTTGCCGTCCTGGATGGTGAACTCGATGTCGAGCATGTCGTGGTAGTTCTTTTCCAGAATGCTGCGGATGTCGCAGAGTTCCTTATAGGTGTCGGGCATAAGCTCCTGCATAGACTGCATATGCTTGTTCTGCTCGTTCTTAGTCTCGTCATTCAGGGGGTTAGGGGTGCGTATACCGGCCACCACGTCCTCGCCCTGGGCGTTAATCAGCCATTCGCCGTAGAACTGGTTGTCGCCGGTGGCGGGATTGCGGGTGAAAGCCACGCCGGTGGCGGAGTTGTCGCCCATGTTGCCGAACACCATAGCCTGAACGTTCACGGCAGTGCCCCAGTCGTCAGGGATACCCTCAATGCGACGGTAGGAGATGGCCTTTTTGCCGTTCCAGCTCTTGAACACGGCCTTGATGCCGCCTTCCATCTGAGCTCTGGCATCATCGGGGAAGTCGGTGCCGAGGACCTCTTTCACCTTGGCCTTGAAGTTCTCGGCCAAAGTCTTGAGTTCATCAGCGGTGATTTCGGTGTCGCTCTTATATCCTTTGGCGGCCTTGAATGCGTCGAGCATGTCATCCAGCTGTTTGCGGATACCTTTGCCGTCGGCAGGTTCGATACCTTCGGATTTCTCCATCACGACATCGGCATACATCATGATCAGGCGGCGGTAGGAGTCATACACAAAACGGGGGTTGTTGGTCTTCTTGATGAGACCGGGGATGGTTTTGGAGCTCAGACCGATATTGAGGACAGTGTCCATCATGCCAGGCATGGAACTGCGGGCGCCGGAGCGGCAGGAGACCAGCAGCGGGTTTTCGGCATCGTCATATTTGAGGCCCATGATGTCCTCGACGTTCTTCATGCCTGCCCAAACCTCGTCCATCAGACCGGCTGGAAGTTCGCAGTTGTTGGCATAATAGGCCGTGCAGCAATCCGTGGTGATGGTCAGGCCAGCGGGGACAGGCAGTCCCAAAAGGCACATCTCTGCCAAGTTGGCGCCTTTGCCACCCAAAAGATTCTTCATGTCCGCCTTACCCTCGGCCTTTTTTCCGCCAAAAGTATAGACATACTTCACATCATTCTTTGTCATTTTCAATCAGTTTTGGATAAAAATATTACTCTTAAATTCGGCCGCGAAGATACAAAAAATGTGTGTACGAAAAGGCGTGTCTGCGATTTTTTCCACAGGATTCCTTTCGATGCAAGAAAAAAAGCAGGGGATCCCCCTCTGCCAAATCCGTATTTTGTGTATTTTTGCCGCCATCTTTTCAATCATGCAAATTATGAGCAGGCACGCGAGAGCATTACGTTACCATTTGGCCATTCTGTTCATGGCTGTTTTGGTATTGGGCTGCGGTTCGGCATCCGCACAAAAAGACAAGGGCGAGAAGAGGGTTCCTGGCTACAAGACCATTCCCTCCGCCTCCTTCTTTACAGTAAACGCAGAGTATCTGGGCGGCTACCGGCCAGACCAGTTCTTCAACCCACAGGTACCCGCCTTCGGCTTCAAACTCGGCACCATGAGGAACATGGGCTGGTTTGTCGGCGCCATGACGAACTTCAACTTCAAAGGGGCATTTGTGACTTGCGACGAATCCGAGATTATTCCGGGAAGCACCAGCAGCTCTTATTTCGAGGCATTTGGCGGAATCACCCTCCGCTACTGGCGTCCCCTCTCTTTCCATTTGGGCCTCGGATACTCCTATCGGTCATTCAACAATGAAACCGTCTTCGGACAGTGGGCGCACATGCCTCTCCGCATTGCCCAAGGGCCGATGGCCACCGCCGGATTCATGTTCCACCTCGGCGGTTTCGTGATTTCCGCCGAAGTGGTGGGGTCTTACAACATGCAAGGATTAAACATGTCTAACTATCAAGTAGACAAGACCCGGTTTACTTTCGGCGCGAAAGCAGGCCTCGGCATCTGCATCCCCTACAAATACCGTGACGAATTCGACACCCGTTCCAGAAAGTCCACCTACACCCCCGGGCCGGCGACGGTTAATCAGCCTGCCGCCCCCGAAAAGGCAGAACAATCACAAGCAAATGCTAATCAATCGCCTAACAAGCCTCAAGAGAATAATATAGAGAACTCCCGCATCGAGGCGGAACCGAAATCCACCTCACTGCCGCAAAATCCCGTCCTCACGGTTGTCACCTTGCCTGTCACACAGCTCGCCCCGGGCTGGCTGACTGTGTGCGGGGAAGTTGCCGACGAGGGCGAAGAGCCCGTCATCGAACGCGGCATCTGCTGGAGTACATCCCCCTACCCTTCTGTCACAGGGCCGCACTCCTCCGATGGCCAAGGGACCGGCTATTTCACCACGGCCGTCAGCGACCTGCTTCCCGGCACCCTATATTATTTCCGTGCCTACGCCGGCACCCGATCGGGAATCCGCTACGGAAACACAATCTCCGTCACAATCCCCAACTTCCCGCAACCGGCGATACAACAGCCCCAGCCGCCAACCCCCGTGACACCGGCGGCAACTCCGGCTCCGCCTGCTCCCTCCGCGCCGGCAACTTCGGCGACTTCGGCAACTTCGGCAACTTCGGCTGAAACAACGACGAATGCCCTAACCACAACTGCCGATACTACCGCGCAGGAGACACCGGCGACGCAAGACGCGCCGGAAGCGCCCACACAAACTGACCAGGCAGAGACGGAGCCCGACACTGAAGAATAGTATGAGCATCATCTAAAAAAAACGCTTCATCTTACCCTTCCAGCACAAGCTTGTACCGCGCCGGCAGGGTAAAGTTACGCACAAAATTCTCTGGATCCACCTTTGCGGCAAAGTTGAAGAAATCCGAATGGAAATTCTTGTCCCGCTCGAAGATGCGGATGCTAAAAGGAATCTTCCCCGAGTATTTGTCCAGCATTTCCTTGATGCTCAGAGCCAAGCCACCCGTGATGTCGCCCAGCTGCAACTGCAGTTGCACACCCTTGCAGAGTTTTTCATACACCTCGTTGATGGGATAGATATAGACGGGGTTGACATCATAACGGACCACGGTCTGCTGGGTGTTCTTGTCGACCCATGAGTTTTGCTTCACCGAGGCGTTCACGAAGATCCGATTGCCTGTTTTCAGCAGCCAGGCGTACTTTTCGTAGTTGGACCCCCGCAGGAACCACGTCCATGAGCCGCTGTTGTCTTCCAGAACCACTTTGCCGTAGGTATTCCCGTTCCTCATCGTGCCGCTGACCACGCTGCTCACAATGCCGGCCAACTGCACACCCTTCCCACTCTGCACCGCCCGCGACAGGAACTCCGTGTCCTCCATCACCGACATGTCCGCGTTGGCGAAGCTGTCGATGATGACGTGGTACTCCTTAAGCGGATGCCCTGAGATGAAGAACCCTGCCACCTCCTTCTCATACTTGAGCTGGTCGTAGTAGTTCCACGGGTCACACTGGGGGAACACGAAGGTGTCCTCCGCCGTTTCATTGCTCTCGTCCGCCATGGCCGAGAACATGTCGATTTGAGAGGCGTGTTGCTCTTTGGAAGAGGCGCGGGAGATGAGCATGTCTATGGTGTTGCGCCCTTTGTCATTGGTGATGAAATATTGAGCCCTGTGGATGTCGGGGAAACAGTCGAAGG
The DNA here is from genome assembly GCA_946186495.1 of uncultured Bacteroidales bacterium. Classification (GTDB taxonomy): domain Bacteria; phylum Bacteroidota; class Bacteroidia; order Bacteroidales; family WCHB1-69; genus F23-D06. The sequence goes on from CAMHNQ010000068.1 coordinate 12,013, forward strand.
CACCGGCGTAGGCAAGCGACTCCAAACAGCGCTTGTTACAGTTGCCGAGGTTTACGCGGTCGAAGAAGTTCATAATGCTCGTGTAAGGTCCGTTGGCGTTGCGCTCTGAGACGATGCTGCCGGCCGCACTGGAGCCGACTCCTTTCAAGGCAGCCAACCCGAAACGGATATCGCCGTCCTTGTTCACTGTGAAAGTCTCGTCCGACTCGTTGATGTCCGGCCCCTTAACCACGATGCCGCTTTTCTGGCAGTCATCGATGAAGTTGGTGATTTTCTTGATGTCCGTGACGCTGTTGGTCAAGTTGGCGGCCATGAACTCGGCACGATAGTGTGCCTTCAAGTAGGCTGTCTGATAAGCCACCCACGAATAGCAGGTGGCGTGGGATTTGTTGAATGCATAGGAGGCGAACTTCTCCCAGTCGGCCCAAATCTTTTCCAGCACCTTGGAATCATGCCCGTTAGCTTGTCCTCCCGCAATAAATTTTGGTTTCAGCGCATCCAGTTTGTCCTTCAGTTTCTTACCCATGGCCTTGCGAAGCGTGTCAGACTCGCCGCGCGTGAAGTTGGCCAACAGCCGCGACAGCAACATCACCTGCTCCTGATAGACAGTGATGCCGTAGGTGTCTTTCAGGTACTTTTCCATGACCGGGATGTCATAGACGATGGGTTCCCGTCCCTGCTTCCGGTCGATGAACTGAGGGATATAGTCCATGGGGCCCGGACGGTAGAGGGCGTTCATTGCGATCAGGTCCTCGAACGTGGAGGGCTGAAGCTCCCGCAGGTATTTCTGCATCCCTGCGGATTCAAACTGGAACGTACCCACCGTGTCGCCGTCGCAGAACAGTTTGTAGGTGGCCTCATCATCCAACGGGATATGATCTATGTCAACCTCCACTCCTTTGGATTTCTTGATGTTGGACAGCGCCTCTTTGAGAATCGTGAGAGTGGAGAGGCCCAGGAAATCCATCTTGATCAGCCCCACATCCTCGATAACGGACCCTTCATATTGCGTAACGATGATGTCCTCCTTCGCCTCTTTGTCCTCCACCGTTGAAAGGGGGGCGAACTTGGTGAGGTCGTCGGCGCCGATGATGACCCCGCACGCGTGGATGCCGACCTGTCGAACGGTACCCTCAAGCTGCGAGGCGAAGTCGATGATGCTGTGGATCTGCTGGTTTGATTCGTAGGCCGCCTTGAATTCCGGAACATACTCCAGGCAGTTCTTGATGTTGACCTTCGGGGCCTTGTGGGTCTTGGGGTCCTCGGGGAGCTTGACTGGAATCATTTTGGTAAGCCGGTCAGACTCGGGGATCGGCAGGTCGTGCACACGGGCCACATCCTTGATACTCGACTTGGTGGCCATCGTGCCGTAGGTAATGATATGCGCCACCTTCTCCTTGCCGTATTTCTTGGTGATCCAGTCCAGAATCTTGTATCGGCCCTCATCGTCGAAATCGACATCGATATCGGGCAGGGAGATACGGTCTGGATTGAGGAAACGTTCGAACAGCAGGTCGTATTTCAGCGGGTCCACATCGGTGATTTTCAAGCAATAGGCAACCACAGAGCCGGCGGCGGACCCTCGTCCGGGCCCCACGGAGACCCCCATGTCGCGGGCAGCTGCGATGAAATCCTGCACAATGAGGAAGTAGCCCGGGAATCCCATGTTACGCATGACACTCAGTTCGAACTCGATGCGCTCCAGGATATCGGAGTCAATGGGGTCGCCATATCGCCTTATCGCACCCTCCATGGTGAGTTTGTGGAGGTAGTCGGCCTCCAGCTTGATACGGTACACACGTTCTATACCACCCAGCTTCTCGATGCGGCCTTCCCCACCCTCGCCGCTCTCGAACTCGGCGCGAAGGTCCTCCTCCGTGAACCGCTGCTTGTAGCTTTCCACTGTACCGAACTCTTCGGGAATCTCGAACACCGGCATGATAGGGGCGTGTTTCAACACGTAAGTCTCCACCTTGTCTACAATCTCCTGCGTGTTGGATAACGCCTCGGGCACATCGGAGAATATCTCCGCCATCTCTTCAGGCGACTTGAGCCACTCCTGCTTTGTGTAGTGCATGCGGTCGGTGTCATCGACCTTCTTTCCGGTGCTGAGGCAAATCAGCCGATCGTGCGCCTCGCCGTCTTCCTCGTTCACAAAATGCACGTCGTTGGTGGCAATCACCTTCGTGTTCGTTTCGGCAGCCAAACGCAAAATACCCTCGTTAGCCACCTTCTGCTGCTCATAGACTGTCCGGTCTCCGCCTGGTTTGTCAGTCTTATGTCGCTGAATCTCAAGATAGTAGTCATCCCCAAAGATACTCTTGAACCACATCACCGCGTCCTTGGCCTTCTCATAGTCCCCGTTGGTGATGTTGCGGGGCACCTCGCCCGCGAGACAGGCTGAGGAGACAATCAGCCCTTCGTGGTACCGCTCCAACAGCGACCGGTCTATGCGAGGACGGTAATACTTGCCGTCTATCCATGCCTGCGACACAATCTTGCAGAGGTTATGATATCCTTTCTCGTTCTTGGCCAGCACGATCAAGTGGTAGCCGCTGCCGTTCTCCTTATGTTCACGAACCAGCCGGCTGCCCTCCGGATTGGTGTTGGTCTTCCTCGCCACATAGACCTCGCATCCGAAAATAGGCTTGAATATCTTCTGCTTGAGGTCTGCTATCTTCTGACGGCACCCAGCGATGTCCGTATCATCGGAAAGTTCCGCAAGCTGTTTCTCCAGGGCCTTGATCTCATCCTTGACCTTGCCGTTTTTCTTGGCCACGGTATCTGAAAACTCCTTGATGCCGTACATCACGCCGTGGTCGGTAATGGCCAAAGCGTTCATGCCGTTGGCAAGGCATTTGTCAACCAACGCCGAAATGGAGGACATGCCGTCCAAAATTGAATATTGGGTATGCACATGCAGATGCGTAAATTCACTCATAATCAACAATTTAACAACTTAAAGGATATCCCTAAGGGCAGGAGGCAAAGGTAATCGTGTTCCAAAAAGTATTGGGAATAACCGAGCGCATTGTTATGCAGGTCATTGGTTTCGTCAAGCAGGCGAATCACAAAACCTGTGTCACAAAAAACTTTTTTGTCATCCTTCATAGTTTCCTCCTCTTATTTCGTGCAAGTATTCGTCCACATCCACACCAGACCATATCGGCGTGGAAGCCTCAATCTTTTGTTTCAGGTAGTCCATATCAAACTTCGGTTCAAACTCAATCAGTTCCTTCAATTTAAGGGAGGAACTGTCAATTGCACCCGTGATGATGTTTTGCTTTGCGACAGCCACAACCCCATACTTTCTGTATAATGGGTTGCCTGGGTAATTTGCAAGATACTCCTTGTCGGCATCTATTTTCACCGCACCGTCCTTGGTGTCCAAGTGTATGTTGGACTTGTTTTTGCCTCCCGCATCAATGAGTGTGCCATAATAATAGACCTCGGCATCCACCCATAGACTTTCAGTGCGGCGAAGTTCTGTTCCGGGAGTGAGCGGCTCTGCACCATACTTGCCGTCTATGTGTATAATAACCTGCCCTTGGTTTTGCATTCTATTTGCTTTTTAGAATGCAAAAATACAACTTTTCCAAATATGTGAATAGTCCACAATGAATTTTTATTCAAGTTTCGCATGTTTGTTTTCCAATCATAAGTATCTCAGAAAAAAGCTTTT
>CAMHNQ010000069.1 GCA_946186495.1 uncultured Bacteroidales bacterium
AAAATACACATCTTATTATCTGCGTAATAAGTTTAAAGACAAACACCTTGCTGGAGGCTATTTGGCAATAAATAAGTCAACGATAGAGCAACTTCCATTTGTCAAAGCCGATGATGCGACACAGGGGGTGATTTCGTCAAATGCAAAGAAAATAATAGAATTGAAGAAGAACAATCCAAACGCTGACACGTCAGCGTTGGAGCGGGAGATTGACAGGTTGGTGTACGGGCTGTATGGGTTGACGGAGGAGGAAGTGGAGGTAATTGAAAAAGGCAATTAACTATCCGATGATTCTCATCATGTCAATAAGCAATCCATGTTGGTATATTTTTAGTATTTTTGCATAAATGTTGGATTATGGAAAAAAGTAAACTAAGAAGAACAATATTAAATCAATTAGATGAACATATTTGTGGGAAAGAATATATTGGAGTAATATCCCGTCTTGCTTATATGGATATTGGTCAAGAATCTGACGAGCACCTTACAAGGGACGAATGGCATTTGATATTGGGCATATGGTATAAAAATATCAACAAACACTCAACTTTGTGCTCAGAAGAATATTTTGATAAAGAATATGATTATATTCATCAAAAATTGAAAGAATTACATAAATCATACCTGCCAAACACTTCTGAATCGTTTTCTGGTGATTTTAAAAATAATCCTGATTTTTATAAGGAATCCGTGTTCTATGAGGGCGATTTTGGATATGATTTCCAGTATATTTCTTTTTTGAATTGCAAATATGGGGAAGATGCGGAATGGCTATTAACGAATAAAAAGATAAAAATATCAAAGATTCCTTTGTTGTTTACTACAATTAGACGAAAACTAATCTTAAAAGCCATGGAAATGAACAAAAACAAACAAAAAACAATGTTGAATTCTATGTTTTGTATTAACCTCTCGGATCTTATTGATGAAGATAGTGATTATGAGGAAATAGTAAATGTTTTTTCTTTTGATCTTAATAATGCACCTAAATTACAATACGAATGTATGGAGCAAATTAGCCTCTCAATGGAAAAACCTATCGTAAAATTAGATAGGAAGACTCTCTACATTCCATGTTCAAAATTGGTGGCACAGTCCTTTTATGAGGTGCCCTTCTATTGGATGTATAATGATAAAAAAAATTACTATGATTTGGAGGGCTTTAAACACAGAGGAGATTCAGGTGTAAATATCACAAATAATATACTTCATCAGATATTTGAAGACCATGAATTGTATATGAATATTGACATTTATTTTGGAAAAAACAAAAAGACAGATATAGATTATTTAGTACTCTATAATAATACAGCTATAGTAATACAAGTAAAGTCAAAAAGATATACACTAAATTCGCGTCAAGGTGATTTAAATAGCATTGAGGATGATTACAGGAAATCCGTGTCAGATGCATTGCAACAAGCTATAGTTTGTGAAGAAGCTATCTTTTCTAAAAAGTGTCACTATCAATCTGAAAAGAACAATATTGATTTTAAGATATTCGATAAAGTGACGGAAGTCATTAAATTGTGTGTGACATTAGATCCTTTGCCAGCTAAAGAGACCTTGGTCAGAACCTTGTCAGATAAGCAGAATCCTCCAATTGTGATGAGTGTTTTTGAATTAGATATGGTTGTTCGACTACTTAAAAATGCGGATAATTTTATCAAATACTTAAAGTCAAGAACTGCCTTATGCCATAAAATAATTGGAGACAATGAGGCTTCTTTTCTTAGTGCATTTTTATTAGAACAACCTGACGACAATATTTTTTCCAAATATAATCTTGTGCATGTGCAACCATTAGATATAATTGATGATTATATGAACAAAACACTATTAAAAGAAAATATTCCAGACATTTTCTTGGACATAGAAAACTAATCTTTGTACCGAGACCTCGGTTCTAGAGCGGGAGATTGACAGGATAGTGTATGGGTTGTATGGGTTGACTGAGGAAGAAGTGGAGGTGGTGGAAGGAAAGGAAGTATGACAGGAACTGAATGGCACGGTTCTTGCAGTATTTAGATAACATCATTTTACAGAAAAAAGTAGAGATGGAACGAATATATTTAAATTCTCGTGAGAAAAAAATTATTAAACAAATACAGAATAGTACATATATAGAGGCAGTCAAGCAACAAGATAAGATGCCTATGAAAAAATTAATTTATGAGGGTCTTGTCTGTTGTAAAGAAACAGATTTTGGGGGAATGATTCTTCCTGAATTGACCAACAAAGGAGAATTATACTTATATGATAATCCAAAACTGAAAAATCCATCTATTTTTCAAGATAAAGGGTTTGTGGTATCGATAGTAGCAATTATCATCTCAATTATTGCTCTTTTTGTCGGCAATTAGCAATTGTTTGTTTTTTTCACACTATTCAATAACTATTTTTCATTTGTCAATGGAACACAGAAAACATCATTATGTTCCCGTGTGCTATCTTAAAAATTTCACCTATGATAGCAATTCCTCAGTCCATGTGTTTTTAAAACAAACAGGAGAACAATTCTCAAAAAAAGTTAGTGAAATATGTTTTATTAACAATTTTTATAGATTGTCTGAAGACTACATAAACCAGCAAGAAGATAAGTCTGTCGACGAATTGTCATTAGAATTATATTTTGCGACCCAAATTGAGAGTGAATACAACCAACTAATAGAGTTGCTAACAAAAGAAGCGGATAATGCATTCAAAAATGGTTGTACCCGTATAAAACTAAGTAAAAACACCAAATTCGCTTTAGCACGCAATATTGCGATACAAAAGTTAAGAATGCCAGATATCCGTTCACAGATTGTTGAGAACGAACGCTATGTAGCAGAGAAAGCGACTCGTCTTTTCAAACAAGGATTGTCAAAGGAATTGAATATTCCAAGTATGAAAAACTTGCCTATAGGAGTTACTATCGATGAGGTGCTACTTCATGCTAACGAGACTTTTCTTGACGAACAACAAGTGGAAATTTTAGCGCACCATCTCACTAATTGTTATTGGCATTTCTATTATTCTTCAACCGAAGAGTTTTATACTAGTGATAATCCTGTGACCATCGAAAATCGAGCTGATGACAGTTATGAACAACATTTTGGTCTGACAAATAAAGGTGTAGAGGTGTCTATTCCAATAAATCCCCGACTACTATTGTCAATTTATGATTATCGTTATTATTCGCTTTACAAGGAGTCTGACGGTTTGTTTGTGGAAGCACAGAAAGATCATATTCAATGCAACAATCTATGCCAATATCTCCATTCGTCAAGATTTTTAATAAATAAGACAGGGGATTTCTCGGTTGCTATAAAAGCAAAGGAGTACTACGATAATATGACGAAAAAACATAACTGATGATTGCAACATTAGCATAAAGTTTTTTTATGCCTTTTCGTGATCATCCTTATACTTTTTGAACTGTCGATAGCATTCTTCACATTTCACTTCAATGAAATCATTGGCTTCTTTTATTACTTTCGGTGAAAGAAAACCCTGGATAGACTTCAATGTGGCCTTCTCCTTTGCTTTTTCGAAATCCACGCCTTTCCGAATATCATCATCGGTTATTGAAATATATCCTCCACAGCTCATAACTTGCGCAAATTGACACAGTCGTTTATAACTGCCAATATAGCTAATAAGATTAAAACCTAGTTCAAAATCGTTCATTTCCTTGTGTGTTGATTCTTTTTGGCAAAAATACGATAAAAACTCATATGGTGTTCAAAAAATAAATCACTAATTTCCAGTACTTTGGCTTCCTTTTGTCTTATATTTGATATGGGTACATGTGATGATATTTCTCGATTTGCTGTTCTTCAAAGCCAAAATGAAGCTAAACGCCCTCACCGATGCCCGTCACTCTGACGAGGAAATCGAGCACCGTTTGCGGCAAATCGACACGGATATCCGCCATGTGGATGAGGCCCTGCGGAACGATCTTTCCTTCCGGGGCCTGCTCCGCCCGTAGCCGCCGCCACGCACCTCCTTGTCCCACACCGCCTCCAACCGCCACGCCTCCGGCAACCGCATCGGGCTGATGGACAGCACGGTGCCGATTGAGGCGCTGGTGAGCGGGGTTATTCATCCCCGTCAGGGGATGCCTGTCTGTAGAAACGGATGCCCACACGCGGTTTCAAATCCCCGGATGGGATTCATATTCAACGGATTGCCAAAACATTGTTGTGCCCGATGTGCAACCCCTCACGGAGTTGTGGGGAATGCCGCATCGCCAACGGCTACAGATAGGGACCCCCTGACGGGCTTGGGAGGGATACGGAAACGAGCCCATCACCGCCCTGCCGAAATCGACGAGGACATTCGTAAGGCTGAGGATGTCCTCTGTCACGACCTCTCCTTCCTCAGGCGGTTGGAAACATGAATGCCCTAGTTCCATATAATATAATAAGAACGCCCTTTTGCCACCATTGTATTGCACTTCGGGAATCCCATCCAAGTGGAAAATGCATTCCGTTAACAATGCGAATAGCAGATTTCAAAAATAATTTCAATCATCCAATATTAATTGCATTGAACAAAAAAAATGTATTTTTGCAATTGCAAGCCGAGTTCGTTTACTCAGCTTGCATGAACTAATTTGGTATAGTCATTGAATGTTTATTGAATCGGTGTGATGGTAGAAAAGGACAAATTTACGGTGATGGTGAGTTCATCAGTGAACGGATTTGAAGATCAATTGCTTCGCATTGAGGCACAATTCATCACGTTGGAATATGATGTAATAATGTCAATGTCGGGTTCAATGAAAGTTAACCCAAGACTGCACAACTTTGACAATTGCTTAAAAGCCGTTGAAGAGTGTGATCTGTTTTTTGGAATTATCAGACCTGATTGCGGAACAGGCAGAGACGGAAGTGAAAGTATTACCTTTCAAGAATTTAAGCATGCTCGGGAATGTCATAAACCTTGTTGGTATGTGATTGATAATCGAATTAAAACATACAAGAATTTGCTGAAATCTTTAGTTCTGCGTGAACATCCAGACACAAAAGATGAAGATTTGAACAAAGCCATCACATCTTTCTATGATAACACTATAAGACAAAGGAAGAAACTTCCAAGAGTGTTGGATCTTTTTGAGACCAAAGACTTACATCAGTTTGATCCTTTATGTTTTGTTATGGAAGATTTTGTGAACCACAAAGGTTTACCTAAAGAAGAAATCACCAATAATTGGATGCACTATTATGACCATGAATTGGATATCGCAAAATATATCCGTACAAATTTTGGGGACAAGGTATTCATTGCTAATGTATTAAAAGAATTTTGATTATGAGCGACAATTCGTATATAGTGGATTTTTTACTCAAAGATAGGCAAAATGTGGTGCCTATTCCAACAGCAGACCCCGTAGAGATTGCTAAAAATGCTTGTGCTTTGGCCAACACACAAGGAGGTACTATGCTCATTGGGGTCAATAATCTTGGCGAACTTGTAGGTGTTGGCCTAAAAGAAGCCACGGACATCATAAACAAATGCCTTATCAACAATATACACCCAACACTTCCTTTTACTATTGGCCATTCTGAAAAAGAGGGCAAAAACATTGCAATAGTTTCTGTTTGGGAAGGCCCGAACAAGCCCTATGTTGCAAACGGTGCCTTTTACATACGAAAAGAGGATACTACTGTTGCTGCCTCATCTGACGAAATGATTGGCCTTTTTGAAGAAAAACATTCATTAGATGAAGGATGGGAACGGAGAACGCAAGTTTCTGCTTCTATTGATGATTTAGACAGTGTTGCCATATCAAAAATTCGAAACGTATTACTACGGAAAGATGGAAAGTATGCGACAGCTTCAGAAGTGGAAATTATGCGAACTATGGGATTTGTAAAAGACCAATCCTTCACAAATGCTGGTGTTGTGGTAATGTCAAAACAGCCTTCCATATTTATACCTCAAACAAGAATTAGAGTGTCGGTATTCACAACGGATAATGGTCAAGCATCTTTGGCAGATGTAAGGTTATACGATATTAGTCTTATATCCGCTGTTGACGAAGTGGTCGCCTATCTTTACAATCTATATCCTAAGCGTGTTGTTATCGAAGGAATGTTACGCTCAGATGTCGAGTCATTGCCGTTGTTGGCCTTACGAGAAGGAATATTAAACGCCGTAGTTCATCGTTCGTATGAAAGCCATCAGTCTTTTGTTGCCATTAATGCATATAGCGATTATCTGGAAATTGTTAATAGTGGGAATCTTATGGATGGTGTCACCTTGGATGGATTAAAGAGCGTTCATCGTTCTGTTTTACGTAATCCGGATATTGCAAATGCGTTTTACCAATTAAGATATATCGAAATGGTGGGAAGTGGTACTTTAAGGATTATTGAATCCTGCAGACAAAACAGATGCGAAGAACCAGTATGGACATTGGCGAACAATTGCGTGATTCTGACTTTTCCAAATGTCCATCACAATTTACAACCATTGAAAGAAAAGAAATCTGTTGATGTTTCCAATCTGACTACAGACAATTCGGTCAAAGTTTCATTAACTGCTATTATGGATTATTTAGCTACTCATGATCACGTTAAATTAAATGAGTTGACAGAACTGACCGGAAAGAGCTACCCTTCAGTGAAAAGGTACATGCGAATTCTGAAAGACGCATCATTAATTGAATATCTTGGTAATTTGCGTTCTGGCGGCTGGGCATTATCTAATAGTGTCAGCACCTCGCGTCATAGCAGACCGCTTGATGATCCCAATGATAGTCCTAATGATGATCTTAATGGTGATCCCAATGATGATCCCAATGATGATCCCAATGATGATCCCAATGGTGTTCCTAATATATAGCATTTGATGATTGAGGAAAAAGTGACATTGGTATCTCATTTTTCAGCTACTTTTCTTCCGATCTCCCAGCGGTTCCATAATTCGCAACAACAGTTTGGAATTCTGCAAATCCCAAAAGAAGCTAAACGCCCTCACCGATGCCCGTCACTCTGACGAGGAAATCGAGCACCGTTTGCGGCAAATCGATACGGACATCCGCCATGTGGAGGAGGCCCTGCGGAACGACCTTTCCTTCCGGGGCCTGCTCCGCCCGTAGCCGCTGTCACGCACCGTACATCTTGGTGCGCGGCAGGCGTGTCGCGCACAACTCCCAGAGCCTACGCGCGGCCACCCCGACTGTTCTTCCTGACACGGTACATCCGTTCACTGAAGCCCCCGTTTGCTATGAAATCCCGCTCCAACCGTTTCAACTGCTTGAACAACAGGTAGTCCAACTGGTTGAGGAGAATTATGCACATGTTGGCGATAGTCTCTGGCGGGCGCGTTTCCGCCAACTTCATGTAAAAATCGGCATCGTTGTGCTTCCGCCCCAGATCCCTCATGCTACGGAACTCTACCGAGTCTGTTTCCCACTGCCGATGCCCCCGAGTCTTGAGATAATCCTCGTAATCCTCCAAAAGCTCTTTCATGCTCGCTTTGGCCACGTTCACAAGCCGGATTTCCGTTTTGGCAGATGTGCTGCTGGCAGCGCAGCCCTCCACGATATTCTGCTTTCCGGAACGCGCCGCCTGTAACATTTGGTCGCGGGTGCGGTCTCCTTTCTTTAGGTAATGCTCTATGAAATAATACGTTAGGCAATATTTGGCATTTGCCTTTTGATAGGAAATCAATTTCTTGTAGTTTCCCACATGCGGGATAATGTTTTCATTCATTATTTTTCGTTTTTATTTCTTTTTTCAGGGTTTTGGAGTATCAACGCAAAACAAGGCGCATTATTGTGTCAGCAGATATTATTTCCTTACATCTCTTCCAACCTTCACTGCAACCCCATAACCCTCTGCTTTGCCACGCCCTTCTCCGCCACGTGGAGGAGGCCCTCGAGCCACGGCCTCTCCTTCCGGGGCCTGCTCCGCCCGTAGCCGCTGTCACGCGCCTCCCTTGCCCCACACCACCTCCAACTACCACGCCTCCGCCACCCGTCTCGGACTGATGGATGGCACAGTGCCGGCGGGGGGGGGGGGGGCTCATCCCCGTTAGGGGATATCTGTCTGTTGAAACGGATGCCTACGTACTTAAGGTAGGGAACCCTTCATGGGATCGGAAAAGCACAAACCGCCCTTAATAACCTTCAACATTCAGCTTAGAAAACCAGACAGTGCGTACCCTCAAAACCATAAAACGGGAATTTACATTTTGCCAATTACGGCATAATTATATTTGTCTGTGACAATTTATCTTGTTGCTCCGAACTTAATAACTTTTGTGGTCGAAGTTTCTCCTTTTTGCGACCGAATGTGTAACAGGTACATGCCAGTTGGAACATCCGACAAATCTAAACTCTTATTGCTTGCATCTATCCGGCCCTGCATTACTTTCGTGCCGTAACTGTCTGTGAGCCAAAAAACTGCATTGTCCATTCCCCATTCCAAATAAACAATGGAGTTGGTTGGGTTGGGCCAAACTTTCAGATTCTGTTTGTTGTGATTGTCTATGCCGACGGGTTCCGTCACATTGAGGATTTTCATCACGCTTTGTGCGGGGGCATACTCATCGTTGCCTGGCTGCGCAGCGGTGATGATGGCCAATCCCACGCTGTGCAGCGTCAGGATGCTGCCGTTGATGGTGGCCACGCTTTCGTCGCTGCAGGCGAACTGCACAGGCAGTCCGGAGGTGGCGGCGGCAGCCAACACCACAGGCTCGTCGCTCAGCGGGAAGGTGAGCTCCTGATTCCAGAGGATGCTTTGCGGCTGCAGGTCGGGAGTGCTGCTCGTCACAGTGAGGATTTTGGAGACGGGTGCGGCGGCGTTCCAGGTGGCATTGCCTGGCTGCGAGGCCGTGACAATGGCATAACCGGCACCATGAAACGTAAGCACATTGCCGTTCACAGTGGCGATGTCTTCGTTGTTGCAGGTGTATGTTACGGGCAGTCCGGAGGTGGCCGTGGCGTTAAGGGTCAGTGTGCCGTCGGAGAGGTCGGCGGTGAGGTCCTGATTCCACGTGATGCTCTGGTTGAAGGTGGTGTTGGAAAGCTCGTAAGCCCCGATGTCGGCACGGTTGTTGCCGATGCGCGGGTTGCCGTCCATGTCGGTGGCGGGCAGGTTGGTGATGAATGCCGTGTTCGGATCGCCTGCGTCAATCAGCGGCGAGTTGGGCAGAACGTGCCAGTCGGCAACGAGGTTCGACTGGTCCGTGGCGATGGTCGTGGCGCCTACCATAGACGATGGTGCCACGAACTGCGGCAGATTGGCCGTGTCCAGAACGATATTGGTGCTGTCGGAGGCGAAGTCGCTGGTGGAGACAGACTGACAAGCGCAGTATGTGTAAGGAAACGTATAATTCGTGGACCAACGTAAATCCTTAGAAGCATTGCCGCGCATATTGTTCCATATCACCGTGTTCTTGACCGTGGCTGCGGAAGTGGTACGGATACCACCTGTGCCGTCGGCATGGATGGTCTGTGCCAGATTGTTGGCTACCACGCAGTTCGTCATATACATCCTTCCTACTGGGTTTCCGCTGGAAGGTCCCGATGATGTGACGTACGAATAGGTGACCACACCGCCGGTCACATCAATGCCTTCGGTGGAGATGGCACTGTTGTTGGCAATCACACAGCCGATAATGTGCGCGGGATGGGTGAAAACGCTGATGCCTCCGGCGATGTATGGCCGGCTGCCGCTCGCGCTGGCAGTGGTGGCAGTGGTGTAAACCGTGTTGTCAATGATACGCGAGTTGATAATCTGCCATTCACTTCTCGTCGGATGATAAAGAAAATCGTTGGCTTGCGTCAGTATGCCGCCAGCCTTGGCATCCAAGCCCGAAGCAGTATTCTTCGTGATGTCGCAGTTGTTGACAATGACCGTGTTGTACGGTGTCGTGTAGCCAGCATTGAAACATATTCCACCGCATTGACTGCCCGTGTTTTCCGTAATCATGCAGTTGTTGAACTCGTAGGTGGCACCATAGCTTTGGCTTCCGCTGTACATCCGGACACCGCCGCTCAATGTGTTTCCATAAATCTTGCAGTCCGAAACTTGAAACGCGGCATTGTAGTATGAGTTGGAATATGACATTCCCAAAGATAAACCGCAGGCATTTCCAGTCATAGTACAATTCGAAATCGTGTGGGTATTGTTTGCCTCGTCGCAGATGCCGTACTGGTTGCCGCCTGTCACATAGAAACCATCGAAAGTGTTTTCCCGGCAATGATAACTGCCGTTGTAGTGAAAGTAGCTGTTGATTTGTACGGCATAGTTGTTGTCGTGTTGTGCATCAATAATAGTACAGGAACTGTCAGCGGCGATGCCGTAGGAGAGGGACTGCCGCTCATAGAGATGGCTTTCCGTGCCCGCGAAGCCGCCGTACACATGCGTGCTGTTCTTAATGGTGCAGGCCGGATAGGTGCCCACTGACACGAACACCGAGTCGTCGTTGGGTGAGGTGATTAATGCCATCGCCCCGTCGATGGTAGCCTTGGCCGTGGCCCACGAAAGGCCGTCGTTGCTGTCGTTGCCGCTGTTGGAGACAAAATAGGTGGTCTGCGCGGAAAGCGAGGCGCAGCAAATCAGAAAGAATGCTATAAGTATGTTTTTATTTCCCATTTGCAGATAACTCATATCGTATCATTCAAAATGAACTGCAAAAGTACATAAATTATGAATACACATACACAATTTCAGCGGAAAATATAACTTTTCTCGAATATGTCATTGCGTGATTGTCACCATCGGACTAATCTTCAATGATATATGCCGCCACGATTTCGCCGTAATAGCAGATGTGGTCGCCCGTCTCGATGGTGTAGAACTGGCGGGTGATCTCGTCGTTGAACTGGTCGGACTCCTGTTCCTGGCGGTAGAGCACGCGGCACTCCAAGGTCAACGGGAACTCCTTGAGGCCCGGCACGCCGATGACTTCGGGCTCCACGGGGGTCAGTCCGGCGGCGGCGATCTTGTCCATGTCACGACCGCTCTTGCTGCCGCACACGCCCAATGCCCTGCGGGGAAAATCGCCCACCGGGACGTTGATGGTGAATTCGCGGCACTGGTCGAGCATCTCGCGCGTGTAGCGTTGCTGGCGCACGTAGGCCACGAACACGGGCCGCTCCCAGATGACGCCAAGCGTGCCCCACCCTATCGTCATGGAGTTCACTTTGTCGCCGACTTTTGTCGTGATCAGGATTCCCGGCCGCAGGGCGCGGATAATGTCGCCCGCATGGTCACGGATATCTATTTCGCGTTTTCTCATAGCTGATGATTTGATGATATAATTACAAAAGGGAGAGCGCAGGCCCTCCCTTTATTCTATGTTTACGGGTGCACTATTTCTGTGCGGGTTCCCATTTGCATCGAACAGGCGACACAATGGCACCCTCCTTCTTCAGTTCGGCAAAAGCCTTATCAACCTCCTTGCGGTCAGCGCTCAACGCTTTGGTCACGTCACCCGCGGAGACAGGCTTTCCTGCCTCACGCATGGCTTGCAATACTTTTTCTTTCATACTGTTTAGAATTTTACGGTTTCCACCAATTCCATCATCTTGAAAAAATCGGCCTTGGCGTCTTTCAGATAGTACATCACTCCGTTCTCGCAGTTTTCGCCAAGGGCAGGCTTAAGCACGGGCATCTTTTCGACCAAGGCTTTTCCCACCTCTGGGCGGTTGTCTTGCACGAGCTTGCACTCAATACGGAGCGTTTGCCCCTTGAATGCGCAGATCTCGGCTTTGCAGTTGGCGTCAATCTGGTGGGTGGCGTTGGTCTGGCCGAATGCCATGATGTAGATTTTGTCCTCGAAATAGAGCATCGCTCCGTAAGGGCGCACACGGGGCTGGTCGCCCTCGACCGTGGCCAAATAAAACGTTCCTGCGTTTTCTAAGAAATCATATACCTTTTTAACATTTTCCATTGTCATTGTTTTTATAGATGATTAAAGCTTGTTTTTATAGATGATTAAAGCGCTGCCTTCACTAACCACGGCTTGGCGCCGATGCATTCGATGAGGCCTAGTTGCTCCTCGCTCCAGTACATGTCCTCTTCCTCGTCCTTCAGATATTCCTTCATCATGTCGAAGGTGGTGAGATCGTCCTTGATGCCGTCCATGCACTTGCGCAGCAGCTCGATGCCGTCAACAGACACCTGGTAGTCGGCTTTCAGGAATTCGATGGGATCCTGGTACAGCTTCTGGGCCGCCACAGCCTCCTGTTTCAACTCGCCGCCCAAATCGAGCAGACGGTCGATGAACTGGTTCACAAAACCCTGTTCCTCTTCAGCGTGTTCCAAATATTTTTTCTCTAATTTCTTGAATCCCAACGAACCGAAAATCTTCGCCTGCAGCTTGTGCTGGAAAGACTGCGCGTTGAGGTTCGTGACGAAGAATTGTAATGCTTCAATTGATTTTTCTTTTTCCATTGTCAATACTATTTAATTGAAATTATTTTACGCCCGCAAAATTACATTTTATAACCCAACACGGCAAAACCGAAACCGAACAAAATTTGTCTGAAACCGAACAATATTTTTTGTATATTTGCATTTCAAAATAGAGACGGACGATTATGTACACACTGAAAGAATGGTGGACACGGATAAGCGGGGCGGAGCCGATCGATGGTTGGGACGGGAAGATGCTTTGTTTGGAAACCGATGCGCAGATGACGAGTCTGACCAACCAGACGCAGGGTTTTTTAGCCTGTTACACCTTCACGCTCGTCACGCGGGGAGAGCTTACGTTGACCTACAATGGCCGGGAGGTCCGGCTACGTGCGGGCGACCTATACATCTACTCGCCGGGCATGGCCGTCACTGTCAACGCCATTTCCGACGACTACCGGGGTTTTTGTCTTTTGGCGGACGAAAGCACCACGCTCGAAACACCGGTGGCCCGCGACATGATCAGCTTGGCCTACAAGCCCGTCATGTTGCTGACCGATCCGAAGCTGACGCTCCCTGCGGAAACGGCCGCCTCGTTTGAGGCAAGGATGCGCGAAATCATCGCCTATCTGCATTCGGACAACCTTTACAAGCAGCAGATTTTGCGTATGCTTTACGCGGTTTTCCTGCTTGATTTCCACAATGTTAAGGAGAAAGTGGAGGCACATGAGCATATTCCGCACCGCATGGAGGAAATCTTCATCGGCTTCAGCCGTCTTTTGCCGCAGCATTTTGTGGAGCATCACGACATCGGGTTCTATGCCAACGAGTTGAACATCACGCCCGACTATCTGTCGCGGATTGTAAAGCGAGTTTCCGGGCGCACTGTAGTCGATTACATCAACCAGATGCTGGTGATGGAGGCGGCGTTCCTGTTGCGCACCTCGCAGCTCTCTATCTCCCAAATCGCCGACCGCCTCCGCTTCGCCGACCTGCCCTCGTTCAGCAAGTTCTTCTCACGCCTGAAGGGAATATCACCGAAGGAGTACCGGGAAAGGAAGTAGGGAAAACCAGGCCGACGGATTGGACGTTCTCAAGAACTTGCACATTCGGTTTCCCATCCGCCAAAGCCGCCACGGCACCCCCATCCCGAGGATACCTTCGGCGGCGAATAGCAGCATCGGCGTTCGCCCGGGAAACGGTCCCCGACGGGGAGCACACCCGAAACGCCCCAAAACCAACCATTTCTAATTTGTGACCACCTGATTGTCAACAGATATTCATCCCCATCTCAAACGCTTCCTGCAGTTTGGCGTTGCCGGCAATCTCGTTCGGGCCGCCCACGCCGCCGCAGAAGATGTGGCCTTTGAGTGCGGACTTTTCGTAACAGTCGATCCAGCCGGTGAGACCGCCCTCGGCGCGTTTCGGCACAAATTCCTCATTCTCGGCCGCGGTGGTCAGCAGATAGACCTCGCGGAACTTGTAATCCTTGGGATACATGGCGTTCATGCGGTCGATGAGGGTCTTCATCTGGCCGCTCATCTCGTAGTAGTAGATGGGTGTGGCCCAGCAGACCACGTCGGCGTTGAGCACGCTCTCCATAATTGCCGGCACGTCATCCTTGATGACGCACGCGCCCGTCTTCTGGCACGACAGGCAGCCGACACAGAATTTGATTTCCTTGCCTCTGAGCGAGACAAACTCCACTTGATGCCCGGCGGCTTCCGCGCCCTTGGCAAACTGCTCCGCCATCGCATGGCTGTTCGAGCCCGGGCGGAGACTGGTTGAAATTATGATAACTTTTTTCATAGTATTATTTTTGAAAATTGAATTTAAATGTCCAAAATAGACTGAATCACTTGTTCATAATCGGAGTCGATCATATAGACCTTTTCTCCAACCGTCTTAAAACCATTAATATAGTGCTTGTTGTCATTCTTTAGAGTGGAAACAGTGCAATTGTCTTCCAGCCGATTTTCAATACCCGAACTGTGTTCTTTTATTTCGGAAAAGTGTTGGTCAATGTATTTGTCTGTGAAGGCAAGACAAATGAAACGGATAGAGTTCAAATACACTTCTTCAAAGCTTTCTCTCCAGTTGTATGGAACATAGCCGCCTTCTACAATGAGATTCTGATGATTTTCGATCACCGTCTTGATGATCTCGCGGACAATGGGCCAAAGATATTCCGTTAGGGCATCATCGTCTTCTGGAGTAAGATTAGTCTTTCCGCTTCGGATCAAACCCATCTTCAAATGATCCATGGACATATATATTTTTCAAGCATCCGCTGTGAAAGAAGCGTCTTACCCGTATGAGAAGCACCTGTTATCAGTATAACCATAGATGTAAAACTATTGATCAATCTTTCGAATCAGCGACAAATCACCACTTGCACCGGTCTTCAGGTCCATTATTCAGGATTTTGTGTTCCATATTGTTCATCATCTTTCTATTGGCGAATAATCCATCCTGGCTTCCTCATCTGTCGCTTCAAGTTTCATTATCACAGGACGAAGGCCGTCATTGCAACTGACAACGGCCACACCGAGCTCTTTAATCCAATCGCCATAGTAGAACAGCCCTTTGTCTGCACCATGAGCCAGGGCAAACACATACTGGTAGATGGCTTTCCATGCTTCGTCACAAAAACCCTCAGGCTTTGCATAGTCGGCATAAAACACATCACCTTCCTTCATCATCGGACACGCTTTCAGTCCGCAGATGCCATATTCCTTTGCCAAGTCCTCATTCAGCATCGTTTTGAGGACGGTAATCTTTACTTTCTTCATATTTTTTCCTTTAAGTTGTGGTTGATAAATTGGAATTTACCTTTCATACAATTCTATCGGCAAACCGTCAGGATCTTG
>CAMHNQ010000070.1 GCA_946186495.1 uncultured Bacteroidales bacterium
GCACCACTATCGCCAGCCGTTGCCGCACCACTATCGCCAGCCGTTGCCGCACCACTATCGCCAGCCGTTGCCGCACCACGATAGCCAGCCGTTGCCGCACCACTATCGCCAGCCGTTGCCATCTTCGGATCAGTATGCTCCGTTGTGGTATGAGACTTTACATACTCAATCTGGGCAGAAACAAGTCCACGAATATCCAGGCGAGCGCCAATCTTAATCTTAGAAGAAGCAACTTTTGAATCGTCGCTGTCACGGGACATTTCTCCTGACTGTTCTACTTCGTGGTACACACTTCCCGCCGGGGGATAATAAGAAAACACATCCAGCGGACGCTCGCAGGCGTGGAATCCATTTTCGCAAGCTTTGATATTGCCACCAGTCTCGTACTCTTTTCCTTCCTCGTACTTAAAATCGCGGCAAGTCATATCCTTTTTGAATCCTTTGTATGATTTAATTGTTTTCATAATTTTCTCGTTTATAATGTTTTGATGTTATGGTTTCTTTTCAAATTTTACTTCTCTGTTCGGATAGCGAACAAGCATATCCGTGTAGTAGTCCCGGGCCTTTCGCTCATCCCTGAACGTGCGATAGATGTCGTAAGTTCCGCCTGCGAATCTGCCATATCCGGGCAGGCAGACAGTGACTGAAAATTCGGTGGTGGGGGGTGGGGTGGTCCATAAGATTGATAATTGTTGTGGTTGCGAACGCTTTTCATCGCTCCGGTACTGGTCGTATCTTGCGCAATAGCCACCTTTGTAAGAGCAGTGCGCTTTTTCAAGGTTGATATACTGGCATCCCGCGCAGGAATCCTGCCCGTACTTTTCGAGCCATTCTTTTAGTGTCAGCATGTCCGAATAATTATTCAAATAGACCAGGATTCGCAGGATGTTCTTTTGGCTTATGATCCTTCTTGGATTTCTTTTTCTTGGGCTTTGGTGGCTCGATATTGAGTTCGGCTGCAATCTCCGGGTAGTCAATGGTGGGGTCGAACACCTCACGGATAGGATGCCCGAAGTAGCGCATCATCTTGCGCTTTAAGATATAGTCTTCCGTGGCATAGCCCTTGACGTCCTCGACAACCTCTTTCCCGTCCTTGAAATAGACGAAATCGGCCTCATATGTTACGGGGTGTTCCCGGAACTGCTCTACGACCTTTGTTTTGGTCTTCATTTTGACCTCTACGGGATCCGTCTGCCTCGGGATAAGGGTGAATACCTTTTTGAGCTCAAGACTGCTAATTAGGCCCCTTTTTTGAGCCTCCCGCAGTATGCGATAGCGGTCAACTTCCGGATCACTGTCAAAGATGATTCCTTCAAACTCAACCTTCTTGGTATGATAATAGCGATTAAAGCCCATGTTTCTTTCTCTTTTTGTCCTTCAAGTCTATCACGCGGCGCAAGTAAACCGGGATGCCGAAGATGCGGATCTCCTTCGACCGGCGCTTGTCCGTTTCGATGACTAATACTTTGATAATTGCCATCACTTATATATTCTCGATTTTATATTTCTCCACGAGGCAGAGGGGGATGGCGAGCCGCCCTTTGTTATAGAGCGACACGCCACGCACCTCATAAATGGCCTTCATATCTGGAAGAGAAATAAGCTCTCCGTCCCCGGGCCACCTTTCGCGGATGTCTATCCAGTCCCCCACTACTTGCAATCGTCTGGATAGAACTCGTTGGAAAGTTCCTTCGGAACAATGTCCGTGCAGTTGACCTTCTTGGCCTCGTTGAGAGTGAGAACGAAACCGGCCTTGAGCTTGTCTGTCTCCTTCTTCACGCGCTCCTTGTCGTTGGAGCTGGCCTTGAGGTCCTTCACGAATTTTTCACGGCGCTCCCGGATGATTTTCTCAATCACAGCCAGGGCCTCGTCCACATTCTCGGCCTGGAGCACGATGGTGCCATTCTGCACATCGTCATCATCGTGCCATTTGGCGGAGACGGAAATGATGTAGAACGTGAGTTTCGGGGCCTTCTCGCCTTCCTTGAGCTGGCGTTGTTTAGGAGCCACAAAGGTGGCATCGTCGAAGTTGCCGACACTCTTGAAAGTGAACTGGCCGTCGTAGGTGCGCTCCATGTACTCGGTAGTGATGGCCAGCGCATCCGCAACGGTCTTGGCGTAGAGGATAACCGTGTGCTTCTTGGGTTTCATGGAGTTCTCCAGCTGGATTTTCCATGGCTTCTGCCAGGTGGGAGGGGTGGCGAGGGTGGCCCGGCGCTGGATGGCGGAGCAGTAAACGCCGGTAATGTCTCCGGCCTGGATGTGGAACAGGACGCTTTGGATGCTGTCAGAATCGAGAAGCGTTCCCTTCTTGAGAATAATTTCTTTCTTCTCGACTTCCTCGTTGTACTTGTGACCGTCTTTCTTATCGGTCTTCTCAACTACCTCTTTCCATTTGCGGAAAAGGTCTTCTGCCACATACTTGCCCGACATTTCGGAGGGACTGGCAGTGAAAATAATGTCTTTTTGCATGTTTTATTTGATTTGATAGTGTGTTACCGATTGTCGCAAGATCCGGCGATGCCCCCTGCGGCACCAAGGTCTATTCCAATGATTATGTTGCTCATTTCATCTTGTATTTAGAAATATCTTCGTCGTTGAAAATTCCTCCAGGAGGAAGTTGTCGCAGCGTCTTGAACACCTTCGCGTAACCGTCGTTGTTTTTTGCAGTCCTGTCGATATAAAGCATGACAAGCCTGCATATCTCACACGAATCCTCGTTAAAGCCATCGTATGCGCTTACGTTTCCGGTGGTATCGTCTTCGTATCTCCCCGCAAAGAATGTTGCGTTCATTATCTGCGGTTCAACTTTTTGGAAGAACTGATAGGACGCCATCTTTATCATCTTGCAGTATTGCGTGATGCCGGTGAGAAGCTGGTTCTCATTGATTATGTATCCGTGCTTACGAAAGACGTGCTTAAGCCTTTCAAATGCCTGCGCGCTCATAAGCTCGGTTGCGTTGGCCATGATGTATATGGCCTTCAACTCTTCCGGTATGGTGGAGGATTGTACATCGGCATATATTGCCCCCTCCATCTCTCTTTTAACTGCTGACTTCCTGCTCATTGCGATGCCGATTGTATTAACGTTAATATTTCTTCCGGTTTCTCTTTTACGAGTACGGGAACATGGTCATTAGCCATAAATACAGCAGAACCGATTCCTGCCGCCGTAAGGCTCGACATGTATTCCGGGTTGATCCAGAGACTGCCAGACCCGCTATGTAGTTCGATTAGTACCATAGTTTTCGATTTCTTTTTCACACATTCGATACGCCAGCCAGGTCCATTCGTCATGATCGTTGGCTGGTAAATCCTTTTCGTTATAGTGCTTGCAGATGATAAAATTTGGCTTGATACCGTGTTGGACGACATAATTACGATAGCGAATCGCAATATCTCCGTCCTCTTGGTGTGGTTCCGTCATCCGAAGTACGGTATCTATAAGAAAATTATCCGTATACACATCCACCTCCGTGTTGTCGGGACAGTGGCGAACCCCTTCATATACGGCCCGCATCTTCATGCGCATTTCATCCGTTGCCGGGCCAGCCTGGGAAAATTTTGACTTTAACTCGGACGGTCCGTATGCAGTACCTTTGCCTTCGCCAAAATCAACAACTCCACAGTTCTTGTTTTCGAGAACGACGTATGCGTAAGCGCCTACGCCCTCGACGACAAGTCCGTTGGTGTAAACCCTGATTTTAGAATTCGAGTTCATTGTCTTGTTCTTTATCGTACCAATAATTATCGGTGGTCATGGGTAGTTCTTGCTGAACGGGAGTTGAATCCCAGCCATACTGGAACATCTCTACCGGATTGTTCTTCATGCGCTTGGTTTCCGGCTCGTAAAACACACCGACCAGATCACCTATATAAAGACCGGGAACACGGTTCTTCGCGATCTCCACCACGTTGGTATATCCGGCGTCCTTGATGGCCTCAAGTTTATGCTTCGGGAAGAATGCCTTCGCCTGGTTCTCGAAGTCCTGGTTTATACGATGGACAATGCAGACATTATCGGCAAAGTTACCAATCTCCGATGCACCGGAAATATCCTCGAAACGAAGGAACGCAGACTGCTTACGCGGGTGGGCGACGAGCCAGATATGCACATTCTCCTGGCGCACCATGTCGTGCAGTTCGTGAATGAACCCGATCTGAGCCTTGTTCTTATCCCACTCGGAATCATCAAGCCCGATTGTCATGAGGTTGTCGAGGATGATGTTCTTCGCGCCCTTCTTGATGATGTCGAGGATGTCCTTGCGGAGCTGGCCCCAGTTGTCACCGTACTCAGCATTGTGGATGTACAGCTTCCCTTTCAGCCACTGGAGGATCTTTGACTCGACCTCCTTCGGGACATACCACGAATCGTTGCGTTTCAAGGAAGGCTTCACATAGTTGCGCCCGGCGGCGGGCAAGGTAATCCAAGACTTGAGCACCCAGTCAGGCAGCTCACCGGAGAACATGGCGGTCGGGTAGCCCTGCTGGACGGAACTCAAGAGAATCGTGTTCAGTATCGTGGACTTGCCAGAGGCGGGTCTTCCGGTCATGATGGAGAGCTGCTGGAGGATCGTCCCTCCGAACATCTTCTTGTCGAGTTCCTTGATGCCGGTGGCGATGCTTTCGATGCTGTCCGGGTCGAGCGTCGGCACTTCGTCAAGAGAAAGCCAAACGGGGCCCTTTTCGGGGCTCTCCTCAACCGGGGTGAAGGGTTTCCTCTCCACGCCCTGCATACGCCGCTTGTAGGCGAAATCTGACACCTCCTCGCGGGTGTTGTACGCATCCGGTTCGTAGAGCAACCGAACATCCCTCCATTTGTACTGCGAGCAGCTTGCATGAAGGCATTTGTAAACGATGGCCCCGTTGTCATACTGAAATATCATCGCGTCCTTCGCCTTGTGGTTCGGGTCGAAGACGCAATGGTCAAGGATATACCGCGTACCTCCGGCCGCTCGGACCTCCTGCTTGACGGCGATTCCGTGCTTGCGGATGAACGACTGAAGGTCGAAAGATTCGCGACCCCAATCGTTTTCCCTGCTCGGTTTGGGAGGCTCCGGTATGAGCGAGGCGATCTTCTCAAAGTATGCGTTGTCGTTTATCCTTACTTCCTGTGGAAAGGATAGGATTCGGCACATGCGCTGCGGTCGCTCAGGATCGTCTATGCGGCCCTTTCCGGACATCGTTCCCGGTAGTCTCGCAATACGGGATGCGTTGTAAATTACCGGGTCAATCTTGATGCGCTCATCGTTGAACATCATTCCGAGAGCTTCGACGAATCCCTGGATGGTCTTCGTATTCGCGTCGGTGTTGAGCATTTGGCAACGGAAGTAGATATGGATTCCGTTGCCGGAGAATGTGACGATTGGTTGGCTGAAACCCTGCTCTTTAAGGAAGCGGACAACGCGGCGGCCAACGGCCTTTGCGTACTGGGTTTCCTCTTCCGTAGCGTTAGTGTCTTTTATGCGGTCAACATCTATATCAATGAAGGCCCATTCGCGTGATGATATTTCTTTATCTGTCGTGGTTGACGACGGTCGCTCGATAATCTTCTGGAATTGGGCGCGTCCCTTGCTGCCGGAACTGACCGAGTTGACGGTGAAATAGATATTGTCGGTATCGTACCGTTCTATCCATTCCGCGATGGAATCCGGGTCAGTGAAATATCCGCTTGCAGTCCTCCCGTGTCCTATGATACGTATTTCAACAAGCGGATCCTCTTTCCAGCCCACAAACAGATTGAACCATTTGTAGATTTCTCCCTTGTCTATTCTGTTCATTATCTGTATCCTTTTGCGCGAAGGTCGTCCTCAAAGGAAAGCGTCGGCTCTTCCAGCCCGTCCTCTGGGATGTTGTTAAGGAAAGTGGAGAAGTTCTTGAGATACCGTCCCTCTTGCTCCTCGACATATTTCTTGATTGCGTTCTCCAGCTGCTCGGGAGTATGTGTCTTAAGCAGTGTTCTGATGCGGTCGCGGTCTTTGGCGCATTTGCCGGTGCTGCACATACCACGCTGGCCCCTGTCGGTTTTCCCAGGGTAGATCGCGTAGATGCGATTCACGGTAGCATCGTCTATCTCGATAACCTTCTCGGTAGTGATGCGCACCGGTTTGGTATAGTCAAGCGCCTCTTGAATCACATCGTCAATGGTGCGCTTTTCCTTCTTCGCAACATCCTTCGCAAGCAGGTATGCGATTACATCTATTGCTCGGTCCATTGTTACCTCCTTTTTCCATACTCCCGCATCATATCCTCGAAGCCGGGGTCCTCGCGGGAAGGGAGCCACCAGCCGTAGGTCGAGAAGGCCCATTGTTTGACCTTCGTGAGGAAATCGGACATCTCCTCGTCGGACATTTCGTGGGTGTGGAAGTCCTCTTCGGTCTCCTCCCCGCTGAAAACATTAAACACCTTTTTCTTCCCGAGGATTTCCCGCTTCACATCACGGGCGACATTCTCCGGAAAGTCACCGATGGTCTCCGCCATCAACGAGCACCACGACCACCAAATGTTGTTCTGGGGGATCGTCCGCTTCGCAGTTGAGCGAAGTTCCGTGAGGTCAGCATCCTTCCCTTTTTCGGCAAGGAAGGATGCCCTCGCGAGGAACTTCGCTTTCTGCAAAGGGTCTTGGTTGTGGTAGATCATCAGAATCCAAGATCGGGATCATAGTCACCCTTTTCGCCATTGGATGCGGGATGGGCGGCGGGCGCCGGTGCGGGCTGTGCTGCCTGAAGCGGCTGCGCACCAGCCGGAGCCTCCGCGCTGCGGGTCGCGCCCATCGGGGCGATATTGCGGATTTCGAGGTGTACGAAGACGCCCTCCCCGGAGTTGTCCTTCTTCTGGAAGAGGGAGCCGCGGCAGACGAACTCGATCTCAACCTTGCTCCCTGCCGGGTAGTTGTCGAGGGCCTTGCAGATGTCCTCCTTGGTGGCCTCGAAGGAGATGTAGTTACTGTTGCGCTTCTCGCCGGTGTACTGGTCATAGCTGGGCTGCTCCAGGATGAGCTCGCGGGAATAGAAGGTCTTGTCCTTGTACTGTCTTGATTCGGTCTGGCCTACCTTGTAGACCAAACCACGCTGGGTA
Source organism: uncultured Bacteroidales bacterium (assembly GCA_946186495.1). Taxonomy (GTDB): domain Bacteria; phylum Bacteroidota; class Bacteroidia; order Bacteroidales; family WCHB1-69; genus F23-D06. The sequence continues at coordinate 7,078 of CAMHNQ010000070.1, forward strand.
AGTGCTGCCATAGTGCTTAATTGTTTTCGCGTTCTTTGAGATACTGCGTGAGATTGTGTTTTACGATAAAGTCTGTGAAATCGCAGACAAGCTGCTTGTTCTCTTCTTCCATGCCGATGTAACGGATGCACTCGATAGCGCCATAAGGCTTGATTCCGAGCGAAGAGACATCGTAGCCGTGCTTGTCCTTCTTATAGCCTGGGAACTCGAACAAGTCGAAATAGAAGGTGTCGAGGCCCGTGAGGTCGAGGTAGAATTTCCACTGGGCGGATTCCGCGTAGTCGTCGTACTTGACGGGGCTGTACTTCGTCTTGATGTCGCGGACGAAAGTCCCGTGCAGGACATCGACGCGACCGTGAACCCAAATCGGCATTGACGGGGTGTCGAACTCGCGCCCGATCCATTCCTCACGGAAGGCATAGGGGAGTTTCGAGCGATACTTGAGCGCCATTGCCACCTGCTCCTCGTTGAATACCACCGGCCAGCCTTCCACGGTGACGCGGAACTTGCCGGGGTCTTGCAGCGCTTCGACTATCGACTCGCCCTGTTCGACTATCGCATGGAACGCCGACCCGATGCGGGTGTATTCGTTGCCCTCGAACGGGGTGATAAGCGAATCAATCAGGCTCTGCTGCGTGGTCCACTCATCACCCGCGAGGAACTTGCGATAGGTCTCAAGGGTTGTGATTGAAATGCGTTTCATCACTCTGCTGGAATGAACTTGCCGGACGCCTTGTCGAACTTGAGGTTCAGCTTCTTGGTTGCGGCGCCGAGCTTCTTCTTGAGGGCGGGGACATCCGCTCCGGGGCATGCGTTGATGGCGGCCAGGGCTTCGTCTGCGGTCGGGCCGTCAGTCACATTCGAGATTGCATCCTCGGCGGCCTTGATTGCGTCAAGGGCCTCGTTCTGTGCGTTGGTGCGCTCCTGGATGCGTGTCTTGGTAGCGGAGATGATGTTCGCCATAGCCGTAGCATAGGCGGGATCGCTGGCGTCGGGGATGATGATGTCGCCGAGCCGGGCGGTGTCCTTTGCCACGATGCGGTGGTTCTTCTGGAAGTGAAGGACGCGGGAGTTGTCTGCGCCGTAGGAGAGGAATCCGATCTGGTCAGCGATGCGCTGCACGAGGTCCTTGGACTGGCCGGTGACGGACGGGTAGAAGATTCGGTCGTCTCCATCCTTGTCCTCTGCGGCGTGGGCGAGAATAATGAGGTCCACGTTGATAGAGCGGAGATAGGCTACGAAAGCCTTGAATGCGTCACCAACATAACCGAACATCTTCAGCTTGTTCTTTTTGGACGCATCGTCCATGCGAACGGCATAGTCGCAAAGGAAATCATCGAGGCACGCCTTTGCGGTGTCGATGATAACGGTCTTGTACTCCTTGAAGGTCTCCTTCTCGGCGATAATGTCCTCCCATCTGGAGCAGACGAGAGTATCCTTGCGGAGAACGGCGCGGTCGGCGCCACGATCGCAGTCAACAAGGACTGGATTCTCAGCGGTGTTTGAAAGGGAAGTCTTTCCCACGCCCGGAACACCGTAAACGAGCATGACCACCGGACGAGCCGGGAACTGGTCTGTTGCTTTTACAATCGGCATAATTGATAATATTATGAAATAAAAAAAAGGATTATACTTGTTTTCCGTTATTCTTAATATCCATCCTCGTCCTCTTTTTTAGATTGTATATATCCGGCGCACAGGACGGATATGGAGAACAGAATACCGGAACCGATATACAAGAAAGTCTGCTTTCCCGGAGCTTCCTCGACAATCGCAAGGATTACGAGCCATAGCCACGATCCGGCGGACAAGAACATGAGAAATATCGCGATGATTTTCTTTATCGTTTCCATATCATCTTGTAAACATCTCTCGCCCAAACTCCGTCTACTCCGTTCGCACAGCCCTTTTTCAGCTTACCCTGGTCAATGTAACGGTAAATTGAGCGCATGGACCTGTCAAGCACATACGCGGCCTCGCCGACGGTCATGACACGGGTGTCATTGTCGATGGCAACGATTACCTTATTCACGGAATCAACAAGGTTGGATAGTGCGTTAACTAATTCCATTTTCCTTCAACTTTACTTCGATGATATAGATGGTGTCATCCTCCTTGCTTTGGTTGATGGAGAAGGTTCGGTCACAGGATTTCTTCTTGCCCATCATGGATGCAACCGACCGAAGCGACACGAAGTCGCGGTAGTCCGAGATCCGCCAGTCGGAGAATCCGACGGGGATCTTTTTCAAAAACTCTGTCCACTTCCGCTCCGCGAGAAGCTCTGCGGAGGTCATAATCTTTTCTTCCTTCATATATTATTATAGTTAGTTCGTCCTCTGAATTCTTTCATCCCCGACTTGGAACGAGGCATTGGTTCATTACGGACTTTTGATTTGATTGGCAAGGTTGCCTTACGCTCCCCTTATACGGCATTTCTCTTCCGCAAGCCGCAGCTTTTTCCGCTGCTATGTTCTCGATGACGCACAGAACATCCAATATCGCGACCTACCAAATACTCGGATAGGCGGGAGGAAGTTTAATTAACGGCACTTGGAATTTTCAAACACTTTCCTTATCTTTACCGAAGTAAGTTGCTGTATACCCCGGTTTGGCTGGGAGGGGCATTTTATGCACCCCAAGTGCCGTTCTTTGTCAAACTCCGAGGGCAAAGGTGGTGATAATTCTCCACAATTCCAAACTTTTTGTGGAAAATTTTAATTAAAAATTACGCTGGGGTGCTTTTAGAAGAATGGAAGATTTTAAGAATCGGCTACTGGAGTACATAGAAAGCCAGTTAGGTGTCAGTCAAAGGGAATTCGAGAAAAGGTGCGGACTTGCCCAAGGAACGATTACGTCCATCAAAATCAAGGGGCCGTCCGTCGATGTGCTGATGAAAATTTCCAACACATGCCCGAACTTGAACCTCAACTGGCTCGTGGCCGGAAGGGGCTCCATGCTCATGAAGGAACAACGGAACCAGATCACCCCTCAGAACGACATCCATCACAACCAGCAGGTTGTGATAGCGAACTGGGAAGGATTGAAAGATGTATTAGAAGAAGTGATAAAAGAGAAGTGCCAAAAAAGTGCCAATGTGCTATAAAAAAGCCCCGCACAGAGCGCAGATAACGCCCTATACGAGCCTGTTAAGTGGCTCGATAATAGGGTTTTTGAGATTCCGTCTCAGACCCTATTATTTTTATGTTTTTCGGCAACACAAGTGCGTGGAAGCCGGTTTTACAAAACAAATTTGTCAGTTAACGCTGACATACATGACACGATAAAAAGACAAAAAAGTACCATAAAAAGTACCAAAGTTATGAAGCACACATTTAATCTCGTTTACCCTAACAAGGAGGTTTCTCCAATCCGACTCATCGTTTCAGCACACGGCGAGAAGTTCCGCAAGTCCACCGGGGTTTCCATCAGAACGAAACTCTGGAACCAGAAGGCCCGCACACCGGACAAGATGTGCAAGGACGCGGATGTCTGGGCTGTCCTCGGCCCCATCCACGCGAAGCTCGTCGAGAAAGAGGTCACTGCATTCAAGCGGACCGATGTCCTGAACGCAATCAAATACGCGCTCGGGGAGGACATAACGGTGTCGCCGGAGCATCTGTGGGATTACTTCAAGGAATGGTCGGAGAGGGAGTGCCCGTCAGCCCGTTTCAGGAAGCAGGCATACGAGAGGATAAGTGACATGATGGGGACCAAAGATGATTGGAAGGACATCGACGGGGACTGGCTGTTCCGGTTCGAGCGGAAGGCGGACGAGCTCAAGTATTCTCCAAATTACAGATCCACGCTTCTCGCAAAACTCAAGACGGTCATGAACGAGGCGTTCAACCGGGGAATCCACACGAACGAGGACTTCCGTTCGTTCAAGACCACTTACACTCCAGCGGAGAGCATCGCTCTCACACAGGAAGAGGTTGATATGCTATGGGGCGCGGACCTAAAAGGGGTACAGGCGCGGGCGCGTGACTGCTTCGTCGTCGGTGTGTACTGCGCGGGCCGGTTCCAGGACTACTCCCAGCTGTCGGAAGATAATGTGCAGGATGGGAAGCTGCGCTATGTCCAAAGGAAGACAGGCCAGACAGTTGTCCTTCCATTATCTCCAAGAATCCGGGAGGTTTTTGAAAGGAACGGTGGCCGGTGTCCGAGGATAACCCAGCAGGAGGTGGGCCGCGAGATAAAGAAGATTTGCCGCTCTCTCGGCGGCTCGTTCCTCAATGTCGTCGAAATCCGCAAGAAGAGCGGAGACAAGATTGTTGTGGAAAAAAAGCAACGGTGCAACATGATCTCCTGCCACACCGCCAGGAGGACCGGTGCGACGATACTCTACAAGTCCGGGGTTCCCATCCGGGTGTGCAGATTCCTCACTATGCACTCTACTGATAGCATGTTCCTTAAATATGTCAAAATATCCAAGGAGGAAGGAGCGGATATTCTGGCGGAAAGCGACTTTTTCAAGTAATTTTCAACAATTTTATCTTAAATTTTCAACGAACTCTTGTTTTTGTTGAAAATTATCCACAATTTTGCACCGTACCGAGTGAAGGACGGTGCGCCGAAATAGATAGACCATTCCGCGCAGGAACTCTATACAATCCCGCATCAGTTGCCTTCACCAGCCGATGCGGTTTTTTTATGTTAGAGAAGCTATCAAGACAAACCTACCGGAAGGTGGTCGGGGTTCCCGACTACCGCAAGGCTGTTGCGTTCGCCATCTTCGTGAAAAGCCACCGCCCAACCTCGGTAATCAAAGACTGGTCGTATAGAAAACTCGCCCAGCTTACCAACATCTCCCCCAACACTTGCAAAAAGCGCGTCGCCATTCTTGAATCCATTGGTCTCGTCACCAGGGAGGAGCGTGGCGGCCACACTTATCTTCGATTCGCGAGACTTCGCACGGCACCGGTGCTTATCACGAAGAAAAACAAGGCGACGAAGGTATGGAGACCGAAACACGCTGATATTTATATCGGCGGGTTCTCCAGGGAGAGCATCAAAGATATTGAAATGGGCCTATCTGCTCTTGTGATTGTAGAAGACGCATCGAGAAAAGACTACGTCCGGCAGCTTACAGTTTTGGCGTCCTTGCCTTCAAAATTTACCCCGCAAAGGAAATGGAAGAAGGCGAAGGAGATTTGTCGTAAGCGTGGCTATGGAGAGAAATTTCAAGATTACGGGCTTTCATACAGGCGCATCTGCGATCGGCTCAAATGCGGAACCTCCAAAGTGAAGGATGCAATCGTATTCGGCGAGAGTACGGGGATGTTCATTGCAAACAAAGCACCATTCGTTTTTTTAAGATTCGTTCAGGATGCAAAGTTTGCTATTGAATACATTAGGGATGATTATTCATTCCCCGTATTTGCTACAACGAACAACATCTACTATCGCCCCGCTAACACATTCACGCTCGGGGAGGACTATCGCCAAAAGATATAATGCACTTGTTTTTGAACACCATGGCGAAGAAGAAGAAAAAAACCGAGAAAGCGATTGCTGCGGAAGTAAAAGCAAATCGCAATTTCATCATGAAAATCAGTTCGCAAGAGGATGATATGAAGATGATGGAACCATTTATCGAGAGAGATGACATCGAAACGATGAAATGGGTTGCTGCAAATGTTTATGCTTTGCGAAAGAAGGCAACGAATGAAGAAATCATTGTAGCGAAACACTTGTGGATGGAAAGGGTAAAATTCATTCCGCAAGCACCGTTCCTTATTCACACATTTGAGAGAGACCGGATTTTCTTTGCAGACTTCTATATCCCGGCCATTTCTTTGCTTATTGAGATTGATGGTTCACAGCATCGGAAACCAGAAGGCTTATTGAGCGATATGGAGCGAGATCGCGCATTCGATAGTATAGGAATAAAGACGATTCGCATCCCGAACCAACAAGTTAAAAGTGGTAGATATAAGGAGATGATCCCTATACCTCCAGAGGAGTTTCTGCGCCCGTTGAAAATAGTTTATCTCAAAGAAGGAGAAAGCGGTATTACGCGAGAAAGGAAAGAAGAAAAAGTAAAAAACCTTCTCGGATACGGGACGAAGAAACAAAAGCCCCGAGGCTACTAACCCCGGGGCCACCCAATCAAAAATCAGTCGGCGATCGGCTCCTTTTTGGAAGACGGAGTAGTCTTCGATAAGTCAATCTTGATAGTCTCTCCTGCTTTTAGGTAAAATGCGTTCGCTATGTACTGCGTGGCCTTTGTCCCGTCGCTCTTCCGTTCTACCACGGTATAGACGGTAACATATTCTGCGTTCTCGTTTGCGGTGAAGAAATAATAAGCCCCCGTACCCGGGTTGGTCACCTCATTCACCGCCACCTTCTGCTTCCCCTTGTATTCAGATAGGTAGATTGTGACATCCATTGGGCCATACTGCTGCGCAAGGGTCTGGAACATATCGTCCACAACGCAGAATGAGTACCTTGCCTCTTTTGCCGGTTCCGGTTCGGGTTCAAGCCCCTGCTTCCCGCAGGAGACAAGGGCGAGCGCCATGAGCGCAAATAAAATTTTCTTCATAACTGAAAGGATTTGAAATTGTGTCGGTATAGATGTATGGAATTGCTTACAAGTTGTAAGAGGTTCAGTCGCTATCCCTCATCGCTTCAAGCATCCGGGAGACCTTCTCGTTCCGTTCCGCGAACTTCTTGTTGAGGTCGTCACGCAGTCTGCTGGTTGCCTCGTCACGGTAGCGGATGAGGGCGTTCAAGGATACGACCTTCACGTTCTTCTTCGGCGACCAGCGGGTTTCGAGGCTTCCCTTCTTTGTCCACTGGACGATGGTCGTAGGCTTGACCGAGAAGAATCGTGCGGCCTCTTGGAAGGTGCGCCAGTCCTCCGCCTCCTCGATGATTGGTGAGAGGGTGTTCCGGAGGGTTGCGATCATCACGCGGATACCTATGATTTCCTGCTTGAGTTCAGCGAATTCACGTTTGATTTCAATGTCGGTCATGGCTATTGGAAGTAGGCGAGCGCCGCTTCGGGCATCGTAGTCCGTTCGGCGCAGATGTAACAACGGAGGGTAATTTCTGCGGAGAAGTGTCCGAGGAGCTTGGACACTTGGTGAGGATCCATACCGGCGAGGTAGAGGTTGGTAGCGAATGAACGCCGGGCGGCGTGTGAGGTGACAGCCTGCCACTTCGGTCTGGTTTTCTCCTTTCCGCCGCGCCGTGTGACTGTGGGCTCGTTGATGTGTGCAGCCCTGCATGCCTGGCGGATGTGCCGGTTGTATGTCATTCGCTGTGAGGCTGGAGAAGACATTGAGCCGTCGAACTCGTCGAAGTGCTCCTGGATAAAGGTAATCCAGTCGGCGGTCTTCTGGGTGATAGGGACTGTCACTTTCTTGCCGGTCTTCTCTGCAACGTAGGTCAGCATGCCATGGTTGATATGCGCGGGGGTGATGTGTAGGATGTCGGACTGGCGGCATCCCGTGTAAGCGCCGACGAGGAACTTGATTGCGTAGTACCGGTCGCCGGGGGTGAGGTTAGGAAGGGCGTTTTCGAGCATCTTTAGCTCGATCTTGTCGAGGTATACGCTCACGGTGTCCTCTTTCTTGACGTTGAATACCCGTTTGTCCGTGATGGGGATCGGGTCTTCCTCGTTGTAGATGTTCGTGAATGTGCGGAGCACGTTCAGCTTGTTAGACACGGTGTTTTGTGCGAGCCCTATCCGCTTGAGGTAGTCGCGGAACTCGATTACTTTGGATTTTGTGAGTTCGTCCAGCCTGATGTCCCTTCCGAAGCACATACGGATGTATGCGGCTACGGGCTGGTACATAGGGTGGCCGTTCTCTTCCATTGCTTGTGCTATGTAAGTCATAATGCTTGTTGTTTTGGTTGTTTGGTGCGACGGCGGGTTTCGTTCCCGCCGTCACTTGTGCGCGGAAGACTATTTCTTGTCTTCATTTTGCCTCGTCCAGATTTCGTCCGCGAGCCAGAACCCGAGTCCGGAGAGGATTCCCTCGAGAATCCATATCCCGCCCCATTCGAACAGGGT
>CAMHNQ010000071.1 GCA_946186495.1 uncultured Bacteroidales bacterium
TGCAACCGTGGGCATCGAGATGCTCGTAGGTGTAGTCACCGCTGGCGGTGTAGGTCAGCCCGTTCCATTCGTAGTTGCCGCAGCTTTCGACGGTGACGGCCGAGTTCGCCGGGTTGAGGATGGTCAGGTGCAGGGTGTCGGTCTGCGTGCAGCCGTGGGCATCGAGATGCTCGTAAGTGTAGTCTCCGCTGGCGGTGTATGTCAGCCCGTTCCATTCGTAGTCTCCGCAGCTTTCGACGGTTACGGCCGTGTTCACCGGGTTGAGGATGGTCAGGTGCAGGGTGTCGGTTTGCGTGCAACCGTGGGCATCGAGATGCTCGTAGGTGTAGTCTCCGCTGGCGGTGTAGGTTTGTCCGTTCCATTCGTATGAGCCACAGCTTTCGACGGTGACGGCCGAGTTCGCTGGGCTGAAGATGGTCAGGTGCAGGGTGTCGGTCTGTGTGCAACCGTGGGCATCGAGATGCTCGTAGGTGTAGTCTCCGCTGGCGGTGTATGTCTGTCCGTTCCACTCGTAGTCTCCGCAGCTTTCGACGGTGACGGCCGTGTTCACCGGGTTGAGAACAGTCAGGAGCAGGGTCACTGTGGTGTCGCAGCCATATTCATCGGTGCAGGTGACCGAGTATGTGGTCGTTGTTGCGGGCGACACGGTGATGGAGGCAGTGGCGTCGCCGTTGTCCCAAAGGTACGTGCTGGCTCCGCTGGCGGTAAGGACTGTACTCTCACCCTTGCAAAGAACAGAGTTGTCCGCCTTGATACTGGCATTCACGATGCCGCATCCGGCAGAAACTGTCGTAGAGACTGTCGAATAGCAGCCGTACTCGTCTGTTCCGGTCACGGAATAGGTCGTTGTTGTCGATGGATTGACGGAGATGGTAGCGGTGTTTTCTCCGGTGTTCCACAGGTATGTGCTTGCTCCAGAGGCAGTCAATGTGGTGCTTTCACCGTAGTCGATGGTGGTTTCTCCGTAGATGGTGACCGACGGGGATTCGTGTACCGTGACAAGGAAAGGTTCCGAGACGGCATTGCAGCCGTCGTCGTTGTTCACTTCAACGGTAAAGAAATAAGGGGTTTCATTCGAGGGCCCCCACCACTCATTGTAGATGTTGTCGTAGCCGGAAACATTAGGTCTGTATTGCCCGTTCTCGTACCAGGTGTATGTGGCGTCAGTGTCGAATGTCCCATCCACCCAAGCAGTCAGAAGAACGTTGTTGACATCAGTCCCAAGGTAACAAATGTTCGGGTTGCCTTCGATGACGACAACTGGTTTACGGTTCACATGCACGGGGATGGAAGCAACGGGAACCGCCTCACATCCAGGGTAGTCATATGCTACGTATGCGTTGAAAGTGTAGTCGTCGGATTCGTTTTCGTCGAGATGGGCTTGGTAGCTGAACTGGGGCTCATGAACTCCTTGGAGCTCAATGCCGTTCAGCGACCATACATAATTCAGCGAATGGTCGATTTGGTATTCGCCAGCGATAGGATTGCCGTATTCGTCTGTCTGCTGCGTATAGGCCGTGATCTCTAACTGCGCTCCCTCGCAGACATTGTCTGCCGGATGGTTTGTACCTTGGTCCAAGACGGAGATGAAATGAATGGCAGGTGGGTTGACAACGGTCACCATTGTGCCGTCAGAAAAGGACGAAGGACATTCGTACGTCCGATGTCTTGCCACGACATTATAGCCGAAGATCATGGATTGTGCGCCGTCGGTCGAAGGCGAATCCAAAAAGGAGGGAATGTCAATGGCGGGAATTTCAGTTCCGTTTCTGTACCAGGTATAGACCGCGTCTTCGTCAGGGTTGGTGACGATCAGGGAGACAGATCCGCCTTCACAGATTGTGGGGTTGTCCACAGTCACCACGGGAGTGGCGGGTGGCGCGACGAAGATGATGGTGATGGAATCGGACGCTGTGCAGCCGGAAAGCCCATCGGTGGCGGTCACAGTGATGGTGTAATTCCCGGCACTTTCGTAGGTGAAAGTATAGGAAGAACCGGTATGGTTGCCGACGGACCAATGGTAGGACACATGGTCGGCCGCCCAGTTGCCGACCGTGGCGTTGATAGTTGTGGCATCGCCGACGCAGAGTTCGGTCTTGGAGGCGGTGAGTTGGAGTTGTGGTGTATTGTACTGTGAGATATGGATTTCCGGAGATTCTGACGGACAGCCGTCGATGATTGCGGAAACCTTATAGAGGGCGGTTTCAAAGACTTGGAGTTGGTTGGAGGGGCCGGTGGCGATAGCTGTGCCGTCCATGTACCAGGTGTAGATAATATGCGTGCCTGGAGCGACTTCCGGGGAAACGGAGGCAAAGAGCATAGAGCCGTTCTCACACAAGTTGAGGTCACTGATGGAGACGGTTACGGGTGAGCATTGGGTGATGAAGCTCGTTTCCTCTCCGTACGCCGTTCCCGCACTGTTGGTGGCGTATGCCCGCACGTAGTAGGTGGTGTTGGGGGTGAGTCCCGCGATGTTGCTCGTGAATTCGCCCGTGCCGCTGCCGTCCGTCGTGTGTGAGCCGGCGATGGTCGGATTAGGGGAGGAATCCCAGCAGACTCCCCTTGCCGTCACGGCTGTGCTGCCAGCTGAGGTCACGTTGCCTCCGCAGGTCGCCGTGTTGGTGCCGACGAGAGTGACACTCCCTGTGACGACCATGGGCAGAGTGGCCGCATTTGTCTCTACCGTTACGGTGGCGTCGGCCGTGCAGCCGCTGCCCCAAACCGCCGAAACCGTGTATGACGTGTTCTCTAACAGTTGATGATTGTCTGTGAAAGACAAGGTCTGGCTGCTGCCGACTAATGTGGACCCGCGATAGACATCATAGCGGTCAACACCACCGGCAATCTTTTCGATACCCCCTTTGAGTACAAAGTTGTAGTTCTGGTAAAATTGGCTGAATTCGTACCAGTAGATGTTGTTGACATTGTTGCTGTAGTCGAATCCGATGAGTTGTTTCTGCCCCGGAGCGATGGACCCGCTGCCGAGGGGGATGACATACCCGTTGTTACCTGTGGTTTGGATGACCACGCCGAAGGCAATCTCCGTGGAGGTGTCTATCAGTACCGGGCTGTTCAGCAAAACGGTGTTCCAGCCGTTGGATGACAGGCTTGAGGCTGGGATGTCCTGGTCAACCACCAGCTCGCCCGGCGTGAAACTGCCGTTATAGGAACATCCTGTGAACACGACCGCACGGTAGGAAGTGGCGTCGGGACGGGCGTAAAAGGAGATGGACTTCAGGATGTACTTGTTGTAGGGCGAAAGGTCTTGGGAGTCAAAACGGTGCAGAAGATACATCGTCATGTTTTGCCCAAAAGAAGAGAAGTATCCCGACAGCGTGCTGTCCCATGTGATGGTGGCGGAGGAAGGGCTGCCCGAGGGGTAGGTCACCGGGGCGTCCCAGGAGAGACTCACAGCGGACCCGTTGTAGGAACCCGAGAGGTCGGAGGGGGGAAGGCACACTTCCGTGTAGGCGGCGCCATACAGGGTGACGCTCTTGGAAATGTCGCCCGAGGAGACGGTCAATGTGAAGCTCACGTTGTCGGAAGAGGTGGGGGTGTACTTCACAAACACGTTGCCGCCGGCCGAGGGCAATGTCGCACTATTGGAAAAGTTGGTCCCGTCGGTGCTGACCGTGAACCAGTTGCCAGCCGTCACGGTGATGTTGCCGCTCAATGAGTGACCGCGTACCTGGAGCATCTCGGCTTCGCTTTCGCTGCCGACCGATGCGGAGAAGGTGAGGGCTTCGTTGGAACAGATCAGGAAAGCGCCAGCCACATTGATGCCGATGACTGCTGCCTGCCCCGTATTGAATTCGCCATTGCCGGGCGCGAGCCCGTCCAGGGTGTAGTTGCCGTTGCCGTAGCCGCTCCATCCCCAGTTGAAATGGAATGTGCCGTCGTTGCTGTAGCCGTCGCAGATGAAAGCGTGCCCGCCACTTGATCCGCTTCCGCTGTAATAGACCGGCCGCGCGTGGTCGAGCTCATCGTGGAGCAGGGCCGTCCAAGCGTTCCCCGCGTAGTCGGACCTCACAATGTAGTTCCCGTAGTCGGCGTAAGCGAAGAATCTCTGCAAGGCGGCGGGGACGTCGCCGCTGTAGGCCCCGCTTCCCCCGGGCCCATAGTCCATCTCCACGCTCACGCCGCAGTGGTATGTCAGGGTGGCTACTGCGTTGCGCTCCGCGTCGCTGCTCCCGCTCCAAAGATTTTCGGGCATGTGGGCGTAGTCGTAGACCGTGGCTCCGAAGTCGGCGGTCTGCGTGCCGTAGTTGCTGAGGTAGCTGTGGCTTCCGAAACCGCTGCGGGGCCACTGCCAGTATCGGATCATCTGGGCCATGGCCGTGGCCACGCAGCCGGCGTAAGCGTGGCCGTTTGGACCATTGGCGTCCTCAGGGCAGAGGTCGTTGTAATAGTGGTCCTGGTTCCAAGTGGTCGCCAGCAGCGGACTCACGACCTCACTCGTGGCGGCGGCGGCCCTGGGCATCTGCTCCCACAACTCAAACGTCTCTGGCAGGACATCGTTGTTCAGCAGATGCTCGACCTCCTGCCGACGTGATTCCAGCCACCAGGTCAGGTTCTCCGGCATGGCGTCCGTGCGGAAGGCCGATGTCGTGGAGTACCCGATCACCGGCGTGAGACGGGTGTCGCCGGTCAAGATGACGAACCCTCTTTCCCCGAAAGTGACGATGTAATACGCCGCAGCCATCTCTCCCTGCACCGTACGGTAGTGGGAGCAGAGGGCGATGTCGGCTGGCAGCGTCTGGACCTGCTTCTCGGGCAGACGGGCGAGGGCACCGTAGTATTGCCTTGCGTATTGGATGGCCGAAGCCGAATCGACGGGAGCCGCCGTGACACTGAATGTCCATAAAAGAATGGCAATGAACAGAAATGGTATGGATTTTCTCATATCATGATGACATTTGGTTTCGATGACTGTTTTACCGCATTGATTGCGTAGAATGCAAAAGTACGAAATTTTGAGGTTCGGAAAACTTGACGGAGCGGGGAAGTTGTGAATAGTTATGAACAGCCACTCCGCACTGCCTCGCGGGCCGTGGAGACCATTTGGGCTTTAGCCGGTTTTTCCAAGGAGCGAAAGTTGGGGGTGGCAAGTTGCCTGGAGGGATTTCAAAAAAAACGGGGTGGGAATTGTCCCGCCCCGTTTTTTTTGATGTGGCTTGGAGGTTTACATTTCGCAGAAATGTTCGTAGAAGTGCGTGATTACCTCAATGCCTTTGCGGAAATGCTCAAGTTTGTAGTTCTCGTTGGGTGAGTGGATGTTGTCCTCGGCGAGGCCGAAGCCGCAGAGGATGGACTTCACGCCCAACGCTTTCTCGAAGTGTGCCACGATGGGGATGCTGCCGCCGCTGTAGGTCGGGATGGGCCGCTTTCCATAGACATCCATGTATGCCTTCTCGGCCGCCTGGTAGGCAGGCACGTCCATGCCGCAACGGTAGGCCTCACCGCCGTGCGCGGGGATCACCTCCACTTTCACATAGCCGGGAGCGATGTTCTCGAAGTGCTTCTGGAACAGTTCCGCGATTTTGTGGGAGTCCTGGTTGGCGACCAGCCGCATGGAGATGTTGGCGGATGCGGTGGACGGGAGCACGGTCTTGAAGCCCTCGCCAGTGTAGCCGCCTTCGATGCCGCACACGCCCAGGTTCGGGCGGATACCGGTGCGCTCTATGGTACTGTACCCCTCTTCTCCGTATAACTCCTTGACATCCAATGATTTTTTGTACTCCTCCTCGTTAAACGGAGCTTGGGCGATAAGGTCGCGCTCCTCCTTGGTGAGCACTACCACGTCGTCGTAGAAGCCGGGGACGGTGACTTCGCCCTTGTCGTTGATGAGTCCGCTGATGAGGTCGCAAAGCACGTTGATAGGGTTGGCAACGGCGCCGCCGAAGATGCCGGAGTGGAGGTCGCGGTTCGGACCGGTGACTTTCACGATCATGTTGCAGAGACCACGCAGGCCGGCGGTGATGGAGGGCGTGTCGGTGGCGATCATGCTCGTGTCGGAGACCAGGATGACGTCGCATTTGAGCAGGTCGGTGTGCTTTGTGCAGAAATCGTAGAGTTGAGTGCTGCCGATCTCTTCCTCGCCCTCGAGCATGAATTTGACGTTACACTTGAGGTTGCCGGATTTCACCATGTATTCGAATGCCTTGGCGTGCATGAACGACTGTCCCTTGTCGTCGTCGGCACCGCGCCCCCAAATCTTGCCGTCCTTGATGACGGGCTCGAAAGGCTCGGTGTTCCATAACTCGATGGGATCCACAGGCATTACGTCGTAGTGGCCATAGACCAGCACGGTCTTGGCGGCGGGGTCGACGGTCTTTTGTCCGACCACGATGGGGTTGCCCTCGGTGGGATAGACTTCACAGGTGTCAGCACCGGCGGATAGGATCAGCTCCTTCCAACGCTCGGCGCAGCGCACCATGTCGCCCTTGTGCTCGCTTTGCGAGCTGATGGACGGAATCCGCAGCAGGCTGAACAGTTCGTCCAAAAATCTCGGTTCGTTTTCTTGAATGTAGGTTTTGACGTTCATATTGATGATATTTGTTAAGGATGCAAAAGTGCGGGCAAAAGTACAAAAAAAATGTGAAGGGTGACAGCTCCCTCAGAAACGATTACGCCCGTCTCCAGAGCTGCATTTGCGGCTTTCCGGACGAGGAAGTTGCTAATTCCCAATCGAATCCGCCACCACTTCCGCGATGTCTTTCACGTTCGTTTCGGTGCCGTGGCGGAAGGCCTTCTTGCACATCGGGCAGGCGGTGACGACCACGTCGGGGTTCGGCTCGGTGAGGATCCGCAGGGATTTGTCGCGGAGCTTCGTCTGCTGGTCGAGCGAAAGTACCGTGTTGCCGAGGTTCATGCCGCAGCAGACGCTGTTCTCTTTCTCTGCGGAGATATTCTTCAGCTGTCCAATGGCTTTCAGCACCGCACGGGGCTGCTCGTAGATGCCGCAGCCGCGTCCGAGGTCGCACGGGTCATGGTAGGTGAACGTCGTGTCGGATTGCTTCACAGTGAGTTTGCCGCTTTTTATAAGCATGTCGAGGTATTGGGTGTGGTGGTAAACGGGGATGTTGAGGTGGTACTCGTGGGTGAAGGTGTTGTAGCAGATGGGGCAGGAGGTGACGAGTGCTGTGGCGTGGCAGGAGCCGATCAGCTCAGTGATTTTACGGCGCAGGTCGGCCGCCTGCTTGTTGAATCCCTGCTGCATCAGCGGGCGGCCGCAGCAGATGGCACGGTCGCCGTCCAAGTGCCAGTACTTCACGCCGGCGGCCTCGAAGAGGGTCTTCATCGCCTCGGAGATGGCCGGGGTGAGCTGCGTCATGCAGCCCCCGAAGTAGGCCACCCGGCCGATGGCGTTGAACCCCTGCACGTTGTCTAAGTAACGGTAGTTGTCGGCCATGTCGGTGGCGCCCTTGTCGCGGGAGATGCGGCGGATGCTCATCAGGTCGATGTCCACGGGGCAGTCCTCGGCACACTGATGGCACATCAGGCAGTTCTTGCCGGCGGCGAGGATGTCCTGATGGTGTTCCAGGTTCCGGAGGTTCCGGAGCAGATAGACACTTTGCACATCATTGATGTCTAACGTGTTGTAGAGCGGACACCGGTCGATGCACATGCCGCAGCGCGAGCAGGCACTCAGCTCGAATTTGGTGTAGCCGGTCATCTTCGCGCTGTCGCGGAGCCCCAACTTGCGGAAGTAGATGAGGAAAACCTCGGTGAAGATGTGCATGTAGCGGGTGAAGGGCATCATGAGGAAGAAGACGGCGAGGGCGATGGAGTAGAGAGACCAAAGGGGCAGCTCAAGGAAGTCGGCCGCAGGGCGACTGAAGAGGTCGCCGAGGGTCTGCGTGAGGAAACCGCCGTTGCCGTAGAGTCTCGCCGTGACCGATTCGCTGAGCAGCCGCAACGGGAAGATGGCCCACAGTGCTATCTTCACGGTGGTGTCCATGACCGTATGTTGGGTGGTGCGCTTCATCCCGAGGAAACGGGAATGGACCTTTTTCACGAAGGCGAGGAAGATGCCGGAAAGCACGTAGAGCAGTATCAGGTCCATGAGCTGCGTGAAGAACATCTCCGTGCCGTTGACCGGCGGAGTGTGGTGGAAGAAGCGGTAGAAGATGGCGCACCAGAAGTGGAACGGCCCCTTGATGCCGATGCGACTCTCGATGGCACCCACCACGATGAGCAGGAACCAGCCGAAGGCGATGCTGCGGTGCATGTAGCCCAACCGCCAGTTCTTCTTGGTGATGCGAAGGTGCAGAAGGCACTCGCAGAACATCTCCCAGATGGCGGGCAGAATCCGTGTGGAGAACATGTTCTTCTTGATGAGGGCCTGCTGCTTCCGGTCGAACTGCTTGATCCAGCGCACGTATTTGTAGCCGCAGATGACAAAGAGACCGACGGCCCCTAATACGAAAGGCACTACGAAAGGATGAAAGTTTGCCATAGTTTAGAAGGTTTCGTTTGACGGGGTTAATAACTGGCGCATGTTGATAATCAGAGAGCGGAGGTTGACGCCTCGGGGGCAAACAAGGGTGCATTTCCCGCACAACATGCACTTGCGGAGCTCCTCGGAGAGCTTCTCATATTGTCCCCGGCGGAAGGTGTTATGCACCTTGCGGATGTCAAAGTCCGTGAACTGGCGGGCAGAACAGGTGGCCGCACAGCCGCCGCAGCCGATGCATTTGCGGTAGGACGGCACCTCGCGCAGAAGCTCGTTGGCCTTTCGCATGTCCGCTTGGCTCAAATTAAACGAGCGCGTCTTTTTTATCGTAAATCCGAAATTTGTCATAGTAAGGGTTATGGGTTATAGGTTATGGGTTATTGGGGGTTATGGGTTATGGGTTATTGGGGGTGATGGTTGTTGGGGGTGATGGTTGTTGGTTTATGGATTGCTGTTTTGGCTTTTGTGTTTATTTTCGGTTTTAATTCTTGGTTGATTGTTGCTGCTTGATTCATGTCTTAATCGTCTGACAGCATCTTTTCCCTTTCGTCGGCGGAGGCGAACTTCGAGCCGAAGAATTCGTTGACAACGATGCGCAGGAGAGTGTAGGCGGGTACGGCGAATATCATGGCGAAGACCCCGCCGATGTATCCGGCCATCAGGATGACGATGAAAATTTCCAACGGATGGGAGTGCGTCTGTTTGCCGTAGATGAAGGGCTGCAGGATGAAGTCATCGACCATCTTGGCCACGAAGAATGCCGCCGCGACCTTGATGACGGTCGCCCAGATGATCGACATGTCTGGGGATAGGGGCAGCAGGGAGGTGATGCCGACCAGGATGCTGACCGTCACCGCAATGAGCGTCCCCACGTAGGGGATGATGTTCAGCAACCCCCCGATGAAACCGATGAGCAGCGCGTTGGGAACCCCCAGGATTCCGCAGATCAGGAACTCCAAGAAACCGACGATGAACATCTCGGTCAGCACCCCCCTGAAGTAGGCGGACACCTGCGAGCCCGTGGCCTCCAGGATGTTGTCGAAATTGTCCTGCACGTTGTTTGGCAGCCAACTGCGGATCATCTTGAAGAAGATGTTGTGGTCTTTGAGCGAGAAAAAGGTCATGAACAGGATGGAGAACGTGGCCACAAACAGGGTCTTGAGCAGGCTTGCCGTCCCTGTGACGATGTTGGACATGCCAATCTTCCTGACAAACGAGGTGAACTCTTCGTTCATCAAGTCGGTGACATGCTGGCGGCGTCCCAGGATGCCGTATTTCCGCAGGGGCTTGTCAAACTGGTTCAGCCAATCCTGGATGCTCTCGCCAACGGAACTCAAGTCCAAGGTGGTCAGGAACTTGACCTCGTTCACCAACGCTGGGATCAGGAGGTAGAACAGCAGGCTCACCACCGCAATGATGATGCACAGTACGATGCCGGCGGCCAGGGAACGCGGGAACTGCCATTTCCCAAAGCGTATTTTGGTCAGCAACTTCACTATAGGGGAGCCTAACAGCGAGAGCACGAAAGCGATGAAGATGTAGATGACAATATCGGAGAAAAACCATACCAGAAAGATGATGATGGCTAAACCGATAAATATGGCGATAATGCTTTTGCTGTTGTTGTTCATTTGTTCTTCTTTGTTGTTTTCTTCACCTCTTTTTTGTTCTTGTTCCGGTTCCGCGAGCGGATGTCGAAGTTCTGCTTGTACGACAGTGCGACCCCGGCGACGTAGTTGTTTGGGTTGTCGTAATAGTGCGTGTCGTCGCGCTGGCCGATGTACGTGTAGGCTTTCAGCCGCCAGGTGCCGGCCTTGTTGATGAGATACTCCACCGAGAAGTCGCCGTAGATGTTGCTGTAGGCGTCTGTCACCTTCCGGTCGTCATAGTATCCGATGCGGGTGGACATGACGACCCGGTCCTGAAGGAGATTCGCGTTCGCCCTCAGGCCGTACTCCGCAGAGGTGGTCTCCGTGGCCTGGTTGTAGGTGATTCCGAACGAGGCTTTCTTGCTGTCGATAACGTTGCTGAGCACGTTGTTGACCATGTTGCTGAAGAGGCCCATGCCGTTGATGTTGTTCAGCAGTCCGGTAAACATGGACTCGGGCATGAAACTGTTGGTCACCAGAAAGTAGGCGAACTGTTTGGTCATGTTGTCGGTGTTGAGTGTGTCGATGGCCGTGTAGAACAGGGTACGCACCTCGCTGCTGCTGTTCGGGAGATCGAAGCTGAACGTCGGTTCGATATGTTGCATCAGCGGACCGTTCAAGTGGATGTACGCGTTCACGTCCACCTTTGTTGACGGGGTGTTCTCGGAGGTGATGATGTTCGCCAAAGAGGCCTTGGACGACTTGTAGGCGTTGATGTTGACGGTCATGTTCTCTAACGGGCCGTCGAAGTTGATGCTTCCGCCCTGCACCAGGGTGAATTTGGCATTCACTACGTCGAAGAGCGAGATTTTGACATCCCCGGAGTGCAACAGGAGATTCCCGAACAGGTTCAGCCCGTCGTTTGACTTGTAAAGTAACTGGAACCGCCCGTCGGCTCGGGCGTTCAGGGTTCCGCCAAGGGATTCGAGGTGGAGCACCACGTCTGCGTCGTTCGTGACGTCGAACGTGAAGTCGAAGTTGAGGTTCGTGGAGGTCTCTTTCTCGATTCTCTCAATCTCCTGTTCCAGCTCTGTGCGGGGCTTGAACTGTATGAGGTCCGTTTCGGATGCCGAGTTGGCGGAACTGACCATCAGCTCGATTTTGGATCCGCTGAGCGTCTTGATGCCTGGGCCGAAAAAGCGGAGCTTGTTCCCACTGCCGCTGATGCTCACCTCGCCCTGCACATAGCCGCTGCCGTAGAACAGCGAGTTGGTGGTGCGTGGCGTGTTGATGGCCAAGATGCGGTTCGTGGTGATGTGCATGTCAAGCCGCATGTCCTTGAACATGCTGTGGCGGATGTCGCCCGTCAGTGTGGCCGTGTTGCCGTCCTTGTCGGTGAATTGCACGTTCGGGAAAGAGATGCCGGCCGGGGTGAGGAGGATGTCCTGCTCCTTGATGTTGTAGTGTGTGCCCAAAGCCGCGATGCCCAACTGCGCGTCCAACACATGCACCTTGCCGTCCAAATAGGTGGAGTCCGGGGCGGCATGGAAACGGACGTCGCCCGACGCGATGCCCTCGAGCTGGTCGCTGAACGAGCTGAGGAACGGCTCGAGGAAGGCGGTCTGGAGAGTGTCGAACTGTGCGCGGACATCGAAGACCTTGTTCTCGTAGGTGCCGTTCACGTTCGCGATGATGTTGGCCTCCTTCTGGAAGTCCCGGATGGAGAAATCGCTCAGGTAGTTGTAGTCGAGGCGTTGCACGGAACTGTTGAAAAGCCCGCCGGTGAACCGCATCTTGTTCTCGTTGTTGAGACCCGCCACCAGGAACAAATCCCCTAAACGCGTCTCGTTCATGTTCAGCTCGTCTGTGATGATTTTGCCGTAGATGAGGCGGCGGTTGTCCCGATTCACCAGGTTCAGGTTTGCGGAAAGGAGCCCGCCAAACGAAATCCCGTCCAGCAGCGGGTTGATGAGCGAAATGTCGATGTTGGTGGCCGCCAATGACATGCGGCTGCTGTCTTTCGTGTCGTATGCGCCGTCCACCCCGATGGAACTGCCCTGCGTGGTGATCACCAGATTCTCGATTTCGTAGCGATGTGGCTTGATGTGGATGGCGTTCTGCTCGTTGAATTGGAATTTGTAGTCCTTCAGGAAAATCTTTGACGGATGCAGCCGGATGACGATGTCGTCGGTCTGCGCCACGTTGGCCGTGCCGGAAAGAACAGAGATGTTGCTGTCTGAGTTGAATGTGTTGAACCACGACAGGTCGTAGGAGATGTTGTTGTCCGACGCCGTG
The DNA here is from genome assembly GCA_946186495.1 of uncultured Bacteroidales bacterium. Lineage (GTDB taxonomy): Bacteria > Bacteroidota > Bacteroidia > Bacteroidales > WCHB1-69 > F23-D06. Next base: position 12,340 of record CAMHNQ010000071.1, read on the forward strand.
GCTCCGATGTTGAGCTGCGTGAAAGGCAACTTCCCGCTGCCGATGAAGACAATCACCGAGTCGCCGTGCACGTTCATGCGCAAGGCCTTGTCAACGGTGGTGCCGTCCATGGTGAATCTGTGGAGACGCACCTTGTTGCGTATGCTGAAGAAGGGCAGGCTGATGTTGACCTTGTCGTCGGAATGGTCGGCGGAGATGGCGACATCGACGTATGAGCCGGGGGCGATGAACATGTCCGGGTAGAGCAGGCGGGTGACTTGCCAGGTGTTGTACACCCTGACGTTAAGGTTGACGTATCCGCCGTTGGACAGGGCGAAGCCGCCGGTCCCCTTGTCGCCCTCTGTCTGGCTTGAGGCTGGCACCAGGGCGGGGAAGAGGTTATGCGCAATCTCTTGGAGGGAGTCTTTGACCGAGGCTATCGGGTAGGTGGACTCGAAGGTGGCGTTTAAGATGTTGGACGACAAGAGGTACTTGTGCAGGTTAGGGGTGTTGAAAGTGGTGAGACGCAGCCGGTCGTTGCTCAGGCTGTCGTCCTTGTAGACCAACTTGAGGTTGTCGCAGCCGAAGTAGCCGTTGAGGTTGTCCAAGTTGGAACCGTGCATGGCTATCTGGAAGTTGTCGAAGCTGAGCTGTGTGGAGGGGTTGCGCTGGATGAAGGCTATCGCCTTGTCGATTCCCTCGGCAGACGCGCTGTCCACGGGCGGTAATGTCTGGCCGATTTTTCCCGCTGACAGTTGGAGGCGGGAGATGCTGCCTTGCAGGAACGGCACCTCGTTCGTGTTGTCAAATTGTGCAATGGCGGAGAGTTGGATGTTCGGATCGTCGGCACTGACCGTGGCGTTGTACAGCCCCTCCTGATAGTCACCTTCAAGGTGCAAGTTCCGGAGCGGGTAGCCCAAGACGGGGAATCTCGTGACATCTCCGGAGAGATGCGCCTGCACTGAACTGAGATTTTCGGCGGTGAACCCCGTTGAAGCCGTGTGGCCGTCGAACTGCACGTCCAAGGCGCAAGTGCCGAATGTCTTGGGGGCATTTGCCAGCTTTGCCAAGTTGAAGTTTTTAGAGCTGGCCTGCCCGTTGAACCGGAACTTGCCCCCGACGGTCTCCGTGGTGAGCGTCGCCTCCACAGCCCCCAAGCCAGTGGACGCCTGAAGGTCTGTGTTCAGTCCGGACAGGTTCCCGATAAAGGTCCCGGAGAGGGAGGCGGTGCCGATGGCCTTTGTCAATGCGTTTTTTTTCAGCGACTTGCCTCCTGGAAGAGTGAACTTCTCCAAGTCGGGGAGATGGACGATTGTGGTGTCCAAAGTCACGTCGAAGTAGGCGTTCAGTATGTCGATGACATTCCGGATGGCGATGTCGCCGCTCAGCACATTGCGGTCGTTCCACATTGCGGTGACGTTGCGCAGCCGGAAGTCCGTGACGGTGCCGTCCACGGTGTCCGCTTTCAGATGGAACACCTCGTCCATGCCCCGGATTGCCGGCGCGAAGCCCGCAACATCTTCCATGGCCAAAGTGGACGGGCGGATTGCCGCGTTGATTTGCACGGAGTCCAAAAAGTCTCCGAGAGTTGCCCAGGTGCTGTAGCGGAATGCCAAGTCCATGTCCAAGTCGCTTTCCGGCGTCTTTAGTTTCATGTTGTCGAAAACCAGCGCCGTGCTGTTGATTCGGAAGTCGCCGGAACACTCCCTGAGCCGGAACCCGCCGTACTGGTTGAACGACAGTTGGCGGATGTCCATTGCTATGTCGTCGTTGACAAGCTCAAAGTCTTTGGCCCTGATGTTCAGGTCGGCCAACTCGAAGAATGAGTAGTCGATGTCGGGGCGTCCCGAAGGGTCATAGACCACGCGGGTGTTGTCGTTGATGAGCACGAAGCGCCCGTCCTCAATCGTGACCTTGTTGGAGGTCAGTTTGAAGACTCCCGACGTGTCGTCGGAGGAGAACTTCTCCGACCATTTCGCAATGTTGAGGGTCTCCTCGCCCTTGTAGGTGCGCAACACCACATCCAAGTCCTTGAAGGAGACATCTCCGAGTCCAAGGTGGAACGGTCCGGTTTCGATAGTGCGCAAACGCCCCTTCACCGTACCGGAATAAATCATGTTCTCGTTGTGGTGGTCCTTGATTGCCACATCGTGCGCCACTATCTTGAGCGACGGGGTGATGTATACCTTGCCGATGTACAATTCCAAGCCCAACGACTGGTTGAGGGATTCTGTAACCTTGTGAACGACAAATGTTTGTATGGATGGGACAAACAGCAATCCGACAAGGAGCAGGTCCAATGCCAGAAAAATCCCGACAATCCATGCCGAAATCCTCAACACTCTTTTGAAGGCTGTTTTTCCCACGATTACCTTATATACTTTTAAATCGGCAAAGATACATTTTTTTTGGTTTGCAGTTCCA
>CAMHNQ010000072.1 GCA_946186495.1 uncultured Bacteroidales bacterium
GCCAAGGCCAAGGCCAGAATCAAAATTGACTGTAAAATTCTTTTCATAACCGTGATTTTTAATCTGATGTTTTTTCGCTTACAAAATTACATTTTTCACGAACGCCGCCCACTATCTCTTCACCACCTTCCTCCCATATTCCTTCCAGCCCTGTCCGTCACGCGCAGGAGATAGACGACGGTGGGGATATTCCGCATGTCCATCGTGGCGGCGCTGGCTGTGGCGGACGCGATGAATCTTGTGGCGGACGCGATTCATCGCGTCCGTACGATTTTATTGGAAGAGGGCTCTTCCGTCGTGTTCTCCTTTGACCGTCTCGTTGCGGGCGGTCATGGATTTCAACTCGGCAATCAGAAAGTCGCGGAATAGGGTGTTTGTCTTTTCAACATGTTCATACTGAATGCCTTCGAGAAGATGGTCGCCGCCGTCGGCTATGAAGTCCAGGGTGACAAGCTTGTAGATGCGGCGGTCGTCGATGGGATTCCCTTGCACCAGGATTTGTGCAGGCTTGTTGTTTTTGTAGATGATGGCGGCTCCGGAGTAGGCCGCGTTGAATTTGTCGTCGAAACGGGCGAGGGCCTTTTTCAATTCGCTGCCTTTCAGGGTAATGAAGGTGATGCAGTTCTCAAAGGGGGAGATGCGGAAGATGTCGCCCACCGTGACGTTGCCGGCGGGCATGGTGGTACGGATGCCGCCGAAGTTCAGCATGGAGAGGTCTAAGTTGCTGAAGACAGTGTCTTTGGTGTATGGGGAGGATTCGTTCAACAAGATGTCTGTCAGGAAGTTGGAGAGAGGGCTTTCCGGAGCGAAAGACTCCAGCTCGGAATTCGTCTGCGCAATTACCACCTGCATCAGCTTCTCCATCTGGGCTCGTTTCTTGGCCACATATTTCGCCAGTTTTGGGTCGACCTTGGCATCGTAGGTTGAATCGAGCTGGACTATCCGATACTGATAGTTGTGATTAGGTGAAGAAACATTTTGTGCATAACCGAAGGCGGCTATGCACAAAATGGTGTAAAGCAACAAGGTTCTTAGGCTCATCGGGTTACTTTTTTGGCATGTTTTGAGAGTTTCCGTGGCCCATCTTGCTGATGCCGTCGCGCATGGAGGTGTCGGCCTTGATGTTTTCGAGTTTGTAGTAGTCCATCACGCCGAGATTTCCGCTGCGGAATGCGTCGGCGAGAGCCCTCGGGACTTCCGCTTCGGCGAGGATGACTTGTGCGCGGGCTTCCTGGGCCTTGGCTTTCATCTCCTGCTCTTGCGCCACGGCCATGGCTCTGCGTTCCTCGGCTTTGGCCTGCGCGATGTTCTTGTCGGCGTTGGCCTGGTCCATCTGCAGCATGGCGCCGATGTTCTTGCCCACGTCCACGTCCGCGATGTCAATGGAGAGGATTTCGAAGGCGGTTCCGGAATCCAAACCCTTGGTCAACACGAGCTTGGAGATGGAGTCCGGGTTTTCGAGCACCGACTTGTGCGTGTCGGCCGAACCGATGGCGGAGACGATACCTTCTCCTACGCGGGCGATGATGGTCTCTTCGCCGGCGCCACCCACCAATTGGCGGATGTTGGTGCGCACGGTCACTCGTGCCTTGGCAATCAGCTGGATGCCGTCCTTGGCGACAGCGGCCACGGGCGGGGTGTTGATGACTTTCGGGTTCACGGAGGTCTGGATAGCTTCCAAGACATTGCGTCCTGCCAGGTCAATGGCGGTGGCAGCCTTGAAGTCGAGGGTGATGTTGGCCTTGTCGGCGGAAATCAGCGCGTTCACGACAGGCTTCACATGGCCGCCGGCAAGGTAGTGGGCCTCCAACTGGTCGCGGCTGATGTCAATGCCCGCTTTCGAGGCGGTAATCATCGAGTTGACAATCATGTCTGGCGGTACGCGGCGCCAGCGCATAAGGATGAGTTGCACTAAGGAGACGTGGACACCGTTCAGGATGGCGATGAACCACAGGCGCAACGGTACCATCCAGAAAAACAGGATGACCAGCGCCAGAACTATTACGATAGTGATGATTGTTTGAGGCATAATGTGTTAATTTTGATGTGAATTTTCTACAATGATTTTGCTCCCCTCGATTTTGCGGATTACGACAGGCGTGTTTTCGTCAATGAAGCCCTGGAGAGAGACCACCTCTGCCTCTGTGTCGCCGAAAACCGCTGTACCGGTGGGGGCAAGCCGTGAAACGGACACGCCCTCCGTGCCGACTTTCAGCTTCGTCTCGTCAATTTCGTTCATCTTGCTGTCAATCTGCGTGTTGAGCTGTAGCTTCCGCCATGTCTTCGTCCGCATCATCAGGAAAAAGAAGAGGAACGTGAGCACTGCGGTGAGCAGCAGTGTGAGAAAGCCCACGGTAGTGCCGAACTGCACAAACGCGCTGACCACGCCGCCTACCATGCAAAGCACGCCGATGATGGCTACGACACCGCCCGGAATCACCAGGAAGTCGAGGATCATCAGTACGATGCCGAGGAGGATGAGGAGGATTAAGGTTATATAGCCCATTGTTAAAAGGTTAGAGTGTTAAAGATAGTTTCAAATTTTACTGGTAGGGGCGTATCGCATACGCCCTGTTGCATGAAGGCGTATCGCATACGCCCTGTTGCACGAAGATGTATCACATACACCCTGTTACACGAATTTGACAATATAATAGTTCTTCTTGCCTTTCTGCACGAGGACGTATTTGCCGTTGAGGAGGTCGTCGCGGGTGACGGTCTTGTCTTCTTTCACCTTGGTCTTGTTGATGGCGACGCCGTTGTCCTTGAGCATACGGCGGGCTTCGCCGTTGGAGTTGAAGACCTGCGTGTGTTTGGCGAGAAAATCGACCACACCGCAGTTCTCGTCGAGGATGGTTGTCGGGACTTCGAACTGCGGAACTCCCTCGAACACAGAGAGGAACATCTCCTCGGAAAGGGCGGAAAGGTTTTCTGCGGTGCCTTTGCCGAAGAGGATTTCGGAGGCGTTGACGGCTGCGTCATAGTCCTCCTGCGAGTGTACACGCACCGTGAGGTCCTTGGCGAGGGCTTTCTGCAGGATGCGCAGGTGCGGTTCGGCATCGTGTTGACGCTCCATTTCCTCGATTTCCTCTTTGGTGAAGTGAGTGAAGATGCGGATGTATCGTTTGCTGTCGTCGTCGGAACAGTTGAGCCAGAACTGGTAGAAGGCGTATGGGGAGGTGCGGGCGGGGTCGAGCCAGACGTTGCCCTTCTCGGTTTTGCCGAATTTGCCGCCGTCGGCCTTGGTTATGAGCGGACAGGTGAGTGCATAGGCCTCGCCGTTGATCATGCGGCGGATGAGTTCCGTGCCGGTGGTGATGTTGCCCCACTGGTCGGATCCGCCCATTTGCACCTTGCAGTTCTGAGTCTGGTATAGGTGCAAGAAGTCGTAACCCTGGACCAACTGGTAGGAGAATTCGGTGAACGACATGCCGTCGCCCTCGCCGTTGAAACGCTTCTTTACGGAGTCTTTGGCCATCATGTAGTTGACGGTCAGGTGTTTGCCGATGTCGCGAATAAATTCCAGGAAAGAGAACTTGCTCATCCAGTCGTAATTGTTGACCAAAACAGCGGCGTTGGGCTCCTGGCTGTCGAAGTCGAGGAACTTGCTGAGTTGCTTTTTGATGCAGGCTTGGTTATGGCGCAGCGTCTCTTCGTCGAGGAGGTTGCGTTCTTGGCTCTTGCCGGAGGGGTCTCCGATCATGCCGGTGGCGCCGCCGAGCAGGGCGATGGGCTTGTGGCCGCAGCGCTGGAGGTGCGACAGCATCATGATGCCCACTAAGTGGCCGATATGCAGGGAGTCTGCCGTCGGGTCGATCCCTAAATAGACCGAACAGACTTCTTTGTTGAATAATTCTTCCGTTCCCGGCATGATGTCGTGCAACATGCCGCGCCATCTCAGTTCTTCTACGAAATTCATGTTAATTAATGGTTAGTGGTTAAAGTTTAAAGTTTAAAGGTTAAAGGTTAATGGTTAGGGCATTACGAGGGTGACTTTCCAGAGGTTGTCTTCTTTGACCAGGTCCCAGGTGTCTTTGCGGGTTTGCCCGTTGAGTTTGATGTTGCAGATGCATTTGGCTGTGCTGTCAGACTGTTCCACAATCTCCACCCCTAAGATTTCCACTTCGTTTTTGCTCATCTCCTCTTGTTTTTCGGGGCGGTTCTTCATGTTGTTCTGCATTGTTTTGACCAGAATTTGCGATTTTTTGCTGGCAAATTCGTAGAGATGCGGGAAATCGGCGGTCACAAATGCTTTTTCGAACTGTTCTGCGGCTGATTCCGGGGTGTTTTTGTTCTTGTTGTTGCATGAGAAAAGCAATAACCCGGCGAAAGCCAATAAGAATATCCAGCTTTTATGTTTCATATTCATTGAGATTAAGACCTGCAAAAATACATAAATTATAAATATGCACGCACAATGAATTTTTTGTCTTCTGACGGCAGGGCATCAGTCGGCCATCAGCTTTTTGTAGCGGATACGTTTCGGGGTGACGTTTCCGAGGCGCATTTTCTTGTTTTCCTCGTACTCTGTGTAGCTCCCTTCGTAGAAATAGACCTGCGAATCCCCCTCGAAGGCGAGGATGTGGGTGCAGATGCGGTCGAGGAACCAGCGGTCGTGGGAGATGACCACAGCGCAGCCGGCGAAGTTTTCCAATCCCTCTTCCAGCGCACGTAACGTGTTGACGTCTATGTCGTTGGTAGGCTCGTCGAGGAGGAGTACGTTGGCCTCGGATTTTAGCGTGAGGGCGAGGTGCAGTCGGTTGCGTTCGCCGCCGGAGAGTACGCCGGCCTTCTTGTTCTGGTCAGTGCCGCTGAAGTTGAACCGCGACAGGTAGGCGCGGGAGTTGACGAGACGGCCGCCCATCATCATCTGCTCGTTGCCTTCGGAGACCACCTCGTATACGCTTTTCTCGGGGTCGATGACCGTGTGCTGCTGGTCAACATATCCCACTTTCACGGTTTCGCCCACCTTGAAGTCGCCGCTGTCGGGTTTTTCCAGCCCCATGATGAGTCGGAAGAGGGTCGTTTTGCCGGCGCCGTTCGGTCCGATGACCCCCACGATGCCGTTCGGCGGGAGGTTGAAGTTGAGGTCGTCGAACAGGAGTTTGTCGCCGTATGCCTTGCGGACGTGTTGTGCTTCAATGACGTTGTTGCCCAAGCGCGGCCCGTTGGGGATGAAGATCTGGAGGGTCTCCTCCTTCTCCTTGACATCTTCGTTGAGCAGTTTGTCGTAGGCGTTCAGACGGGCCTTGGACTTGGCGTGGCGGGCTTTCGGGGCCATGCGCACCCACTCCAACTCGCGCTCTAACGTCTTCATGCGCTTGCTTTCCTGTTTCTGCTCCATGGCTAAGCGGTTGGCCTTCTGCTCCAACCAGGAACTGTAATTGCCCTGCCACGGAATGCCCTCGCCGCGGTCGAGTTCCAAAATCCAGCCGGCCACATGGTCGAGGAAGTAACGGTCGTGGGTGACGGCTATGACCGTTCCTTTATATTGCTGTAGGTGAGCTTCTAACCACTCCACCGACTCGGCATCGAGGTGGTTGGTGGGCTCGTCGAGGAGCAGGATGTCGGGTTCGGAGAGGAGTAGCCGGCAGAGTGCCACCCGGCGTCGCTCGCCCCCGGAGAGGTTCGCAGTCGGGGTGTCGCCGTCAGGGCAGCGCAGTGCGTCCATCGCCCGCTCCAGCTTGGAGTCCAACTCCCACGCGTCGTGTTGGTCGATCAGGTCGGTGAGTTCGCCCTGCCGCTCTATCAGCTTGTTCATCTCGTCATCGCTCATCGGTTCGGAGAACTTCATGTTCACCTCCTCGTATTCTTTCAATATGTCCACAATGGGCTGAACGCCCTGCATTACCACCTCCTTGACCGTCAATGTGTCGTCGATTTGCGGCTCTTGGGGCAGGTATCCCACCGAGTAGCCCGGCGAGAAGACCACTTCGCCTTGGTAGGACTTGTCCAATCCGGCGATAATCTTCAACAAGGAGGACTTGCCAGCTCCGTTCAGTCCGAGTACACCGATTTTCGCTCCGTAGAAAAAAGAGAGATAGATGTTTTTAAGCACTTGTTTTTGAGGTGGATATGTCTTGCTGACATTCACCATGGAGAAAATGATTTTTTTGTCGTCTGCCATATGGGTCAGTTTTTAGGGTTTTTAAGTTTTTGATTTTAAGACTTTAAGGGGAGAAGGGAGTCAGTAGTCGTCGCGGCGGAGTAGGGGGGAGGTGAGGATGCGGTTGTCTTCTAAGGGGAAACGGAGGTTTTCGAAGTTGTTGGCTGCGATGGAGAGCCTGTTATGGAGTTTTTTGAAAAGTTTCCGTCGTTGGTAGTCCTTGACGGCCGCTTCCGATTCGTAGAAGAGGTATTGCAGGAAATCCAAGACAATCTTGCTTTTTTTCTGCGACTGTGCGATGTTCTGCGGGGTGTCCTGACAGAGTACCGTCATGTCACTGATTCGGAAAATTGACTGTCTATAGTCTTCAATATCAGCTTGCTTGTCGGTTGAAAGGAGCAAGATGAAGTCGGCCATGGGGTAGGAGAACTGGATTTTGGCGAGGCCGCCGTTGTTGAAGAGGTAGTAGTCGTCTTCGAAGAGGAGCCCTCCCAAAAGGGGGCTTTGCTGCTGCATGGAGAGGTCCATGGGGGCGGTGACATGGTTGGCGAGAATGACCAAGTTGGCGTCGTATTCGCGGCTGAATGAGGTGAAATACATCGGAAATGCGAGTTTGGGATGGTCGTCGAGGATGATGTTCCCGATTTGGGCGACCGGCCGTTTCAGTTGTTTGCTGACGCTTTTGGCGAAGGGGAAGTGGTCGAGGGGCGACCTTACCCAGCAAAGCCAATAGCTCTTGGCGCTCCCGAAAGCGTCCAAGGAGATGACTTGTGCGTTTTTCTTCTTTCCTTGAGCCATGATGCGTTCTGTTTTTGCTGTTTATTCGTTTTTCCGTTTGTATTCTTCGGCATACTGGTAGAATTTGCGCGACATCTCGTGGTTGCCGCGTTTCTCGGCCTCGCGGGCGATGCTGAGGTACGATTCATAGACTCCTTCGCGGGAGAGAAGAATACCCTTGTAGTAGTCGTCGTTGCAATAGCCGCTCGGCATGTTGTTGCAGAAATGCTCCAGCGCGAGGAACACCTCCAAGGCTTCCGCCGCGCGTCCCCTTTTCACGAGGTCGCTGCCGTGCGTGTACAGCCGGTCGTACAGCTCCAGCGTGAAGTCGGAGACCGCCATCTCCTGTGCTTCGCTGAGGTCGGTCTGGGTGTAGACTTTGTGGATGAGGTCCACGCAGGGCTGGAACTGGCCTTTCGCGAGCAGTATCTTGCACTTTAGCAGCGATGCATCGGGATTGCGGGGGTTGTACTGGAGTGAGCGTTCAAGGTTGTACATCGCGAGGCTCGTGTCGCGGTAGGCCATTTCCTCCACTGCTCTCAGGTAGAACACGTTGTCAACCTGTGACTTGCGTTCAGCAAACAGTGTGTTGAGGACGAGGGCTTTCCGTGACAGCCGTCCGAACTCCTGCTTCAGGGCGTAGAAGTCGGCGCGCGGGCATCGGGCGAGTGTCTGGTTAAGGCTACCGCCCACCTGTTCCATCTCCTTGAGGATGTCCTGCAGGAACAGGTAGTGCAGCGACACGATTTCCGGGTCTTCGCTGTTTAGTTCGCCCATCCGGATGTCCCACCGTCGGAACACCCCCGGCAGCGAGTCCGCCGGCAACTGTGCACTTGCGCAGAGGACCGTTGCCATCCAAAACAGGAAACCGAAAAATTGTCGCATGCTTACTTCATTGCGTTCTAATTACTTACGCGCCATTTCCAGTCTTTATTTCTCAATAAACTCCTCAATCATCTTGTCGAGTTCCGCTTCGGATGGTGCGCCGACCATCTTGGCGGGCTGTGTGTTGGGTTTGAAGAAGAAGAGAGTGGGGATGCTGTTGATTTCCAAGGCGTGGCAGATGTCGTTGGCCTTGTCAACGTTCACCTTGTAGATGATGAAGCGTCCTTTGTATTTTTCGGCTAACCGTTCTGTGGCGGGTTTCAGTTGCATGCAGGGGCGACACCAGTCGGCATAGAAATCGACCATGCAGGGGGTGTTCCCTTTGTATCGAAGTCCCTTTGCGGGGTCGAGTTCGGTGATGATCTCTAAAAACTGGTCGGAAGTCAAGGCGATGACTTTGCCGGACAAGTCTTCCTCTCTTTTGGACTTGCCGTCGTTCTGCGTGGGGTTCAGGTAGGCGTAGTCGTTGCCGGATTCCGCCTGTTCGCTTTTGGGTTGGGTTTCCTGCGTGGATGCGCCTTTTTGTCCGCACGCGGAAAAGAGCAGGGCCGCGCACAAGGCTGTCAGAATGTGTTTTTTCATTTTGTCTGATTTATAAAGTCTTGAATGTTCGGATAAGGAAAGGTTACTGAGTGTCAGCCACCAGCTTTTTGAAACAGTTGCCTCGTTCCTCGAAGTTTTTGAATTGGTTGTAGCTTGCGGCGGCAGGGGAGAGGAGGACGGTGCCGTTGGGCGGGGTCTGTGCGAAGGCGAAGCGAACAATCTCCGTGTAGTCGTCGGTTTCGACATAGTGGTCGGGCAGGGCGTTCTGCTCACGGCACATCTCCAGCATTCGGTGGCCAGCAGGGCCCGTGAAGGCGATGTTCGGGATGCGTTCCTCTTTGAGGAAGTCGATAAGGATCTGGTAATCAATGCCTCTGTCGTATCCCCCGAGGATCAGGGTCTCCACGCCGCGCAGGGCGCGCACTGCCGCGATGGCCGACTCGGGGATGGTGGAGATGCTGTCATTGTAGAACTCAATGTCGTGGAACCTGCCCACGAACTCGATGCGGTGGGGGAGTCCCTTGAAGGTCTGCAGGGCTGACATGATATTGTCGTGAGGCACGCCGAGTCGGCGGCAGACGGCAATGGCAGCCATGATGTTGTAGTAGTTGTGTGTGCCGGGAAGGTTTTTGTAGTCAATCAGGTCGTACTCGTCAATGATTTCGCCGTCATTGAAGAAGCGGACCCTGTGGTTGTGGCAGCGCACGTGCAAACCCGGGTGTATTTGCGTGCCGAAGATGCAGGTGTCGCTCTCGGGCTTGTATCCCCGCACCCAGCCGGGTATGTACTCGTCGTCACCGTTGTAAACCAGAAAACAACCCTTTCCGTGATATTTGAATATGTTCATCTTCGCGACCTGGTAGTTGTTGAACGAGTTGAAGTGGTCGAGGTGCTCCTGATAGATGTTCAGCAGCACTGCGTTGTCGGGCGAATGTTGCGTGAACTCCAATTGGTGCGCCGACAGTTCAGCCACCACGATTGATGTCGGCGTGAGCTGCTCCACGATATCGAAAAACGGGGTGCCGATGTTGCCCGCAAGGAAAACCTCCTCCCGCGACTGTTTGAGGATGTGGTAAATCAGCGAGGCGGTCGTGCTCTTGCCCTTTGTGCCGGTCACCCCCACCACCTGCTCGTGAAAATACTCTAAAAACAGGTTGGTTTGTGAGGATATTCTCTCATTTTCAACGTAATAGTCTAAACGGTTGAAGCTGATGCCCGGACTCTTGAAGATGAGGTCGTATTCGTTGAGATTGCGGTCATACCCTTTGCCTTTGATGAACTTGACGTATTTGTCGTCGAATTCGTCCGTTTTCAGGTTTTCGTTGCCGTCTGCGATGACCAGCCGTTTCTTAGGGAAATGACGCCGGATGAACCGGTAAGTCGAGACACCCTCCTTGCCAAATCCTAATATGACAATTTTCTTATTTTCAATTCGTTGTAAAAGATTTTCTAATGCCATAAATCCTTTTTGGATGAAATTGCAAAGATATAATATTTCAAAATATGCGGGTATTCAGATTATCTTCCGTCAACCTTGTATTTCTCGGCTTCGGCCTCGTCGCCTTTTTCCTTGTACATATAGTAGAGGTTGAGTCTGATGTTTTCATTGTCGGGTGAGAGTTCGAGGGCGTGGAGCAGGCAGCGCTCGGCATTGGTGAAGTCGCGTTTGATGGCGTAGCAGATGCCCATGTTTTCCCAAGAGCTGGAGAAATCGGGGTTTTCAGCCACGATTTCCTCGAATAGTTTAATGGCTTGGTCGATTTGGCCGTATCCGCGACCCAATACGTTTCCCTTTACGTTCTTGGCTATCACATTGTTGGGGTCCTTTTCCAGAATTTTGTTGACTTCCCGCCAAGCGTCATCGACTTTCCCTTGGTCGAGCAGGTCGTTGACGGGGTCCAGCTCGTGGGCTTTCTGCGACTGGGTGGCCTGGTTGAGGAGGTTCTGGGCGTAGGTGTTTTCCGGGTCGATGAGGGTGGCGTTGCGGGCAGCTTGGAATGCCAGTTCGGGGTTTTCGTCCAAATAGGCTAACTCGCTGAGCAGCAAGTAGGCGTTCAGCGCATGGTCGTCCAATTTCAGCGCTTTCTCGAGGTACTTGTAGGCATCCCTTTTGTCGCGTTCCTTGTGGCTTTTTTTCCAGATCTGCAGGCAGCTGCCTCCAGCTGAAATGTTGCATTTGATGCTGTTGTCGGAGGTCTTCACGTCCGTGAGGAAAAGGGTGAAGTCGTCCATCCAGGTAAAGTTTCGGGTGAAGGTCTTGATGCCGAAAAAGAGGCAGAGGATGGCGGTGACTCCAATCGCCGTGTTCCGGAGGACCGTTTTTTGTGAGGTGCACAGGCGGTGTATCCACCATCCCACCAGCAGGGTGAAGCCAAGGGAGGGCATGAACACGAACCGCTCGTTCATGAAGGTGCCCACGTTGAAGAGCAGGTTGGAGGTGATGGAGAAAGTGATGATGAAGTAGAGGATGCCGAATGCGGGTACCGTCTTTTGTCGCAGTTTCCACACGCCATAGCCGACAAGAAGAAGGCAGCCGGTCAGAATCAGCCATACCAGCGGGTTGCTGAAGTCTGTGATGGCGATTTGGTGAGGGTAGTAGTCGTGGGTGAGCGGGTGCGGGAAGACGAGTAATTTCAGGTAGATGCCCCAGGTGACGAGCACGGTGGCGACCTGTTGGGCCCGTGTGGCGTTGATGTAGGGGTTGTTGAGGATGTTGGAGGTCGTGTCGGGCGGCATCATGCTCCCGAGGACCTTGTAGCGCACCCAAACGAAGAATACGCTGCCCAACACCAAGGGTATCAAGGTGATGAAGTAGTCTGCGGCGCGTTTCCCGGAGTAGTTGCAGTAGAAGACCGCCAGCGGCACCACGGCGAGGAAAGTGATGACGTTCTCTTTGGAGAAGATGCCGAACGTGAAGGCCAACAGACTGCCGACCAGCCAATACCATCTCCGTGAATCCAAATATTTGAGTGAACACCAGAGGGAGGCGAAGGCCCCGAGCATGGCGAAGATCTCGTCGCGCCCTTTCACGTTGGCCACCACCTCTGTGTGGATGGGGTGCACGGCGAAGAGGAGGGTGGCGAGAAAGGCCAGCGACTGGTACCATTTGGCATCGTCTGGCTGCGGGAAGATGCGGGCCAGCACCTCATATATCAGCAGGCAAAGCAGGAGGTAGAAGATCAAGTTCATCAAATGGTTGACAAAGGGCAGGGGAGTGTCGTAGAAGTAGGCCTCGTGTTCAGCGTTGTGTAGATTGTAAAAGTCGTCCAAGTCGCCGATACGTTCTCGAATGTCTTTCCCGAACAGTTGGAATTCGATCATGTAAGAGAGCTGCGACATGGGGCGATAGCGGCCTCCGGTCACGATGGATTTGTCTGCGCCGAAGTATCCCGAAAAAGTGTCTTCGGTGAAGATGGCTTTCACGGAGTCCCATCCTCCTTTGATGGTGTACTTGCTTTCGAGGATGACCATGCGGTCGTCGAGAGCGTAGTGCAGGGTTAGGGTGTTGGCGTAGCACATGATGGCTAACGCGGTGAGGATGAGGCGATGTATGTTTTGTTTCTTCATATTGTCTGTTGTTAACAGGAGTCCGTTGCTTTTGCCATGGGTTGACACGGGTTGGACTTGCTGTTTTCTTTGAAAATGTGTTAAAGGATGGATTGGCGGATACGGATTAGTTTGGTTAGTAGAGGTTTGAGTTCCTGTAGGGGGAGCATGTTGCTGCCGTCGGAGAGTGCTTTGGCGGGCTCAGGGTGGGTTTCCATGAATAGGCCGTCGAAGCCGGTGGCGACGCCGGCTTTGGCGATAATCTCGATAAGGTCGGGGCGGCCGCTGGTGACTCCGGAGGGCTGGTTGGGCTGCTGGAGGGAGTGGGTGCAGTCGAGCACCACAGGACAGCGGTTCTCTTGCATGGCCTTCACGCCCCGGAAGTCGACCACCAGATCTTGGTAGCCGAACATGGTGCCGCGTTCGGTCAGCATGACATTGGAGTTGCCGGCTTCGCGCACTTTCTCAACGGCATTGCGCATGGATTCTGGCGACATGAACTGTCCTTTCTTGATGTTGACGGTGCGTCCTGTCTTCGCGGCGGCCACTAACAAGTCGGTCTGTCGGCAGAGGAAGGCGGGAATTTGCAGTATGTCGGCCACTTGTGCCGCCCAGGCCGCCTCGTTGTTGGCGTGGATGTCCGTGACGATGGGTACGTTCAGCTCCTCTTTCACGGCCCGCAGCACGTCAAGCGCTTGTTCGTCGCCGATTCCGGTGAACGAGTGCAGTGACGAACGGTTGGCCTTCCGATAGGAGGCCTTGAAGCAGAAAGGGATGTCGAGGTCAGCGCAGATGTCGTGGATCTCGTGGGCGATACGGAGCGTGATATCGCGACCCTCTACCACGCACGGCCCGGCGATGAGGAAGAAGTTACGGCTCCCAGCGGTCAGTTTTTCGATTTCCGTCATTGTTTTGTGGGTGAAAAAATTTGGCCGCAAAGGTACAATTTTTTGGCGAATGTTGATGGCAGGTGCTCGGCGGTCGGCAGTCGGCAATTAGTGCTTGCAGGCAGTCCCGCACGTTTTAGTCGGGAAAGACTTGGAGCTTATGCCGTTTGGGTTTGAGACTCTTGAGGGGCGCATGTTTCAGAACCGGTGCAAGTCCTCTTCCTTGAAAGGGGCGAGGGAGAAGAGGTTGTTGCTGTTGACGTGGATCACGAGCAGCCCCTCCTCCTGCGCGAACCTGTCGGCCCCCCGCTCGTAGTTGAGGGCGGCGACCGCGGCGACGACCTCCCTGTCGGCGAACTCGGGGAAGAGTCTCCTGAAATCTTGCATCTTTGCGATGAAATGCCTCATTTTCTGCCGGGTGAAGTTCGCCTTGACCTCCACGGGTATCGAGAACCTGTCGTTGACGAGCATGACATCGATTTCCATCTGGTCGTGGGCGTCTGGTTTTCGGGGCCTGATGTTCTTGCCGTAGTTGACCACGTCGAGGCCGGCCTCCTTGAAGACTTTGTACACGGCGGAGCTGGCCAGTCCCTCCACGATGTGCCCAGTGACCCCGAGGAACTCCACGGATGTGCGCGTGATGGCTTCGTTGGCCCTGTCGATGGACGCCTGCAGTGTCTCGAAGCGTTTGTCGTGCCCTCTCATTCGTTCCTCGAACTCCTCGTGCGACCTTTTCCGCTCCTCCTCGAACTTCCGTTGGCGTTCCACGAACTCTTCTCGCGACTTTTTGAGGTCGGCTTCGAACTCCGCCCGCGACCTTCTAAGGTCGGCGTTGAACTTGTCGGAGGATTCGTGCAGGAACCTGTGCAACGCCTGCATCTCGCGTTCGTGCGTCTCGAGGGAGGCGTTCAGCCGGGCGTAGAAGTCGCGATGCTCCTTCTCCTCCTTGTCGAGTCTGGTGTTCATCGTTTCGATTGCTTGCTCATTCATGTCGATTCTTTCGGTGTTCTCGAGTGCCATTTGCCGCAATTGCAGGAGACTCGATTCAGTTAAAATAGTTTGTTCCATAGGTGTTTGTCTTTTTTGTTGTTTTTGTTGTTTTTGTTGTTTAAGTTTCGCATGTTTGTTTTCAACTATATGTATCTTAGAAAAAAGCCTTTTCTGGCAAAGGTGTTGTCATTCCCGATGCCGAGACTCGCGTCCGCACGCTTTTTCCGGCCACGGCACATCGTGCCGATGCGGGACAATTCCCCTTCTTTTTAAGAAGGGGTGCCTGAAAGGCGGGGTAGTAATATCAAAAATCATCATTCCTTTTTTAATCATCCTCATGCTCGTAATTCTCAACAATGTATTTCCTCAAATCCGCAAGCACGATGTTCACAT
>CAMHNQ010000073.1 GCA_946186495.1 uncultured Bacteroidales bacterium
CTTTGACGTATTGACAGAGTTATTTTTTTTTTTTGGGGGGGGCAGGATTCAGGTCGTTCTTTGACGTATTGTATTAGAAGTTTAGAAGCTTAGGGGCTTACACGATTAGAGGGGTCTGATGCGGGCGACCCCAATTCCCCTTCTATTTTAGAAGGGGTGCCCGAAGGGCGGGGTAGTAATATAAAAGATTAGCCTATACCCCTACCCCGGCCTATCGGCCACCCCTTCCCCAAGGGAAGGGGAGTTCACTCGCTTCGGCACGTTATAGCAAAATTGAAAAATCAATCATACGAAGTTTTTGTTCCTTTTAGCAAATAGAGAAGAATATTGCATCAGCAGTATTCATCAATTCATTAATCAATCCATTATTCACTAAAATTCCAAAAACATGGCAAGAATCAAACAAGTCGGCGTCGGCCGTAAAACGAACGGTACCATCGACGGTATCACTTATGTAACCCGCAAAGGCGTGACCTACGCCCGTTCTGTCCCCAACATGCCCGCATCGGCCTACAAGACCCCTGCGGCTCTGAAGCGCCAGGCCATCTTCAAGATGGTGCAGATGCATATAAAATACCATTTGCGCTCCATCAAGCAGACCTTCACGCCCAAGGGGGCCGGCACCGCCGCCAACCAGTACTACTCCAAAAACGGCAAGCACCTCACCAAGGCCCTCGACGCGCTGGCGGATCGCTGGGTGGCAGACGAGATCGTGACCATCACCGATGTGGAACAGGCCATCTGCACCTACGCATCCGAGAATCCGAACACCATCCTCATCGCTTCCCTGAACGGCTACGACGATGAATATCTCGCCGGCGCATGGCCCTCGACGATCACGCTCAGAGCCAACGAGACTGCCGGCACGGTAATCATCAACGTGACGGACAACGGCGGAGGGAACTAGGATTCAGGTTTCAGGTTTCAAGTCCCAGAGAGTTGGTCTTTGGGACTTGGGGCTTGGAACAAATGTTTCACTAAACGTATTTTTTAATCTTAAATTTTTATCGTTATGAAAGTAAAATTGACCAAACAGCAGATCGAAGAGATCATCGCCGATCCTAAGAAAGCGCAGGAAATCGGCATCAAGACCAACGACCCCTGGTGGGTTATCGTTCTCAAAGTCATCACCTACCTTATCGGCCTCCTTCTGGCAGGAACGGTAACGACGGGATGCGCTATTGGAGCCATGGCGCTTCTGTTCTAGGCTTAGGAGCTTAAACTTCTAAACTTCTAAACTTCTAAGCTACTAAACTTCTAAACATTAAACTTCTAAACATTAAACTCCTAAACATTAAACTTCTAAACATTAAACCATCAACTATTAACTATTATCAAAATGAGAACTATATCCTTAATTATCGTCCACAGCAGCGCCGTGCGTCCGTACCAGCAGAGCGGCGTGAGCGAAATCGACCGCTGGCATCGTGCCCGTGGTTGGAAGAACGGTTGCGGCTACCACTTCGTCATTCGCCGCGACGGCACCACTGAGATCGGTCGTCCCTTAGCGATGGTGGGCGCCCACTGTCAGAACCACAACCGCCACAGCATCGGCGTGTGCTACGAAGGCGGTCTCAACAACGAGGGTTTCCCGAGGGACACCCGCAGCAGAGCCCAGGTGCAGGCGATGCGCCAGCTGATGGAGCAGCTTCACACCCAGTTTCCCAAGGCCCTGATCATGGGTCACAACGTGTTCACGCCCACGAAGGCCTGTCCGTGCTTCAACGCCGCAGAGGAGTACCGGGATTTGCAGCCTATCCCTTAAACCCTAAACCTTAAACCCTAAACCTTAAACCTTAAACCCTAAACCATTAACCCTTATTCACCACCGTCCCGGGGTTATTGTTGAACTGCTGCACGTTGGGGAATTCGAAGGTCTGGTGCGGGAGGTCGCGTTTCAGGATGGCGGGCACGATGCCGTCAATCAGCCTGAAGGTCTCCTCTGAGAGGTTGCCGTACTCCACCGCGAAGCGATAGAGCATCGTGCAGACCTCCTCGCCCCCTGATCGGCTGAAACGCTCTTTCACATGCGAGGCCACATCGTGGAGGCTGAACACCAGGACATCCGAGCCCTGACGGGGCAGGGGCGGCTGGTTGTCCCTCTTTTTCAACGGCCATCGGATCAGCCTGTCATTCTCCGCTCGCAACGTCTCGAGCTCGGCCTTGTATTTGGCCTCCACCCGCGCCAATTCCATGGCATGGGCTTTCCGCATCTCCTCCATCTGCGAACTGAGTGCATCGCGTTCCTCACGGTAACGCATGGCCATATCCAGATTCCTGCTTTCCTCGGTGCCGTCCAACCCCAGATCGAACTGGAATTCGCCGCTTCCCTCCATCTCCGCGTCGGGCGAAGCTGCCGGCTGCAGCAAGGGGCGCTCACTTGGGTCAAAACTGCCTGTCGCAATCCGTTGGCTCAAATCCGTCAGAAAATGCAGTCGCTCGGAATGTGTCTTGGAATACAACGGCGTTTTCATGCAGGATATGAGCTTCAGCTGGTCCTCCTGGTCGGAATACAGCCGCACATACTGCTCGATGACGGAATGCGAGTAGTCGCAAGTCACCTTCTCCCAAGTTTTTCTCCAGGCGTCTTCTAAATTCAATCGGGCTGGATCCGAATATCCCCAAAACCCCTTGCCCTGCTCTTTGGTCAGTGTGAACCCTGCCACGATCTCCGACACCGGGCAGGTCATCACAGGGAAACGGTCAGGCACGCTTATTCCGGACAAGCGCAACTCTCCCGCCAGCTCTTCGGCAAAACGGACGAAGACACTGTTGCGCAGATAAGGGGCCAAGGCACCCAGGAAGCACTCCTCATGGAAGGTGTGGTTCCGTTTAGCGCCGAGCACGGCCCATACGGCGCAGAACACCAGCTGCGCCCCTTCGGAAGAGTCTATCCAGTTCGCCGCCTCCGACCAATAGCGCTGACCGATGTCCACCCCGGGCATGCCGTCGTAGTTGACGCGGGTACATTGATAGTACATCTCGTTGAACAGCGTCACCGCCGGCACCCCGATTCCGCTGGCGGAAAGGATGCCGAGCAACTTTTTGTAGAGGAAACGGTTCAGCGGGCTGTTCCTCAGGAAGTCGGTCACGTCGTTTTGCCCGAAGAAGAGCAGTTTGCGGTTCAGTTCGGATGCGGTCATCGGAGGAGGGGGTGTTGCAGGGTTCCAATTTCAAGATTCAGGTTTCAAACCCTTAAAAAAACAGTATCATTGCCGATTCGGCGTCGCCCCGTCACGGCTCGGGATACCCTTCCGGGTTGTTCCGCTGCCAGTTCCAGCTGTCGCGGACCATGTCGTCGATGCCGTGTTTCGCCTCCCAGCCCAGCTCGGCCTTGGCCTTGGCGGGGTTGCAGTAGCAGGTGGCGATGTCGCCCGCGCGGCGGGGTTTGATGCTGTAGGGCACGTCCGCCCCGTTGACGCGTACGAAGGCTTTCACCATGTCGAGGACACTGTAGCCGTGGCCCGTACCTATATTGTATATGGTTGAAGGTTTAAGGTTTAAGGTTGAGGGTTGAGACTTGGAACTTGGAACTTGGAACTTGGAACTAAAACATTGCAGAGCAGCTACATGGGCTTTAGCTAAATCGACCACGTGGATGTAGTCGCGGACGCCGGTGCCATCGGGGGTGTCGTAGTCGTTGCCGAAGACACCGAGTTCCTTGCGCTTGCCCACGGCCACCTGCGTGATGTAGGGCATGAGGTTGTTGGGGATGCCGTTGGGGTTCTCCCCTATCCTACCGCTCGGGTGGGCGCCCACCGGATTGAAGTAGCGCAACAGCACAACATTCCACCCGGGGTCCGCTTTCTGGATGTCCATCAGCACCTGCTCGAGCATGCTCTTGGTCCACCCGTAGGGGTTTGTGCACTGCCCTTTCGGACAGTTCTCGGTGATCGGGATCTCGGCCGGATCGCCATAGACAGTGGCACTGGAACTGAAGATGATGTTCTTGCAGCCGTGCATGCGCATCACGTCCACCAGCGTCAATGTGCCTCCGATGTTGTTCTCGTAGTACTCCCAGGGTTTTTCCACGCTCTCACCCACGGCCTTGAGGCCCGCGAAGTGGATGCACGCGTCGAATTTATGTTCCGCAAAGACCTTTTCGAGGCCTTCGCGGTCGCGGATGTCCACGTGGTAAAAAGGAATCGCGGGGATGCTGAGGATTTCAGCCACCCGCTTGAGAGCCACGGGATTGCTGTTGCTGAGATTGTCGACGACCACGGCAGTGTGCCCGGCCTGGTAAAGCTCTATCAACGTATGGCTGCCGATGAAGCCGGCGCCACCGGTTACTAGTATGTTCATTTTGGTTTACTGTTTACAGTTTAAAGTTTAAGGTTTAAGGTTTAAGGTTTAAGGTTGAGTTTTTTAAGCAATGAGGCGCGAAGGCCGTTGAGCATTCTGGCAACAATCATTCTTCCTCGCTTCCTTCCATGCATTCAATCTCTCAAAAGCGTATGTCATAACGTTCCCCTCCTAAAACAGTTTACGGTTTACAGTTTACCTTAAACATTAAACATTAAACATTAAACGGTAAACGGTAAACAGTAAACGGTAAACTAATTTCCAAAGAACATTTTATAGTCCTCTTCCTTGTAGAAGACCCATGCGGTGACGAGGACGAAGGCGAGGAAAACCCAGACGAAGCAAATCCTGGAGCGGCTGGGGCCAGCCTTCTTGACAGGTACCGTGGCGCTCTGCAGGGGGGTGAAGGCGGGGGTGTCCTCCTGAACCTTCGCCTCTGCCGCCAGCAACTGAGCGGCAGCCTGCATATAGGCGTTATACTGGATCTGCATCTCGTTCTCCAAGGCGATTTCCCGCTGGCGGACAGTCTGAAGGATGACGTTCTGGTTGGCGTCGGCATAGCTGGCATAGGCCTGGCGGGACTTCTCGTAGCGTTCCTTCGCCTCTTCGCAAATCATCCTGTTATACTCGAGGTCCGTGCGGGCCTTCGTGGTGCGGTAGTCGGTGATGAACTCCTGGAGACGGCTTTTCACCGAATCGGCCATGGTGGCGCAGATGACAGGGTCTTGGTCGGTGACGTTGATGGTGATGACCATGGTTTTCTTGTCCACGTCGCACACCACCTTCTTGTCTATGGTCTCGGCTATTTTAGCCTGCTCTTTCGTCAGACGGAATGGGTTGAGCTTCTTGCCGGCCCCCTTTTCATCCCCTTTGGAACGCAGTTTCGCCAGCCACTTCCCGGGGGCGGCGAGCGCCTTTTTCCACCAGGCGGTCTTCTGCTCGTCCTTCAGGTACTCATAATAGGACATGGTGCGGGCAGGCTCCCCCTTCTTTTCCCCTTCGAGGGTAACCGGCACCGGAAAGAGGGATATCTTGAAATCGACGGAGTTGACCAGATCAGGGTAGAGCTGCGGATAGAGGGCCTCGGTGGCGTTGGTGGGGAGGGTGACGCCGAAGGAAGATGCCATGGCCGCAAGCCCGCCGGCCGACTTCGACCCGGAGAGCTCCGGGGCGAGCTTGACCGTACAGGTGTAGTAGTTCGGCAGGGCCAACGAGAAGACGGCCACCACCACAAAGGTCACCGCTATGGTGATGATATAGAGCCACTTGTGCTTTAGGATATCCTTGAACAGCTTGCGGAAGTCAATGGTACTTTGCTCCTGTTCCTGCTTTTGTTCCGTGTTTTTGTTTTCTTCGCTCATAGTCTATTTCATTGTTTTAATAAGGGTGGTGAGGGAGACAATAACGGTGGCCAGGGAGGTCACGGAGGTGAGTGTGGCCGTCAGGGCAGCCACGTTGAAGTTGGACTGCTTTCTCTTCTTGGCCGGCACCACAATCTCACACCCGGGTTCAGGTTTGGCGCCTTGGGAGGTGAGACCGACCGTGCCGTTCTGATAGACGATGAACGTCTTGGATTTCCGGGCGCGATTGCCATAACCACCGGCCTGGGCGATGTATTTCTTATGACTCATATGGCTCTTGAAGAAGACTGTGTTGGGGAACATCACATCACCCGACACCTTCACGACGCCATTGTATTCAGGGACAAAGATTTGATCACCTTCGCGAAGAAGGATGTCCTTGTCGGAACCGGGCTTCTTCATGGCGCCTTCCATGTCAATGCCCACATAGTAGCTGTTACCCGCAGCCACTTTCGCCCAGACGATGGAGTCGCCGCGATCCACCAGGATTTCCCGGATGGCGTCCATGGTGGCCTGTTCGCGTATCCTTTCCTCTTCCGTCATCTTGCGGGAGAGCCTGGCACCGGCCAAGTAGGCATTGGGCGTGATGCCGCCCGCCAGCCTGATGGCGTCGCTCAGACGCATGTCCTTGCCTTCAAGGGTGAAACTGCCCTCATAGTTGACTTCTCCGGAAACCGTGATGTTCCGGGCGGTGCTGTAGGCTGGGCTGCGGCGCACATGCACCACGTCGTAGGGCTCCAGCACAAAGCCCTTCTCCCCGTCGATGACCAGGCCGTCCTTCAGGCTGAACGTGTAGCTCTCGGCAATCTTGTTGGTTTTCTCGACGGCTTTGGGGTCCCGGATGCGGCGCGACACGTCCACCTTTCCGGTGGAGGCCATGTCGGTGAGACCGCCAGCCATGACAATGAGGTCCTCGATGGTGGTGTTGTCGGCATATTCGTAGGAGCCGGGGCTCATCACCTCACCCGTGATGGTGAAGGTGCGTTCCACGCGCAGGTCTTTCTCAGTGGGGATGAAGAGGACGTCCTCGTTCTTCAGCGGGATGTCGGGCACTCTTCCGTCCATGAGGCCCTTGATGTCCACGGGGATGGTGACGAGACTGCGGTCCTCCTTCAGGCGGTGCAGGACCGCGCGTGCCGTGAAGGCGTCCTCGGTAAGCCCGTCGGCCGCCTCTATCAAGCCACGGACGGTGGTGAGGCTGGAATCCAGCCGGAAGAGCCCGGGACGGAACACGGCGCCTTTGACCTCCACCATGTTCTGGAAGCGATTGATCATGCCGTCAACGGTGACGGCGTCACCGTCCTCCAACAGGAAACGGTCGAGTTCGGAATGGTCAACATTGTAAACCTGGTAGCGTTCACCGGCCTGGCGCACGAGCCGCACCGTCTTGCGGTTGGCATCGCCCGTGAAGTCGCCGGCATAGCTGATGAGAGTGGCCAAAGACTCTCCCTCGCGCATCTCATAGAACATGGGACGGCGCACACTGCCGGTGATGCCGACCAGCCGGTCGTAGACCCCCACCTGGATGATGTCGTTGTCCTGCAGGTTGATATTGCCGGTCATGCGGCCGTTGAGAATGTAGTCGTAGAGGTCGATGACGGCCACCACCTCCTCGTCACGATAGACCTTGATGTTACGCAACGTACCCAGGCTGCTGGTGCCGCCCGCCCGGTAGAGGGCATGGAACACGTTGGCGAATGCGGAGAGATGGTAGGTGCCGGGGGCCCTCACCTCACCCATGATGTTGACCTGGATGGTGCGGGTGTTGCTGACCGAGACCTGCAGGCTGCTGCTCTGGAAACGCGTGCCTACCGTGCCGCGCAACTTCTTCTTGGCCGCCGCCACGGAAAGGCCGCCCAACTGGACAGGGCCGTAGCCCGACACTGTGATGGTCCCCTCGGGGGTTATCGTGTGGATCATCGTCTGCTGGGAAGCCCCGTAAATGTCAATCACGACCTGGTCGCCGGGGCCCAGGATATAGGTGGGCGGCACGGACATGCTGGCATTGGGCTGGAAGTTGGGGTTAGCCTGGGAAAAGATGTCCCGGCCGAAGACCTTCTTGCCGTCGGTGGTCGGGGCGACCTCCTGGGTGGCCTGCACGTCGTGCTCCACGTCCTTCACCTCTCCGGAGGCGTCGGTATAGACTTCGCCGGAGGTGCCGCGCTTGGCGGTGGTCAGCTCCTGGCTGCTGGAGCCGTCGCTGTTGCCTTTCATCCGTTCGGTGGCCATCGACACGGCACCGTCGGCCGCCTGCGACATCCCCCGCTCGGAGATCTGCTTGTCATACTGGTTCCGCAGGCGCCGGACCTGGTCGATTTTCACGCCTCGCTGCATCAGCTTCGTGACAATCTGCGCCTGGCTGGTGCCCGCCTTCGCCTCGGCCGCGATGAACTTCATCACCTGGTCGTCGCTCATCTGTCCGTAAGTGACTGCGCAAAACAGCAGCAGCCCGAAAATCAAGGTAAGTTTTTTTATCATTATTTATAGTTTATAGTTTATAGTTTAAGGTTTATAGTTTAAGGTTTATAGTTTAAGGTTTAAGGTTTAATGTTTAATGTTTATGGTTTAGGGGGTAGGGTGAAAAAAATTTTTTTGTGTACAATAAAATGATTGGTTGAACGTTGTTTTATTATATTTTAACAAAATATTAAAAATATGGACGAAAACAAATTCTCATTCGAAAAATTAGTAGTTTACATTGAGGCTCGAAAATTGGTTAAAGAGGTATACAATTTGACCAAGAAGTTACCTGTCGAGGAAAAATTCGAGTTAAGTTCACAAATCAGAAGAGCTGCAGTTTCCGTTACTGCTAACATTGCAGAAGGGTGCGGTAGATATTCATTAAAAGAAAAAATTCATTTTATTGGTATATCGTTTGGCTCTTTAATGGAAGTCTTCAGTGAGCTACAGACTGCTTTGGATCTAGGGTATATTACAGAGACATCCTTAGAAAGACTCAGACCTCAATTCATCCAAATATCCAGGATGCTATCAGGCTTAAAGAACTCCTACTCAAACATGCTCCCCCAACACAAACCTTAAACCTTAAACCCTAAACCCTAAACCATAAACCCTAAACTTCTAGACTACCGACTCCCATACATCCCCTCATAGTACTTCATATACTCACCAGAAGTAACATTATCCAACCACTCCTGGTTGTCGAGGTACCAGCGGACGGTCTTCTCTATGCCCTCCTCGAACTGGAGGGAAGGTTCCCAACCGAGCTCCTTCTGGAGCTTGGTGGAGTCGATGGCATAGCGCATGTCATGGCCGGCGCGGTCGGTGACATAGGTGATGAGCCCCATGTCCTCGCCCTCGGCACGGCCCAGCAGCCTGTCGACCGTGTTGATGAGCACTTTGATGAGGTCGATGTTCTTCCATTCGTTGAAGCCGCCGATGTTGTAGGTCTCGGCCACTTTGCCTTGGTGGAAGATGAGGTCGATGGCTCTTGCATGGTCCTCCACATAGAGCCAGTCGCGGACATTTTCCCCCTTGCCATAGACAGGCAGGGGTTTACGATGCCTTATATTATTGATAAACAGAGGAATCAGTTTCTCGGGGAACTGATACGGCCCGTAGTTGTTGCTGCAGTTGGTGACCACCGTGGGCAGGCCGTAGGTGTCGTGGAAGGCGCGCACGAAATGGTCGCTGGAAGCCTTGGCGGCACTGTAAGGGCTGTGGGGCTGGTACTTGAGGTCCTCGGTGAAGAACTTGTCACCGTAGGCCAGATGGTGCTCGCCGCTGGAGGCCTTCGTGCCGAACGGAGGCATAATACCTTGAGGATGTGTTAATTCCAGTGCGCCATAGACCTCGTCGGTGGAGATGTGGTAAAAGCGTTTGCCCTCGTATTTTTCCGGGAGGGACTCCCAATAGAGCTTCGCGGCCTGCAGGAGGCTGAGCGTGCCCATCACGTTCGTCTGGGCGAAGGTGAACGGGTCCTTGATGCTACGGTCCACATGGCTTTCCGCCGCGAGATGGATGATGCCGTCCACATGCTCGTCACGCATCAGCTTGCCGACCCCTTCGAAGTCGCAGATGTCCATTTTGACGAACTTGTAGTTGGGTTTCCCCTCGACATCCTTGAGATTCGCAAGGTTGCCCGCATAGGTCAGCTTGTCGAGGTTGATGATTGTATATTCCGGATATTTATTGACAAATAGTCTGACAACGTGGCTGCCGATAAAGCCAGCGCCACCGGTGATTAGGATTGTACGGTTCATGAGGGTTTAAGGTTTAGGGTTTAGGGTTTAAGGGTTAGAGGTTAGAGGTTAGAGGTTAGGGGATTAGGGATAGTGTTAAAAAAATATTACAATAAATTTAATTGTTGGTCGTTTTGATAGTGGAAAAACTTAATATTATAATTATGAATGAAAATAAATTCTCTTTTGAAAAATTGGATGCATACCGTGAAGCACGATTATTAGTAAAACAAATCTATGAACTGCAAAAGAAATTACCAGTAGATGAAAAATATGCATTAGGATCTCAGATAAGACGAGCAGCAGTATCAATTACGGCTAATATAGCTGAAGGGTGTGGTAGATTATCTTTAAAAGAAAAAGTACATTTTATAGGTATATCATTCGGCTCTTTGATGGAAGTGTTCAGTGAATTGCAAAATGCTGTTGATTTGGGATATATTGCTGAAACAAATTTAGAAAAAATGAGACCTCGATTTATTCATATTTCTAGAATGCTATCAGGTTTACGAAACTTCTACATCTCCGAACTCAACAGAACCATTTCAAAACCCAACCTCCTTAAACCTTAAACCCTAAACCTTAAACTTTAATCCCGTTTAAAGATATCGCGGGTGTAAACTTTGTCGGATACGTCATCGAGGCACGCGTCGTAGCGGTTGGCGATGATGGCCTGCGACTGGGACTTGAACTTTTCCATGTCGTTGACGACGAGGCTGCCGAAGAAAGTGCTGCCGTCGGGGAGCGTGGGCTCATAGATGATGACCTTCGCGCCTTTGGCCTTGACGCGCTTCATCACGCCCTGGATGCTGCTCTGGCGGAAGTTGTCGCTGTTGGACTTCATGGTGAGGCGATAGACGCCGATCACGCACTCTTTCTCGTTGTTCGCGTCAAAGTCGCCGCGGTTGTAGTAGTCGTAGTAGCCGGCCTTCTTGAGCACCTGGTCCGCGATGAAGTCCTTGCGGGTGCGGTTGCTCTCGACGATGGCGGACATCATGTTCTGGGGCACGTCGGCGTAGTTGGCCAACAACTGCTTGGTGTCCTTCGGGAGGCAGTATCCGCCATAGCCGAAGGAAGGGTTGTTGTAATGGGTGCCGATACGCGGGTCGAGGCACACCCCGTTGATGATGTCCTGGGTGTCAAGGCCTTTCATCTCGGCATAGGTATCCAATTCGTTGAAGTAGCTCACGCGGAGGGCGAGGTAGGTGTTGGCGAAGAGCTTCACGGCCTCGGCCTCTGTGCTGCCCATAAACAGTACCGGCACCTCCTGCTTGATGGCCCCCTCCTTGATGAGGGCGGCGAAGGTGTGCGCGGCCTCCTCCAGCGCGGGCTCGTCGTATCCCACGATAATCCGGCTCGGGTAGAGGTTGTCGTAAAGGGCCTTGGACTCGCGCAGGAACTCGGGGGCGAAGATGATCTTCGGCACCACGACGTTGAAGGAGCCGTCCGCCAGCCGCTCGCGGTAGCTGAACTTCTCGCGCACGCCCTTGGTGTATCCCACGGGGATGGTGCTCTTGATGACCATCGTGGCCGAGGGGTTGACCTCCAGCACCTTGTTGACGACATCCTCCACCGCGCTGGTGTCGAAGAAGTTCTTGGTGCTGTCGTAATTCGTCGGGGCGGCGATGACCACGAACTCGGCGTCGCGGTACCCTGCCTGCCAGTCGGTGGTGGCCTTCAGCTGCAACGGCTTGTGTGCCAGGTAATCTTCTATGTAGTCATCCTGTATGGGCGACTTCCTGTTGTTGACCATTTCTACGCGCTCGGGCACGATGTCCACGGCGGTGACGTCATGATGCTGCGCCAGCAGTGTGGCGATGGAGAGGCCGACATAACCTGTGCCGGCAACGGTAATTTTCATGTTTATAGTTTATAGTTTAAGGTTTAAAGGCTTAGAAGCTTAGAAGTTTAAGGGCTTAGGAGCTTAGGAGCTTAAGCTTGTAAGCTACTAAGCTCAAATCTTTTCGAGGAATTCCGACGGGATGTAGGAGGTGGCGACGAGGGCGAGGCCTTCGACAGCGACAAGCAGCCGCCGGTTGCCCTTGATGCGCTTGATGAAGCCGGAACAGCCCATGTAGGGGCCGTCGAGCACCCTGACCTTCTGCCCCTCCTTGTAGTTGACGCTGCCCACGTCGAGATACTGCAGCCGCTCGTCCTCCACGGAAGTCACGAGCTTGAAAATACGCATCTCCTCCTCGTCAATGGGCGAAGGCAGGCGCACGCCGTCAGTCACATGCGTGTAAAGCATCGCCTTTCCCGACAGCTTTTGCTGCAGAGCCATGATGGCCGTCTCGTCGCAGCGGACGAAAATCAGCGAGGAGATGGCCGGCTTCTGGAGCAGCTTGGGCTTGTCTTCCACGAGCTTGTATGACTTGACAATCGGGAAATAGGTTTCAAACTTCTCCCTCCGGATCTCTTTGTCCAACTCGAAGACCTTGTTGTAGAAGACTTTAAAGGCGTACCAGCGCATAGGGTTATAGCAAAGGGTTACAGGGACTCAAGCTATGGGTAAAGTCAAAATCCACTATTCCCCCATCTGCCATCCTCCGACAGATGAGGTGCCACACGGGAAGAGTGCGCCATAACACTCTGAAATCCAAAATCTTCTGAACCCAAAAGACCATAGATGGACTTCACCCTATTTACACTTTTATCCAGTCGGCAAAAGTACATAAAATTCTTTAATCTTTTTTGTTAAAAATCATGTTTTTTTGTTTTTTTTTCTCTTTCCCATGCCCTAAACGGGAAACGGCTTGCGGCGATGCGGTGTACCTTCCGTGGGGTCAGCGCGGGCTATCAATTCTACGCTTTCCTGGAGGAGAAAAACCTGATCATGCATGAGGGCATAAAACCAATTGAAGTTATCCTTAAACTTTGTATCTTGGATTATTTTAACAACTTCCTCATTACCAAGCGTAATCCCATGTTCTTCATTTACAAGTGTGATAAGTTGGGAAACAGAACATTGTTTATCTGGGCTTCGGTGAACCAAAACATCCTCAATGATTTTTCTAATAACTTGCTTTATATTATTCAAGTTACGCATGTTTGTTTTCAACTATATGTATCTCAGAAAAAAAACCTTTTCTTGCAAAGGTGTTGTCATCCCCGATGCCGAGACTCGCGTCCGCACACTTTTTCCGGCTACGGCACATCGTGCCGATGCGGGACAATTCCCCTTCTGTTTCAGAAGGGGTGGCCGTAGGCCGGGGTAGTAATATAGGCATCATCATTCCTTTTTTAATCATCCGCGTGCTCGTAATTCTCAACAATGTATTTCCTCAAATCCGCAAGCACGATGTTCACATGCTGCAGCACGTCAAAATCTGTCGTGTGGAACACCTTCAAGCCGAGACCTTCCAGATACTTGTCCCATTGTGCGTCATAGTCCGCTTTTTCATTGTGCAAGCCTCCGTCGATCTCTATCACAAGCCCAAGCCTCTTCACAAAGAAATCCACAATGTAGTTCCCGATGACTTTCTGCCTGTCGAAATCAAGGCCGTGGAACATTTTCTTGCGCACTTGTTTCCAGAACGCAATCTCGGCCATGTTGCCAGCCCTTCGATTCTTGCGGGCATAGCCCAACAACGTCCTGTTTTCAGGGAGAGCATGGACATAGTGGTCTTTGATTCGTATATTGTTGATGATGGTCATTTTTCACAAGGAATTCTGATGTTTAATATTACTACCCCGCCCTACGGGCACCCCTTCTAAAAACAGAAGGGGAGTTCGCCCGCGCCGCAGCGGCCTGCCGCGGCCGGAAACATTCTTCACACGCTTGTTTTTCTCCTTTGTCAATGCCTGAAATAAGTTGACCGCCTATGGTATAAAAACAGTCTAAAAAACC
>CAMHNQ010000074.1 GCA_946186495.1 uncultured Bacteroidales bacterium
GGCTCAGCATGACGCGGACGTTGTTGAGGATTTCAACACCAAGTACGCCATCGAGAACACGTGGAAAGACAAAAACATAGTCCTTTTGTTCACAAACGACACTTATCCGCACACGGAGGAGCAGATGCTGAAATTCCCCTTGTTGGACATGCTCAAAGCCAATATGGAGTACAAAGAAGATGACTATGCCAGCTATATGCAACAGTACAATCTTCCGGAAAAGTTCCGCTTGTTCGTCAAGAACAATGTCAGCGAACTTTCGTCAATAAAAATCAGCACAATACTTGCTGGGTACCTGACAGAGGAATCATTCAGCGAAGATGTGGCTTGCCGGGCGTTCGTCTCTTCATACCTTGGTGATAAGAAATTGTTGGATTGGGAGGCGATTGTCGCCAAAATGTTGGTGTTGGGACTGAGTTCCGAAGGTAAGAAACGCGACGAGTTTTTCCAGCGTTTGGCAAAGAACAGGGATGCTAAGAAAGCCGTTGATGACAAGTTGACCCGGTTGTTTGGACGAAGCTACAACCCGAACTCCGAACTTCGGATGAGGGAGGTGGCCGAGTGCCTGAAATACAACAGCATCACACAACTGCTCGAAGCATCGCCTGCGGACAATTACAAGTCCTATAAAGTGGCTAACACCGCTATGCTTGAGGGGCAAAACAAAGTATATGAATACGGCATTCAAAACCGTCAGTGGTCGGAGAAGTTTGTTCAGGCATTGTCAGAACTCGGAAAGGACATCAAAGAAGAGGAGATTATCCGTGTGTACGGCATTGATGCGCCGTATCATTATATGACAGAACGGCTTTGCTGGCCCATATTGGAGGAGGTGCTAAAGAACAGATTGTTGGAAGAGCCTGATTCCGTGAACGACAGGATGCGTAACTTGTCATTGAAATTTCCTGTGCAATCCGACATTCAGGTGGTCATTAGATTTATTGAGCAAGTGGCGCTTTATTACGAGAAGGTAAGAACGGTCGGCTCCTTGAAGCTGAACAGCCCGGAAGAGTATGTGAATCGTTATACGGGCGAGTTGTACCTGGCTGACATGTTCTATCGCCATTCATTAGAGGCGTACCACGAGCTGATCACTAAAGAGAATCCAATGGGACAAGCTATCCACGACACCAAGAGCCGATTGGATCAGGAATATGCAAAACTTACCAATGTGCTGAATTTAGAGTGGCTGACTTGTGTAAAAGAACGGGAGGATTTATTTGACAGCTTGCCTCTCGGCAAACAAGAGGACTTCTTTGACAGAGAAAGTGACCCGAATGTGAAACAGGTGGTCATCATTTCCGATGCACTCCGTTACGATGTGGCTGCAGAACTTATGCAAGAGTTGGCTAAAGAGAAACATATCGCCAGTCTTTTTGCCTATAGAGCGATGCTTCCCACCGAGACCAAGTATTGCAAGACCGCGTTGCTCCCGCATAGGACGTTAGAGCTTCAAGGAACAGAGTTGTTGGTGGATGGGCAGTCCCTAATATCCACGGAACAAAGGTCTGCCCATGTTGCACGTTATAAAGACGGAGCAATATGTGTGAAATACGAAGATGTGATGAATGGGGACCAAATAAGCAACCGAGAACTATTCAAGCGTCCGTTGGTATATGTTTTCCATGATGTGATCGACGAAAACAGCCATCCTCAAAACCCGTTTGAGATAGTCCGTTCATGCAGGACGGCTATCAATCAACTGGCTGTTTTGGTAAAGCGTCTGCATTCCACGTGGAATGTTGCGAACGTGGTGATTACCGCTGATCATGGTTTTATATACAACGACATTCGGTTTGAGGAGAAAGACAAACACAGCATTACGGAAGACTGTATAGAGAAAAAAACGAGATACTACTTGACCATCAGTAATGAGAATGTGGAGGGAATTGCCAAATTCCCACTGGAGAAAGTGTCTGGAATTACTTCGGCAACGCCTGTCTTTGTGGCAGTGCCATACGGTACTAACCGGCTTGCAGCATCAGGAGGCTATAGCTTTTCCCACGGCGGCGCCACATTGCAGGAGATGTTGATACCCGTCATCAAGAGTAACCAGAGAAGGACGGAAAAGACAGAAAAAGTGGGGGTCGCCTTGATGAACCACAATCTGAATATGGTCAGCAGCCGCCTGAAATTTCATTTGATCCAATCGGAGGCGGTTTCCATGATGGTGATGGAGCGCAAAGTGGTGTGCCGAGTGTACGATGGAGATGTACTGGTGTCAACAGAGAAGGAAGTACTGCTGAATAGCCCCGATGCGGCAAACCTGAACAACCGCGTGTTCGAAGTTACGCTGAACCTGAACAAGTCCGTGACTGCCAGTCTCCTCCAACTTCGTGTTTACGATGTTGAAGACCAGTTCAACCCTCTGATTAAAGAAACGGTGAAGAACAATACAATGATAGAACAAGATTTTTAACGATTATGACACTTCAACAAAAAATAATGGATGCTTTCATCGGGAAGGTGGTGAGAAAAGACTTGGCTTTCCTGGTCAAGGGTGGACTTCCGGTGCCCACCTACGTGTTGGAATATTTGCTGGGACAGTATTGCGCCAGCGATGACGAAGAGGTGATTGAGGAGGGTCTTGAAAAGGTTAAACAGGTGATTCAGAATAATTACGTCCATAGGGCGGAAGCGGAAGCTGTAAAGGGAAGAATTCGCGAAGCTGGGCACTATCGTGTCATCGACAAGGTTTCCGTGACACTGAATGAGAAACTGGACCAATACGAGGCGGAATTTGCCAATCTTGGATTGACACACGTACCTATTGGTACACAATACGTGAAGGCAAACCCCAAACTACTTTCCGGCAATGGAGTGTGGTGCATTGTCACCATCGGTTATCTGCAAGGCGAGGACATCAGGGTGCGTTGGGAGATTCAAACGCTGAAGCCTATCCAAATATCCAACATTGATTTTGAAAACTACATTGAGCAACGAAAGAATTTCACTACCGAGGAGTGGCTGGATTTCATGATGCATACCGTAGGGCTGAATCCCGAACCGATGAACCGTCGTGAAAAGTTCATCACCTTGGCTCGTCTGTTGCCTCATGTAGAAAACAACTTCAATTTTGTGGAACTCGGTCCGAAAGGGACGGGTAAAAGCCATGTGTTCCAGGAGTTGTCGCCCTACGGAGTGTTGGTGAGTGGCGGTGACGTGACTTCCGCACGACTGTTTGTGAAAATGTCAGGGAACAAGGAGATTCTCGGATTGGTGGGGTATTGGGATGTAGTGGCGTGGGACGAGTTTGAACAGCAAAAAGGTCGCGCTGTTGAGCCTACCCTTATTGATATCATGCAGAACTACTTGGCTAACAAGTCTTTCAATAGAGGAAAGGCAACTCATGAGGCCAGTGCGTCTATGTGCTTTGTGGGCAATACGAAGCATACGGTCTCTTATATGCTGAAAAACAGCCATCTGTTTGAATCCATTCCGACCTCATTTGTCAAAGGAGCGTTCCTCGACAGGGTTCACCTCTATAATCCGGGTTGGGAGATTAAGATGTTAAAGAAAAACAGTTTTTCGACAGGATATGGGTTGATCACAGACTATGTGGCCGCTGTACTCCATGCCCTTCGAAACGACGACCGCACCCATATTCTGAAAGAGTACGCCAAATTTGATGTCTCATTGTCGGAACGTGACCATCTGGCTATTCGGAAAACATTCTCTGGTATGATGAAGCTGCTATATCCCGACGGAAAGATGACCGACGAGGAAGCCTACGAGCTCATTGACTTTGCCGCAGAATGTCGTAAGCGGGTAAAAGACCAATTGTATATCATTGATGAGACCTTCTTGGCAGAACCGGCCCAATTCAAATACATCAACTTAAAAAATGGGGAAGAAGTGCGCGTGGAGACTTTGGAGAGAGTGAGTAACGGTCTCGCTTTGCCAACTTTTGAGCCTCATGATGCTTCAAGTGTTGAAGATGAGGTTGCAGACCCTGATAATCATGAAGAGTCTTGCAGCAAGACCGAAGAACGCGAAAAGCGATTGAGAGTTCGCGCTCTTCGGGAGCAATCTTTGTCGTTTAGGATTGGTCAAACGGGTGTGACTTACGAGAAGTTGTTCGCCCCGTATCTTTCTGATGCAAATGAAATAACGATAGAAGACCCTTATATTCGTGCCCCATGGCAAGTCAAAAACTTTATGGAGTTTGTGACGATGCTTGTGGACACCCGTTCTGTGGATGATCTCAAGATAACGCTTATCACCAACGAGGATGAGGACAAAATTTCGGATTTGATAGACAAGTTGGATGACTTCAAGGATGACTTGGTGGGTTACGGCATTGAGTTCGAATACAAGTTCCGGGATTTCCATGACCGTTGCATCAAGACCGATACAGGTTGGACTATCACGCTTGGACGAGGACTGGATATTTTTGAAAAATACAGTCCATTTTCGGTGGAAGCCATGCGTCAAGACAAACGGAAGTGCAAGGAGTTCAGGGTGTCGTATTTGAAGACCAGAACTGTGTAACTCGGGAAGATCAGGACTGCAAAATTCGTTCTCTTCCGATTCATTCTCCTGCCTTTGCGCCCATGGAACAACCAAAGTCGCAAACTATGGAAGGAAAAACGAATAGTATGAGTTAGATCAGGCAACTGCTGCTTACGAAGCAGGGTCGTTTTCGCGAATAAGATAGGTTCACTATCCCTGAACCTACCCGTTGTATTTTTGCCGCCGAAAATCAACGTTATTATTCATCAAAATTTTGGAGTTATGATTATTTATATTCTCATTGGTTGTTTCGGCTGGCTTCTGGAAGCCGTTAGTGGTGCTTTAATTGGTAAGAACCCCGGAGATATGTTCGGCAAAAAGTAGTTCAAATTCAACGGAATACACAAGTCAACAAAATCCTTTATCAAACCTAAATCAATTCTTCGTTATGAACACATTCATATACATCATTTTAGCATTGATAGTGATCTGCACTATCTGTACCATCATTTTGATGGTCAAGGTTTTCTCCAGACAAGAAACCACCTCGGATGTCTCTTCAAAAGACTTTGACCGTTTGGAGAGTAAAATCTCGGAGGAGAACAGAAATGCCCGACAAGAGTTGTCCGATAACATTGACAAAATTAGAAAAGAACTATCGGACAATGTAGGGAAGACTCGGGAAGAACTGTCAGACAACATGGGAAAGATGCGAGAGGAACTGTCGGGAAACGTTGGGAAGATGCGAGAGGAAATTTCCGGCACGGTGGACAAATTACGCTCTGAATTCACTGAAAATGTCAGCCAGTTGAGGAAAGAATCATCGGAAACTTCCAAAAGCCAGCGAGAGGAGACACAGAAAGTGTTTACGGATTTTCAGACCGCATTTGGTGACAATGTCGCAAAACTCAATTCTTTCCAAAAGGAAGGCTTCGATGACATGGGTAAGCGCAATAAAGTGTTTGCGGACACTATGGAGTCCAAACTTGAAACCTTGAAGGATACCACCAATACGACGCTCACAAAATCATTCGAGCAGTTCTTCAAAACATTCGATGCCAACACTGACAAATCGGTTGAGGCGCAGAATGCTGGTTTTGAAAAGATGGAGAAACGTCAGTCTGACTTGATCAAAACTACGGAAACCAAGCTTGACGCGCTTCGTTCCATTGTCGAAGAAAAGTTGACTACGATGTCGGAAAAGTTCCAGGAAGGGTTTGAGAAGAATACCGAAAAGATGGTGGAAGCTCAGAAGGAGCGGTTCGCAGCAATGGATAAACGTCAGGAATCGTTAATCCAAACCACAGAAAAGCGATTGGATGAGATGCGAGCGACCGTTGATGAGAAACTCCAAAAGACCCTGAACGACCGTCTCGGACAATCTTTCAAATTAGTCAGCGAACAGCTTGAGAGTGTTCAAAAGGGGTTGGGTGAGATGAAGAACCTGGCTTCCGATGTCGGAGGTTTGAAGAACGCTTTAACCAACGTGAAACTGCGTGGCAATTTCGGAGAATTGCAGCTCAAGTCATTGCTCGAACAGATGTTGTCCCCTGAACAGTACGATGAGAATGTGGCCACCGTGCCCGGCAGCTCGGAACGCGTGGAGTTCGCCATCAAGTTGCCCGGTAAGGATGATCCCCACGAGTCGGTGTATCTGCCTGTCGATTCCAAATTCCCGAAGGATGTCTATGACCAATATATTGATGCCATTGACGCAGGAAACACGTCGGAGATACAGTCGAAAGCCAAGCAGTTCGAGAATACGGTAATCGCAATGGCGAAAGACATCAAGACCAAATACATTTCTGTTCCAGATA
The DNA here is from genome assembly GCA_946186495.1 of uncultured Bacteroidales bacterium. Lineage (GTDB taxonomy): Bacteria > Bacteroidota > Bacteroidia > Bacteroidales > WCHB1-69 > F23-D06. Next base: position 6,270 of record CAMHNQ010000074.1, read on the forward strand.
CGACCAATTTCGCCATCATGTTTGTGCCCGTTGAGAACATCTACGCGGAAGTCATCCGTCGTTCCAGCCTTACACAGGAGCTGAGAGACAAATGGAACGTGCTCGTCACGGGACCCACCACTTTGGGCGCTCTGCTCAGCAGTCTGCAGATGGGATTCCGCACGTTGGCCATCGAGAAACGCAGCAACGATGTTTGGACCACCCTCGGTGCGGTTAAAACGGAGTTCTCCAAATTCGGCGACCTGCTTGAGAAGGCCAAGAAGAACATTGATACAGCTTCCGCGACCATCGAACAACTTCAAGGTACACGCACAAAAGCCATCAACCGTAAACTTCGGGAGGTTGAAGCTCTGCCGACGGATCAGGCGGCTGCACTGTTGCCGGATATGAACGAGGAGAGTGTCTTGGATGATGAATGATGGCATTATTCAGAGGCAGAATCTTATCCATATACCTTTGAAATTTTGATAATTTTTCAAGTGCAAAAATAATAAAAATACTTTGCTCCGTTAAACATATTTACATGCATGGATTCCGCAACGTGGAAATCCGACTTTGAAGCCAAGAAACCTCCTGTTGATAAAGCCGTCAATACTATTCGCGCAATTTTTATGCAGATTTGTCTGTTTTTAAGCCTATTGACTATGATCCCAAAAAACAGCGAAGCAGCACTTGCGGAATGGTGCGTCGCGCACGGGGTCAGAAGGGGAAAATTTTCTCCGGGGATGCCCCGATATTTTGAAAATGTTATTTTTGCAAGCTGAAATGAACGAGAAGAAACCACACCTTTGCAAATATCCATTATGAATCAGCGCCAAATACCTATCCACGAAGAGGCGGCCCGCTGTCTGCTATGTGAGGACGCGCCCTGCACAAAGGCTTGCGGGAAAGGAGATCCCGCACGCGCCATCCGCGCGATCCGGTTCGACAACGCGAAGAATGTCGGAAAGTGGCTGGACGGCTGCACCGACGCCGACCTCGAACGCGCCGAACAGGCCTGCATCCACTACGACCGGCCGATCCGCATACGCGAGTTGTTGAACGCGGCCAAGCGCGAAGCCGTTGTACCCCATGGGCAGGCTCCCAGTCTCGCCATCGCTTTTTGCGGCATACCCTGCGAAAACCCGTTCTTTCTCGCCTCGTCGGCCATCTGCACCAACTATGAGATGGTGGCCCGCGCCTTCGACATGGGCTGGGCGGGAGTCTTCTACAAGACCATCTGCAAGCAGGACATCCACGAGGTGTCGCCCCGCTTCGACGCGGTCAAGGAGGGACCGCAAATTACCGGTTTCCGGAATATGGAGCAGCTGAGCGAGAACCCCTACGAGGTCGATTTCGAGATACTGCGCCGGCTGAAACAGCAATATCCGTCCAAGGTGGTTGTGGCCAGCATCATGGGTGAATTCGAGGAGGATTGGATTGATTTGGCGAAAATGGCCGAGGAGTCTGGCTGTGACGCCGTGGAGCTGAACTTCTCGTGTCCGCAGATGCGCCTTGCGGGCATGGGCAGCGACGTGGGCCAGAATGTGGAACTCGTGGCGTACTACACCACCTACGTGAAACACCACGTCAGCATCCCCGTCATTCCCAAGATGACGCCCAACATCACGCAAATGAACCACCCGCTCCTGGCGTCCTACTTTGCCGGCGCCGATGCCGTCTCGGCCATCAACACCATCAAAAGCGTGACTATGTCTCCGGAATCCAAAGTTGATGACAAATGGACCGTTTCAGGCTACTCGGGGCGTGCCGTGAAGCCCATCGCCCTGCGGTTCATCCTCGAAATGGCTCAGAATCCGGTTGTGAACAGGCAGCACAACGATGACAATGTCAAGATTGCCCAGTCGTATCCGGCCAGCAACACCCGGCTTCCGAAAAACGAGAATATCGAGTTCAGCGGCATCGGCGGCATCGAGACCTGGCGCGATGCGTTGGAGTTCATGCAGCTCGGATGCCGCAACGTGCAGGTGTGCACCGCTGTCATGCAGTACGGTTACCGTATCATCGACGATCTCATCTCCGGAATGCAGACGTATCTGCAAGAGCGTGGCATCGAGCGTCTTGAGGATATTGTCGGCGAAAGGGTGCCGTCGTTTGTGTCCGCCTCCGACCTGGACCGCGACACGAAAGTGCTGCCGGTGTTCGACCACGGGAAATGTATCGGCTGCGGCCGGTGTTACATCTCCTGTCGCGACGGCGGCCACCAGGCCCTCACATTCGATGCGGAGAGCCGGTGCCCGCGTCTCGTGGGCGCGAAATGCGTCGGCTGCCACCTGTGCCGGCTGGTCTGCCCGGTATCCGCCATCGGGGTGTCGAAAAGGATCGGGAAGCGGGAGTGATTGTCCCGCCCCTGCGTCGCCTCCGGATACTCGCATCGCTCTTGCCGGAGAGTGATGATGGAAGGTAGGTAGTGTTCTATTTAGTGTCCTGGTTGTCTCTCAATTGACGACACCCAGGACAACCAAAGGCAGTTCTTAGTTCTTAATTGCTCAGTTCCGCTTCAGCAGGTCGAACACGGTCTTCACGGGGTTGAACGTAGCCAACGGCACCTCCACGAACACGGTGATCCAGTCGGCCATTGCGCCGTTCCAGAGACCGGGCAACTCCATGGCTTTCAGGGTCTTGCCATTGTATGACTTCGAGGAGATGAATCCCGTGGCCGGGTCCACGTACTTCAGCAGGTCGAACTTCTCGCCCTTGTAGTCCTTGATGGCGCAGACCATATCGACGGGGTTGAAGTGCGTGGCCTTTGCCATGATGGCCGCCTTTTCGGGGTCGTTCTTGTCAATCTGCGACGATTCCACGATCTGCAGCGAGCAGCGTCCCTCGGAGTCGCGCACCCAGAAGGGGCCGCCGCCGGGCTCGCCCTCGTTCTTCACCATGCCGCACACGCGCAACGGTCTGTTCATCAGGTCGAAAAGTTCCTCCTGTGTGGGTTGCTCGCCCACCTGGATCATCAGCTTGTCCTGCGCGAAGTCGATGATCTCGCACAAGTCCATCGGGTCCACGTCGCCGCTCTCCAACGCCCGCAGGTAGGTGAACTGGATGCTTTGGAGCTGTGACAGATACGCGGCCAGCACTTTCTTGTAGATGACCGTGGTCACGACGTTCTGGTCCTTGGTGACGTTGTCGATGTTCTTCACGAAGAGGATGTCGGCGTCGCGATCGTTGACGTTGTGGATGAGCGCGCCGTGGCCGCCGGGACGGAAGAGCAGCCGTCCGTTCTCGTCGCGGAAGGGCAGGTTGTCCTCCGTGGCCGCCAAGGTGTCGGTGGAAGCGGCCTGCATGGAGAAGGTGACGTGGTATTTCATCCCGAAACGCTCCTCATACACGGGCTGGATTTCGGCCACTTTCGCCTTGAAGAGCTCCAAATGGTGCTCGGAGACGGTGAAGTGCAGGTAGGCGTCGGTGCCGGAGGTGGCGTAGAGCGCGGCCTCCACGAAATGCTCTTCGATGGCGGTGCGGATTTCGTTGTCGTAGCGGTGGAAAAGGAGCAGACCCTTGGGCAGGTTTCCGTAATTAAGTCCCTCTTTCTCAAGGAGATAGTGGATAATGAGGCGGAAGTCGCCTTTCTGGATTTCGGTGTCGAGGTCGAGGCCTTTGTTGGCCATGACCTGCTTGAGTGCCTCGTAGAACGGGTAGCGGGGCAGGGTGGCGAGGAAGGTCTTCGCCAGCTCCTGTTGTTTGTCGTCCAAGTTCTCGTCCAGCAGGGCGTAGAGGTCCTTGAACATGCGGGACGCGGCACCGGACGCGGGCACGAACTTTTCGATTTTCTTGCCTTCGATGGCGTAGGGGTATTCGGCCTCCAGTTCGGCCACCTGGTCCTCGTCGAGGCGCAGGATGCCGTCATTCACGGTCGCGGGCCGGTCGATGTCGGCGAAGGGGAAGCCCTTCTCGAAGTTGGCGAACTGCTGTTCCACCTGGGCGGGGTCGCTGCCGCGCTGCGCCATAAATTCCTTATCTTCAAAGTTGAATTCCAATTGCATAATCGTGGGTTTTTGTTCGCGGCAAAGATACGATTTTTTTAATGGTTATAGGTTATAGGTTATGGGTTATTGAAGATTAAAATGTTAGGAGTTTAATTAGGTTCGTTTGGGGTGACAGATTGAAAAAAAACAAACCTACCGCAACCTTTTACATTTTTCGCGTCCTATATATGAAACTTTTATATTTTTGCCGTATGAAAAGCAAATGTAGATATAATCGCTTGATAGCATTGGTGTTAATGATTCTACTGTGTGGGGCACTGCAAGGTGTGCGTGCACAGGAGTTCACCGTAGATTCGGATCATATTCCAGTAAAAATCACCCCTGACAGCGGGATCACAATGCGTTATGATATGACTTCTCTATATCATGCCGTGAAATACCACGGATACTATTTTCTGAAATTGCACGTGCATTGTCTTGAAGAAAATCCGACAAAATACTGGGACGAATCCATATTGGTGGCTTTGTCTGAAAAAGACAAGACATCGAGAAAGGTGGCTATGCCTGATGAATTCAACGGTTCCATGTCACATACTGCAGACCTTTTTGTCAGAAACGACACATTATGGTTAAAATCGTCTTTATCGTACCGAAAATCAGAGAATCATTCGGGTTATTATTTTGATGAATCTAATTGGACGTGGAAATACGAGCAAGAGGTGTCAGATCTGGCATTTGAAGACGACCGTTATTGGGTATTTGGGCAACAGTACGTTCGTTTCATAGAGAAACAAACGACATGGGAAGCCAACACCTCTAACGGCTGGCTGCAGATGGAACCCATTAATAGACAATATGATAGGTTTGGAATGCCGACTCGCATCTTGCACTCCGACGGACAGTATTATTTTGTGCATCGTTGTCAAGTAAGAACACGTCAAGATGATTTGTCGCCAGGAGGGAGAATCCGCCGGAACACCATGATTAACGACCCGATTCTGTCGGATGTGTACAAAAACACGTACCTTGATGGTCATTATATAGAAGATTATATTGACAAAGATTCCATTCTTTATGACGTGACTAAAAGGAAATCAACTTATCGCTACAGCAACTACTATGTTGACGGATATGGTCACGGAGACACTGTTTTTGACGGGGCATTCTGTGTGGATAATCTTATCTATTTGGTGGTGAGCGTTCCTCATAAAACGTTTATCGCGCGTTTGGACAACAGTCGTCTTACCCCAGTGGTGGATTTCGGGCGGCATTTCGAAATCGAACCATCTGCTCTTCAAATAAGCACGCTCAATCGGCAGAACATGGAACCCGACAAATGTCTGCTTATATTCAATGCCAAATACGGGAGTTCTGAATGCGGTCTCATTGACATAGACGGCACCACGGTGAAAGTAGTCCATTTCGACTTCCCATCCCAAAATCTCGGTTGTTATCCTCCTGTACATTACATAAGCACTCCGAATTAAAGGTTGTCCATAGTTGTCCCAGTTGTCTTAAAAAAAAACAAGAATAGTCTTAAAATCGATTATGCAGAAAAAGAAAACATACCGTTATTCCACCGGCGAATCGTTCGAGGCCGATGCGGAGGATTTGAAGCGCCTGCTGCTTGAGAACCAGGGGTATTTGGATAACTATTTGGAGTTGTATAGCTCATTGGAGGACGACGAGTACGTGGCGCGGGGCAACGGCTTCTGCGACCGCAAGTTCAGCGACGACTTCATCGAAGGGCAGATCGCGAAGTATCGCGCACGGGTTGCGGAGCTGGAATCTTGGATTGATTTCCACGGATCACGCGTATCTCCACGTAATCCTAATTCCTAATTCCTAATTCCTCATTGCTAATTAACTCCGAACGTCCATCGCATCCCTTAACGCATTGCCTATCAGCATGAACGACAGCACCAGCAGCATGATGGCCACGCCGGGGATGATGGCCAAGTAGGCGTTGTTGAGCACGATGTACGCGTAGTTCTCCTTCATCATCATGCCCCACGACGGGGTGGGGGGCTGCACACCCAGACCGAGGAAGCTCAGACCCGCTTCCATGAGGATGGCCGACGAGAAGTTGGAGGCCGCAATTACGATGAGCGTGCCCGTGATGTTGGGCAGAATGTGCTTGACGATGATGCGGAAGTTGCTGTAGCCCAGTGCTCTGGCGGACTCCACAAAGTCCTGCTCGCGCAGACTCAGGAACTGTCCGCGCACCACACGGGCAATATCCACCCACATGGTGAGGCCGATGGCGATGAAGATTTTCCAGAACCCTTTGCCGAGGGCGAAGCTGATGGCGATGACGAGCAGTAGGGTGGGGATGGACCACACCACGTTGATGAGGAAGGTGAGCACGTCGTCAACCTTGCCGCGGTAGTAGCCGGCGGTGGCGCCCACGAGGGTGCCGATGAACAGGGCGATGAAGATTGAGAGGAAGCCGACGGAGAGGCTCACTCGTGCGCCGATCATCAGCTGGCTGAGGACGTCGCGGCCGTAACGGTCGGTGCCGAGCAGGAACCGCTGCTTCTTGACCATCCGCGTCGAAAGGTCGGCCTTGGCGTAGGATTCGTGGTACTCCTGCTGGAACAGCTTCACCGTCACCGAGTCACCGTTGACCGTGTACGACTCTATGGGGACGGTCTTGTACTCGGCGGGTTGACCGAACAGCATCTTCTTGAGGATGTTGACATGGGGCACCGCCTGCTCGGGCTTCACCTCCAAGAGCTGCACGGTGAATCCAGGCTTCTGGAGGGCGATTTCGAGCTGCTGGTGGTTACAGAAGGGGGTGTGGTCGGGGGTGATGAGATAGCCGAGGAGGGCGACGATGACGACCAGTCCGATGTAGGCAAGGGATACGATAGCCTGGCGCTCCTTCTTGAAACGCTGCCACGTGAGCGCCGACAACGAAACGGCGCGTTCCTCTGTCTTCTTGCGTGTGAACCATTTTCCCATAACGGCGGCAAAAGTACAATTTTTTGGCAAACGGTCGCAGGAATATCCAACGCGCCCCAGGGCTTACGCATCAACTTTTTTACTCAAGTTTCGCATGTTAAAAAAAGAAGAAAAACAAGCGTGTGAAGAATGTTCCCGCCCGGCACAGTGTGCCGTGGCCGGAAATAGTGTGCGAACGAGAGTGTTGAC
>CAMHNQ010000075.1 GCA_946186495.1 uncultured Bacteroidales bacterium
ATGCCTATATTACTACCCCGCCTAACGGCACCCCTTCTGAAACAGAAGGGGAATTGTCCCGCATCGGCACGATGTGCCGTGGCCGGAAATAGTGTGCGAACGAGCGTGTCGGCTAAATGGAATCTTTCCTGAAGCTGTTCGATGTCTCCAATCTGTTTTTTAAGAATTCCGACAAGGATACATTTTTTTGCTTATTCCGCTAAGCATTTTTGAAGTAAATTTGCTTAACCGATTAAGCGACTGCAAGCGGCAAATCCGAATCTACCTCCCCATCGTCCCGAAGGCGCTCTGTTCGGTCAGCGCGTATCCCGCTTTCTTGCCGAGTTTCCAGTAGAGCGGTGAGCGGAAACTGATGAAGAAAATCACGGCGAACCACGCCTCGGCTTCCCCGAACAGTTCACCTTCCGGAAGTATTTCAAAGCCCACACCGGATTCTCGCCGAACGAATACAGAAAGGGGACCCTGAATTTCATGTACGGACGCGATTAATGTGACGTACGGATGCGATTAATTGCGTCCGCTGCAGCCTTTAGATTGCGTATAGGCTTACTATAGATATACTCTTGAGTAGGGGTAGAGTAAGGGTGAAGGCAATGTGAAGGCTTGCATGGGCGATGCAGAAGCAGTATTTGGGGTTTTCGGCGTCATGCTTTCAAAGCTCACGCTGTATTGCATAAAAATTGTATCTTTGCCGATGAAAACTTAAAACATACTCGTAAGAGCTTATTAAAAAACACAATATGGATAAGAAACAACAAATCATTCTCTTGACCGGGGCGAGCAGCGGCATCGGATACGATACCGCCGAGGCCTTGGCGAGACAGGGGCACAAGGTGTATGCCGCTGCCCGCCGCGTGGAACGCATGGAACCGCTCCGCCAGTTCGGTGTTGTCCCTCTCCAGATGGATGTCACCGACGAGGAGTCGATGCGGCAAGGGGTGCAGACCCTGCTCGACCATGAGGGGCGCATCGACGTGCTCATCAACAATGCCGGCTACGGTTTCTTCGGGGCGGTGGAGAACGTGTCGATGGATGATGCCCGCAACCAACTTGAGGTCAACATCTTCGGCTTGGCGCGGCTCTGCCAGCTGGTGTTGCCCACGATGCGCGAGCAACATAGCGGCCGCATCGTCAACATCGCGTCGGTGGCGGGCAAATCGGTGATTTACTATGGCGGCTGGTACCATGTGTCGAAATACGCGGTAGAGGCGTTGAGCGACGCACTCCGCATCGAGGTGCAGCCATTCGGCATTGATGTGGTCATCATCGAGCCCGGAGCCATCAAGACCAACTGGGGAATCATCGCCGCCGACCACCTCGCGGAGACCTCCAAAGGCACGGCCTACGCCGAAACGGGCGCGATGATGGCGCAGAATCTGCGGGGCATGTACGAGTCGTCAAGCATTTCCGACCCCTCCGTGGTCAGAAAGGCCATCTGCCGCGCCGTGAACGCCCGCCGTCCCCGCACGCGCTACCGCATCGGACGCCTCTCCTCAACAATGGTGTTCTTCCACTGGCTGCTGCCAACCCGCTGGTGGGACAGTATTGTGCGGATGATGGGAAAGAGGAAGTGGATGTGAGTAGATTTGGGTTCCATTTTCACGACACACTTCTGATTTCCAAATATTTCGTACTTTTGCGAATAGATTTTTTTGAAGAAATAAACGTATGAAAAATTTTCTTATAGCCTTATTTTATGTTCTGATTGTATCTTTCGGCTACAGTCAGAAAGTGCAACTGTTCAATAAAGAGAATTCCACCATTCCAGAAGACGATCTCTTGAGCATCGCAATTGATGGCCAAGGCAACAAATGGATAGGGAGCGCCCAATCCGGCCTTTTGGTTTTCGACGGAAAATCCTATACCACGTTTCCTGATATGAAAGGTGATTTCTTCACTCCCATTTTCAAAGATTCCAAAGGAAATATGTGGGTGTCTTTTTCGGCACTTGGCGGCATAGATGTTTTGGCCCGTTATGACGGTTCTCGGTGGTGGTGGTATAAAGCGGAAGATATAGGTCCATATAACATATTGATCCATGACATTTGTGAAGGGAAAGACGGAACGCTCTATTTCGCTGGTCCCGAGGGATTTCTGGTGATGGTGAAGGAGAACAAGTGGGAACTCTTGGAACTCCCCAAAAAAGATTTGGTGGCTTTGTCTGTTGACGTGAGTGACGATGGCGTCATAGCCCTCGGTTTCGGGCATCCCGACTGTGGACTGCTGTTGTATGAAAATGGAAAATGGAAAAGTTTCTCCGAAGAAAAATCGCCCCTGGTCATCAATGTGGTGCGTGCCTTGAAATTTACCGACGACGGTTCTCTGATTGTAGGTTATGGCGGAGGCTTTGGAGATGGAGGTTTCTCTGTAATGAAAGGCAAAAAGTGGACCCACTACAACAAGTCCAATTCCGGCATCTCCGACCACATGGTCCGCGACATCGAGTTCGACGGCAAAAACTATTGGATGGCGACAAACAACGGTCTGGTGAAATTTGACGGAAAGAAGGTCTCATCTGTCTTTTTCCGTGAAGGCCTGTTCAAAAATGTCATCAACGAAATTGCCATAGAGGACGGCATCCTTTGGATTACCACCAACTTCGGGCTGATCCAATACATTCCGTAAAATGAGTGTGCGTAAACAGAGGATGGGGAGACGAAAGTGGATGTGAGCAATCGTTACTTCCTCTCGAAATTCCATTTCACGACAACAATCCAAAACAGAAAACGCCCACGTGTCAAAAAGGCGGCGTAGCCGAATCAGCTGTTTTCAGGGCGCGAAGACGCAGAAAACCGGGAACCCGCCTGGCTCGGCGCCACGCCGAAATGCCGCTTATAGACACGGCTGAAATGCTGCGGATAGCTGAACCCGAGCGCGTCGGACACCTCGCCTACGGTGTGCCCGCCCGCCAGCATCTCGTTGGCCCGCACCATCAGGAACCGCCGCAGGAACACCGTGGCCGAGTCGCCGGTCAGCTCCTTCACGAGGTCGCCGAAATAGTTGGGCGACAGGAACAACCCCTGCGCACAGTAACGCACGGTGGGGAGCCCTTTCTCATACTGTTTGCCCTCTTTGTAGTAGTGGTCCAACAGCGACTCCAAGCGACGCAGAAGGTCTGGGTACTGACCGAACGAGACCTGCATCTGCATAGAATAGAAGCGGGCGATGTACTCCAACACCAACGCCAACCGCGCCACCACAATATTGATAGTATGGTGGTCCTGCTCCGGCCGCAAAAGCTCCGTTCGCATTTCTTCGAGAAGCCGCACAAGGGTGTCGCGCTGCCGGTCGTCCAAAGCCAGCGTCTCACTGACGTTGTAGGTGAAATAGGTGTAGCCCGACATCCGCCGGCCCAACTCGCGCCCGTTCAGGAGGTCGGGGGAGAAAAGCAGGGCCCACCCCTCGGCTTGAATCTCCTCGCCGGTGTCGGTCTTGCCCCCGACCTGGCCGGGCGAGACGCACATCAGCGTGTGCTGCGGCATGTCGTACCGCAGCTGCCCGTAGGAAAGCGCCTCCATGCGCTGGTCGGCGATGAAGATCCCATACACGTCGTAGCTGTTCAGACTGTGGCGGCAATGCTCCAGCTCATCGTAGTGTATGACGCTGATGTGCGGGTGCAACACCGGCGCCCCGATATAACGCGCATAGTCGTTGACACTGTGGACTTTAAGTATCTTCTTCATTCCTTTTCTCCGTTTGTGGAACACAAGACGCAAAGTTACAAAAATTCCGAATCCGTAAAAGTGTTTGATTATTCCGTAAACCGTTTAACGCCGTTTCGGGTTCATCATTGTATTTTTGCAATGTAGAAACCAGTCATTATTTGTCTAACTTAAAATATTGGAAATATGAAAGATACGAAAATCGCATTAGGCACTTGGGCCTGGGGTTCAGGCGCGTTCGGCGGCGATGCCGTCTATGGAGTCAACACCAACGAGGAGAATCTGAAACCCGTTTTTGAAGCGGCTGTAAAGGCCGGATTGGGTCTGTGGGACACGGCCACCGTGTATGCCATGGGCGACTCGGAACGTATTCTCGGCCAGTTTGTCGCCTCCGTTCCGCGCGAGTCCGTGCAGATATCCACCAAGTTCACCCCGCAGTTGGCGGAGATGTACGGCAACTCGGTCGAGAAGATGGCCGAGGCCTCGATGGAACGCATGGGCATCGACTACATCGACATGTATTGGATCCACAACCCGATGGATGTCGAACGCTGGACGCCGGGGCTGATCCCGCTTCTCCAGTCGGGCAAGGTGCGCCAAGTGGGCGTGTCGAACCACGACATCCGGGAGATTGAGCGTGCCAACGGGATTCTGAGCCAGGCGGGCTTCCGCGTGAGCGCCGTGCAGAACCACTTCTCGCTGCTCTACCGCTCAAGCGAGCGCGGCGGCGTGCTCGACTACTGTCACCGCCACGACATCCGCTTCTGGTCTTACATGGTGTTGGAGCAGGGCGCACTGACCGGCAACTTCTCGCCCGCCAATCCGCTGCCCGCCGACAGCGACCGCGGCCGCAAGTACAACCCGGTGCTCGACAAGCTGCAGGCCCTCACCGACGAGATGAAGGCGATAGGGGAGAAGTACGGCGCGTCATGCTCGCAGATCGGCATCGCCTGGGCCATCGCCAAGGGTACTATGCCCATCGTCGGGGCCACGAAAGAGCGTCACGTGGTGGAAGCCGCAGCAGCAGCCGACATCGTACTCACCAAAGATGAGGTCGCCCGTTTGGAGACCTTGGCCGACGCCACCGGCATCGACACCCGCGGCGACTGGGAACACACAATGGAATAAACGGAAATAATGCTTTCAATGTAGAAGAATATGAAGAAAAATATCGGAAACAAACTGGCACTTTATCCCACACCAGCCACAGTCGTAGGGACTGTCGGAGAAGGTGGGAAGGTAAATTGGTTGCTCGTGGCGCACGTCGGCATCGTCAGCCATTCCAAGCTGCTGTTGAGCATCCATTCGTCGCACTACAGTGTCAAAGCCATTGACGAGACGAAGCGGCTCTCCATCAACATAATTGACGAGTCCTTCGTGGCCGATGCCGACTATACAGGAACCGTAAGTGGGGCCAAGGTCGATAAGTCGGAAGTCTTCGAATACCATTTTGGGGAAGCAGGGATGCCCGTCATAGAGAAGTCTCCGTTGGCGATGGAGTGTGAAGTACTCGACACTTACGAGATTGATGGCTTCAAGAACTACATCTGTGCCATCCTCAACACTTACATCGAGGAGGAAAAACTTGACGAAAAGGGCAAGCCCGACTATGCCAAGATAAAACCCGTCCTGTTCGAGATGCCCACCTACAAATATTTGCGTACGGGCGGCATCATCGGCGACTGTGCGAAGATGGGGAGACGGAGATAGTGGATTTACAGACTGTAATCCAAAAAAAATATAGAATTTTCGGAATATAATCCAGAAATTTTATATTTTGCAACTTTAAAATCACTATGAGAAAAATACTAATAATCAGCTTTATGACACTGCTTTTGGCGCACTCTTTCGCTCAGATCGACCTCCACAGCCACGCCATCACGCAAGGCTACCGCGATTACATCAAGGCCAACGGCGCCGAGCTGGACGAGGGCTTTCCCATTCCTGGATGGGATGCGGAGAAGCACATCGCCTTCATGGACAAGGCCGGCATCCGGACTTCTGTGCTGACGATGCCCGCGCCGCAGCCTTTCTTCGGCGACGCGGAGGCCTCGGCGGCGGTGTGCCGCAGGTACAACGAGGAGTGCGCTACGCTGAAGGCCCGCTATCCCGGACGCTTTATGTTCTGCGCCGCGCTGCCGCTGCCCGACGTGCCGCACGCCATTGCGGAGGCCCGCTACGCCATCGAGGTGCTGGGGGCAGACGGCATCAAGTTGGCCACCAACAGCTACGGGCAGTACCTCGGCGACCCTGAACTTGACACGCTCTTTGCCGTGCTCAACGAGTACAACGCTGTCGTCATCTTGCATCCGCATCGTCCGGAGCCCGTCAACCGGCAGGTGATGCGGCAAACGCCCCTTGCCATGCAGGAGTACCTTTCGGAGACCACCCGCGCCGTGGCCAACATGATCAGCCGCAATGTCCTTGCCCGTTATCCCAGGGTGAAGGTCGTGGTGCCCCATTGCGGCGCCTACCTGCCCTTGGCCGTGCCGCGCATGAAGTCGCTCGTCCCGGTGATGCAGGCCAACAGGCTGGTCGGCGAAATTGACTGGCAGGCCAACCTGTCGCGCCTCTACTACGACCTGGCCGGTGCACCCACCGACGATGTCCTCGACGCGCTCCTCGCCGTCACCACGCCCGACCATATCCTCTACGGCAGCGACTACCCGTATGTGGCCGAGTCGGTGCTCATCAGCGGCAAGCAGGCCTTGGAGGAGCGTCTCGCCTCGCACGGGCTGAACCCACAGGACATCTTCACCGACAACGCCCGCAGGTTATTCGGCGAGAATGTGCCCCTGCGGCAATACGGCGAGCGCATCGTACGTCTCGCCGAAATCGAGGTGGCTCCGGAGTTTCTGGCAGAGTATCTGGCATACGCCAAGGAAGTAGGGGAGACCTCGGTGAAGAAGGAGACCGGAGTGCTGACCCTCTTCTCGATGCAGTCCAAGGAGGACCCCTGCAAAATCTACATTCTGGAAATCTACACCGACAAAGAGGCCTACCAGAGCCACATCCAGACCGCCCATTTCAAGAAATACAAGGAGAGCACCGCCAAGATGGTGAAGTCGCTGAAGCTGATCGACACCAAGCCGATGGTGGGGATGGAGAGGCTGGGACATTAAGTCGCAAAAACGGATTCTGACGCACTCGTAAACCCTTTTTACGCAAATCCGACGAATGGACAACCGGTAAATATCCCTTATCCATCATGTTTCGGCACGTTGGGTTGACGTCATTCCCCCGCCATCCGTTTTCCCGCCTCGAAGGCTTTCTGCAAGTCTTCCTCCCAGTGCTCCTCGCGGTATTTGCGCTTGGCCTCTTCGGAAAAACCGGCCAGCTCGTAGCGGCTATAGTCCTTCACCTGGTAGGTGTTGTAGGCGATCAGCCGCTCGGGCTTTGCGAGGGCGGTGCTGAGGCAGTGCTCCATCGTGCCGTAGCCGTTGCTGTTGTTGCGGGCGGGGGTGCCATTCATGGTTTCCACCAACACCACCGGCATCCGTTTCGGGGCCGTGATGCTGTAGTCGTTGTAGGAGAGCCACGGGAATGCAAGGCGTTCCAGGAACGTGCGCATCTGCCCGGTCACGTCGCCGAAGTATATCGGGGAACCGAGCACCAAGCCGTCGGCTTCGGCAATCTCTTCCAAAACAGGAGTCAAGGAGTCCTTGAATTTGCAGATGTTCGAGGCCCTGCCTTTGAGTTTGCAGGCCATGCACGAGATGCAGCCCTTGTAGTCCAGGTCGTAAAGGCGGACCGTCTTCACTTCGGCGCCTCCCTCTTTCGCGCCGTTGGCGAAGGATTCCAGCATGGCGGCGGTGTTCATGTTGCGGCGCGGGCCGCCATCGATAATCATTATTTTCTTCATCCGATTATTTTTTTGGGGGTTAATCATTTCGTTTGCCGCAGCCACAACGGGATGCTCCAGCAGGCTTGTTGCCGCCACTGCCGCCACCCCGAGGGCCGCCTTCTTCAAAAATTCGCGTCTGTCCATCTTTGTATGGAATAAAAATGCAAAGATACGCAAAAAAATGTATTTTTGCCGCTATAAATTCATATTTTAAAATCCGATTATGAAAAAACTTTTCATCTGCATACTGGCCACAGTCGGGCTGTTCACGGCCTGCGGGCAGAAGCCGGACCACGAAACGGACGAGTTCACCACCCAAAGCGGGAAAACCGTCAGAATCCACGCCCTGATGCACTCCAGCATCCGCATCGAATATGACGGGCGGGAGATTGAAATTGACCCCTGCTCGAAACTGCGCGACCGCACAGTTGACTATGCCGCCCTGCCCAAGGCCGACATCATCCTCGTCACCCACGAGCACTTCGACCACTACGACGAGGCGGCCATCCGGCAGCTCCGCAAAGAGGACTCGCAGTTGGTCATGAACCGGCGTTGTGTAGAGATGTTCGGCGAGGGCTCGGCAATGGACAACGGCGACCGTCTGGAACTGGCCAACGACATCACCGTGGAGGCTGTCCCGGCCTACAACACCACCGAAGGGCATCTGCAGTTCCATCCCAAGGGGCGCGACAACGGCTACATCCTCACCCTCGACGGCCTGCGCATCTACATCGCCGGCGACACCGAGGACATCCCCGAGATGGAGACCGTCAAGAACATCGACATCGCCTTCCTGCCCTGCAACCAGCCCTACACGATGACCCCTGAGCAGCTGATACATGCCGCCAAAATGGTACGCCCCAAGGTGCTGTTCCCTTATCACTATGGGGAAACCAACGTGAAAGGCATTCCCGCGCAACTGCAAGGGGAAGGCATCGATGTCAGAATCAGGCACTACGAGTAACATCAACGCCTCCCTCCAATTCCCGATTCCTGGTTAAAGCGCCCCCACCACTTCGTGCGCCTTGTAGGGCTCTTCGAGGTAGGCGGCGTCTTCATCGCTGAGGACAAGCTCGACGGCACGCACCGCGTCGTTGAAGTGCGGCACCTTGGTGGCTCCCACGATGGGCGCGGCGACACCCCGCTTCAGCAGCCAGGCCAACGCCACTTCCGTCATTGTCACGCCGAGACGCTCCGCCACCTCCGCCACCCGGGCGACAATCTGCATGTCGTTCTCCATGGCATGGTCGTACTTGCTGTGCATCACCTTGTCGGTCTCGTTGCGTTTGGACGCGCTGTCCCACTCCTTGCGGGTGAGGTGTCCGCTGGCGAGGGGAGAGTAGGGGATGAGCGAGGCGCCGTATTGCTTCGCCACCGGGATCAGCTCGCGCTCGTCCTCGCGGTAGAGCAGGTTGTAGTGGTTCTGCAGCGTCTCGAATTTCGTCCAGCCGTTCCGCTCGGCGCAGATCTGCATGTTGTGGAACTGGTAGCCGTACATGGCTGAGGCACCGATGGCCCGCACCTTGCCGTTCTGCACCAGCTCGTGCAGCGCCTGCATCGTCTCCTCGATGGGCGTGCCGTAGTCGAAGCGGTGGATCTGGTAGAGGTCGAGGTAGTCGGTGCCGAGACGCTTGAGCGTGCCCTCAATCTCGCGGCGGATGGCTGCGGCGGAGAGCTTGCCCTCGTTGAAATAGACCTTCGAGGCGAGCACCACCTTGTCGCGCGCGACACCGAGGTCCTTCAGCGCTTTGCCCAAGAACTCCTCGCTGGTGCCGTGCGAATAGCCGTTGGCGGTGTCGAAGAAGTTCACCCCGAGGTCGAGGGCGTGCTTGATCATCTTGGTGGTCTCCTCCTGGCCGAGGGTCCACAGGTGGAAGTCCTCCGAGGGCTTCCCGTACGACATGCAGCCGACGCAGATGCGGCTGACTTCAATGTTCGTGTTTCCTAATTTGGTGTATTTCATAAGGATGTTTTTTTTGTTGAATTCTTGTATATCGGTTGCAGGGAGAGCGTGACGGTCACCTTGCCCTGCCCGGCCTTGACAAACCGGCGCACCTCGTCAGCCGACAGATTGTCGAATTTGCCGATGCGCGTATAGCTCCAGGTGTTGCTGCCGTAGAAAATGCAGATGTTGTCGCCTCCATACAGCACAAGGTCGCCGGACGAAGTGGTGGTTTGACGGTCCGCCGTAGGGAAGGATTGCCCGACAGGGCCCACCTTCTCGAAATTGCCGTAGTCATCGGCCGTATAGGTGATGTTGCCCGTCTTGAGGGCGGCCACCAGCGCCTGCGTCCCGACATTCTCCTCCATCGTGACGGCGCACGTTGTCGTCCCGATGGTCACATACAGTTTGTCTTCCATATTTTGCGCATTAATGTTTTCTCTGTTGCAGCCGGCGGCCAGAGCCATGGCGAAGACCGCGATAAAGATGTGTTTAAGGTTCATTGGTTTGTTGTTTACTAAAAAGGATTAGAAAATAGCAGAGTTTTGTTTTTTGCTGTCATTATACTTTTTCATTTGACAATCTCCACCGTCCAGCCCATTTTGAGTGCCTTGTTGATTCGATCCAACATTTTCTTTTTGTCCATTGTGCTGCTGTGAGTGTGGACATACAAGCCTGGAGCGACTTTTCGAGGCACTCGTCCGTTTTTTGGAGTATCGGTGGTTGATACAATGTTAAAATGGGAGAACATTAACCCCAAAGCTCTAACATTTTGCAAGCCGGCTTCAACAATGGCAGTCGTAAACGTTGATGCGGCGTCGTGTTCTTGCAATATGGAACCGTCTTTCCGAGTGACACAGAGTCCGGTCCTCGGTGCGATGTTTGTCCTCTTAACTTTATGAGGACCTACTACTTTATGGACCACTTCTGGATCAGCTTCAAGACGTTTTGCATTAATTAAGGTGGTGATGTTTGTCTTGCGGCTTAATGCCACACTGATAGGCTCGCCAGGGTGATAGTCAACCACCAACACCAAATCTCGCTGAACCTGTTTTAGCGCGGGCTCGATGGTCTCCGTGACGACAGGAAGAATCTCTTTTTTGATGATGTTTTCCTCCAGTTCGCTTACTTGCCGCTCCAAATCCTCATTCAGGGAGAGGCCTTCTTTCCGCAATGTCTCCATTGCCTTGTACAAATCGCTTAATCGTGACATGATTTATTCTTGTTTTATAGCGTGACTATTCTTACTTGCGTTTTTCAGTCTGATACCTTGTATTGCTGGTTTGGATGATTGGGCGTTCCTGGATAGAGCATCTGTAACTTCCTAGATGCAAGCATCAATGGAATAACATGATTTCGAAGATAAGTAGAGTTTCGCTCTATCTTGACAGATAGATCTTCCAATGAAATCCACTCATTGCAAATAGTCATAATAAGGGACTGTAGTTCCTCGGGCGACATCCTTTTCTTTATAGAGGTTGCAACATTTGCCTCCGAGGTTGCAACATTAGAATCGGAGGTTGCAACATTTGCCTCCGAGGTTGCCTCATTTGTGCCTTCGGAGGTTGCAACATTAGAATCGGAGGTTGCAACATTTAACTCCAAGGTTGCCATATTTAAGAAGTCTGGCCCCTTCTGAGGCAGGATGTAACGCATGCCTCTTCCATATCCTTCTGATACGAGAAGACCCTTTTGCGTCATTAGTTTTAGTATATTGGCGATTTCTGATTTGTGTAGATTTAGAGAGTATCTCAATCTCATGTTAGTCACGGCCCCTTCATCACAAGCCAATGCCAGAATAGATAACACATGATGATC
Source organism: uncultured Bacteroidales bacterium (assembly GCA_946186495.1). Lineage (GTDB taxonomy): Bacteria > Bacteroidota > Bacteroidia > Bacteroidales > WCHB1-69 > F23-D06. Next base: position 11,267 of record CAMHNQ010000075.1, read on the forward strand.
AAAGCTGCTTGCAAGGGCACCAAATTTCTCTGTTAGCTTGGCTTTTGCCTTTTCAGACAAAAAAGACTCCATTGGCATAATCAGCACCACCTTGTCCGGCTCTTGTTGCTCATAGATGTTGGGCGACCGCCAGTTTGTTTCCCTCCAGCCTTTCATTATCTTGTCAGTACCACTGCCTGCTTTCTCAGCCACACCAATCATCGAGAACATCTTCTGCAACGATTTGTTACGACATACACTTTCACCACCTGTATAATATTGGTCAAGCGATACCAATAGCGTGCCTGGGTTTGAGAACACAAAACGGTGTGACTCATGGCGAACCACCAATGAGGCGTTGATTGAATAATCAGCATGAATACAGAGGTTTATCAAAGCTTCTCTCACGGCTACGTGTGCAGGAGTTTCCTCCTGTCGTATGTTTCCTTCCAATTTGAAGGGTTTTGGGAGTGCTGCTTGTAGTCGCGGTAAGACCCGTTGGTAGAAATTGAAAAGGTTGGCTTCCCAAGTTCCATCAGCACATATTCGATTGGTCCATCGGATGTCTTCATCCTCTGTCAGATGCTCTTGGTAATCGGGAAAGAAGTGCGGCATGCACTCCACATCGGTTATCGCCTGTGTTTTGCCAAACATCAAAAGGCCAGCCACGGTAAATCCTTCTTCTCCCGTCTGTCGGTCTTTGCGGTAGCCACCAAGCATGCGTAGTAGTTCCAAGTCATTCAGAGTATGCCACGGATGGTCAGGATGTGACACCTTGAATAGCTGACGGTAGCCCGCCAGAGCATCTTTATCAAAATCTTCTATGGTATAGTTCTTCAGTATGCGGCTATCGGCTGGACGAGAGTCGTCAGCGTCAGCAAACATCCGTTGAACCTCCCGTTCCGTGCATCTGTAGTCACCTTCATAGTTACGTTTGTATGTACCCTTAAATGGCTCGTTGGTTCTGTAAACAGGACGGAGTTCCCTCGGGGCACGAGGGACGAAGAACAACATAAAGGCGAAGCCCTTATAGTTTCCGATGACAACATCTTCCTTTTGCATCAGATTAAGACTGATGGTGGATGGATTGTTGACGTTGTTCCAGAAGTCCCTCCGATACTTTTCTATCTGCTCTTCTGTGAGATTGTCAATAAAGAATCTTCCCCTTTTCTCCTGTACTCCAAGCACGATTGTTCCTCCATCGGTGTTGGCAAATGCCGAATAAGTATCCCAGAAACTTCCAGGGAAACCACCGGCAGCACTTTTGAATTCCAGGTCATCGCTCTCTTTTTGAATGAGCAAAGACTCCAAATAATCATTGAAATCTGTAATATTTCTTACTTCTATCATATTTTTCAAACGATTCAATAGTGTAATTATGACATCAACAGCCCTCTGTTTTCAAGGTGGTTTACCAGCATTTAAAACTTTTTTTTAATTCCATCCAAGTTCAATCTTAAGTTTATTTATTCGCTCTAGCATCATTTGGTTCTTACTCTCCTCGTTTGAGCATGAATACACCTGAATATAACCACATAACAAGAAGCATATCATACTTGTTATAAATGCCAAAGGTCTTAGCTTAGAATCATTAAACAAATAGGCTTTCGAACGTTCAGATGCATGTGATAGCAGCCCTCGATATTCAACAAGGATATAAATTATTCCTTCATAATTCACTTCTTTCTCTCTTGATTTGCATTCGGACAATAGCCAGGAATAGTTCCCACTAAGCTCATTAGCCTTAATCATAGAAATAGCAGAAAGGACACAGAGCTTCAAAAGATTAGACTTCTTAAAATTATTTGTTATATCTTTTTTCAGGAATTTACCACCGGCAAAACAAAACTCTAACATCATAAAAAAGTTTATGAAAGCAAAATAGTAATTGTTGTCATCAAAGAATGCCTTTGCTTGTCTATAATAAGAGAACGGAATATGAGCCTCTGGGAGCATCCTCCTAAATATAACAATATTAGATAAGTTATTTTCTGTCACATA
>CAMHNQ010000076.1 GCA_946186495.1 uncultured Bacteroidales bacterium
AGTCGCAGCCGTTGGCCGTTTGCAGGGTGACGCTCTTCGTGCCGGCGGCGGTGAAGGTGACACCGTTCCAGGTGTAAGGCAGCTCGTTCTGGCAGATGGCCTGGCTGTCGTTGATGTTGTACGTCGGATTCACCGTCAAGGTCATCGTGACCACGGAGTCGCAGCCGTTGGCCGTTTGCAGGGTGACGCTCTTCGTGCCGGCGGCGGTGAAAGTGACGCCGTTCCAGTTGTAAGGCAGTGCGCTTTCGCAGATAGTGTGCGCATCGTTCACGACATAGGTCGGGTTGACGTTCAAGGTCATCGTGACCACGGAGTCGCAGTCGTTGGCGGCGGTGAGGGCGATGCTTCGTGTGCCGGCGGCGGTGAAGGTGATTCCGTTCCACATGTAAGGCAGCTCGGATTCGCAAATGTTGTCGACGAGCATGATGTCGTAGGTCGTTTTCGCCAGCACGTTGAAACTGCCAGAGGCGGTGGCTTCGCCGACCCCGTTATATACGGTCACGGAGTATTCGCCAACGGGGACGGTGATGGTTTCGCCCGTCGCGCCGTTGCTCCATACGTAGCTGGAACCCAAATTGGTGTTGACGGTCAGGTCGGTGGTTTGGCCCGGACAGATACTGTCGTCGCCTGTGATGTAGAAGAAGGGCGGAATATAGATGTTCGTTGTGAAGGTCACTTCATTGCTCCAGTCGCTTGTCTCGCAGCCGTTGCAGACGGCTTTCACCTTTACGGTATGTTCTGTCTCGGGCTCTAAGTAATGTAAAGTATATGAGTTTTCATAAACATTTGAGTAGTAAAAGTTATCGCGGACAATGACCCATTCCATGGCAGATCCGTTCTCGGTCCAACTCAACGTGGCAGAGTTGTCGGTGATATTGGTGACGGTGAGGTTGGAAGGCGCAGGACATGACTTTGCCGGGGTGGTGAAAGAAATCGTCTCGCTTGTGGAACCGCAGTAGGTACGTACACGCACATAGTAGGTGGTCTCGGCATTAAGGTTGCTGAGAAGGAATGGGGTGTCAGAGGTGTATTCAGAAGTATAAGAGGCAAAGCCGACTTCATCGCTGTAGTCTATACGCCACTCGGTGCCGTCGTCGTTGGCAGTCCAATTTATTTCAGCACTGCAACTGTTCACGTTGGAGACAACAAGGTCGGTGGGTACAGGACATGGAATGTCAGTGGTGGTGAAGTTTAGGATATCACTCCAATAATAATCCCCATCACAATAGATGCCGACCATTACGTCGTAGTTAGTTCCGGGTGAAAGATCAAATATCAAGAGAGGTTTGCTGTAAGCATCGGTATAGAACACCTGGGAGAGGTCTTGGTTGCTAATCTGGATTTGCCAGTTGTCCGCGTTCCCGTTCTCCGTCCAGTCCAATAGAGCACCGACATTTGTGATGTCGCTGACGGTCAGATTTGAAGGCGCATGGCAGATGGAGTCCGGGGTGGTGAAACTTGTCGTCACCCACACGCTGGCGCCCATGGTGCCGCAGAAGTTGGCGACACGCACAAAGTAGGTGGTGAGGGGTTCGAGGCCTGTCATCGGGAAGGATGTGCCAGAAAGGAAATCATCGAATGTCAAGGTGGAGAAGTCGGGGACAGTACTGTACTGGATATGCCATTCGTGACCTTCACCGGGTTGGAACCAGGTTGCTACAGCATCGCTATGGCTGATGTTGGAGACGGAAAATCCGATGGGGGCGGGACATTGGTTGTCAGAACAGTTCGGGGTATAATGGATAGGTTCGCTATAGTAATCGCTGCCGGTGAAGATCACTTCCCCGTTAATGTCGTAAACGGTGTAGCCTGTCTCCTCATCAAAATTACCGGATACCCATTGGAATTGGATTTCGCGACCCTTGCACACACTCAGGGAACCGAAAGCGTAGTCGTTGCCGTCGTCAATTGTCCAGGTGTCCAGAATAGTGCCGGTGGAAACATCCAGCACATTGATGGCGGCACCGTTCCAGCCGTCGCCCCAGGCGTCGGACAACTCGTAACTGATTAAACATTGGTAGTCAGAGGTACAGAAGGAGGTCGTAAAATGGCAGCTTGCCCAGCTGCTTTCAAGTCCGTTGCTACAGCTGGCTTTCACTCGAGCATAGTAGGTGGTCGTGGTGGCGAGTCCGGTGAGGTCAAGACTGTTCGTCATGGTGGTCACGTGAACGGCGTCGGAGAAGTCGGCGGAAGTGCCGTATTCCACCTCCCAACTGTCAACCGTATTGTCCGCATTCCAGCTGAGCGTCGCTTCTTGAATGCTGACATCAGTGGCGGTGAGGCCGGTGGGAGCAGGGCATGATGGTGTGTACCCCGTGGTGAAGGTCAGGACCTCGCTCCAACTGTACTGCGAGTTACCGCAGCTGTTGGCGACTTGCACATAATAGGTGGTGGCTGGGGAAAGGCCGCTGATAGACACTGATGTTTCATTGGGGGCCCACATGGAACAAGGGGTGGAGAAGTTACTGTTTGGGGATACATAAACCCGCCATTCAAAACCGCCGCCAGGTTGGTCCCAAGTTAGGTCGGCCCCGTAGTCGCTGATATTGGAAAGAGTGAGGTTGGTGGGAACAGGACAGGGTGGATCCTGTGTGGTGAAAGACGTCGTCACCCAGTCGCTGGCGCCCAAGGTGCCGCAGAAGTTGGCGACACGCACATAGTAGGTGGTGCTGACAGAGAGGTTACTCATCCAGAAATCATTGTCATAGACGAAATTATCGTATAACACTGTAGAAAAGTCGGGGTCTTTGCTGTACTGGACATGCCATTCAGAACCGCCACCGAGTTGGTGCCAAGTCATGCTCGCCGCATAGGGACTTTCAACGGAGACGGAAACGTCGGTTGGGGCGGGACAAGAGGCTAAGGAGCAGTCCGGAGTGTGATTGACAGATCCGCTCATGCTGCTGCTGTCGCTGAAGATCACGTTCCAGTTAACATCGTAAACGGTGTAAGATGTTTCTTCATCATAATTACCGTTCACCCATTGGAAACTGATCTCGCGTCCGTTGCATACGAACAGGTTGCCGGAAGCACTATTGTTGCCGTTTTCGATTGTCCAAGTGTCGAGGACACGGCCGGTGGCAACATCCACCACGTTGATGGCGGCACCGTTCCAGCCGTCGCCCCAGGCGTCGGACAACTCGTAACTGATTAAACATTGGTTGTTCGAGGCACAGAAGGAGGTCGTAAATGAGCAGCTTGCCCAATAACTCTCAAATCCAGAGTTGCAGGCGGTTTTCACACGTGCGTAGTAGGCGGTTCCGGTGGCAAGTCCGGTGAGGTCAATGCTGTTCGACGAGACCGTCGCAGCCGTGGCGTCGGAGAAGTCAGCGGCGGTGCCGTATTCCACCACCCAACCGCCAGCTTGGCTGTTGGCGTCCCAGCTGATTGTCGCCTCGTGCATTCCAATATTGGAGACGGCGAGGTTGGTGGGTGCGGGGCAAGAAGCTGAACCGCCAATCCCGAACTCGATGTTATCCACAAAGAAACCGTCTCCGTCGGGGTTTTGGCTTATGTCCTTGGAGTAGGTCCATGTGAACGTGTGGTTGCCTGCGGGAACAGCGAATGAGTAGTGATTCCAGTCTGCAGTGTCAATGGAGAACTGCTCTGCACCATCAATGGAGAAATTGCAAACATCATAGTCGGTATATTCGCCCATGCACTTGGCATCAAAGGCAATGTATCCGTCATCAGAGAAATGGTATGAGGCCTCAATGGTGGAGGTGGAATTGTGTACTCCGGCGTTACCGCTCTTCATACAGTAGGCACTTCCGTTGTCGCAACCGTTTGTGGCATCTACAATGGTCCACGGATATTCAGCATCGTTGTCGAAGGGATACTCGCTGATGATGTCGCCGGTTTCGAAGTCGAAATTGTCGGGGATGATGATGATACCGCCTGTGGTGGTGAAATGCACCGTGTTGCTCCAAGCACTGGGGGCCATGGTGCCGCAGAACTGACGGACCCGCACATAGTAGGTGGTGATGGGGTAGAGTCCGGTCAGCGACCAAGTGGTGGCATCGACGGTCTCGAATGAGGATGCGTTGAAGAGGGGGTCTGTGCTGTATTCGATTTGCCACTCGATGCCGTCACCGGGCTGATTCCAAGTCAAGTCGGCGCCGTTGTAGCTGATGTTGGAAACGGAGAGGTTGGCGGGGGTGACGCACGGTGATTCCTGGGTGGTGAACTCTACCGTGTTGCTCCATGAACTTGTCGAGGAACCACAGACCTGGGCGACCCGCACATAGTAGTGGGTGCCGGGCTCGAGGTCATACAGATACCAGCCTGTTCCGCCACCGACAGGATCTTCATTGGCGTTGGAGAAGTTAGCGTTGGTGCTGTATTGAACCTTCCACTGGTCACCTCCATTGGGCTGGTTCCAGCTCACGCCGGCACCGTTGGAACCGACATTGAAGACGGTGAGGTTGGTGGGAGCGGAACAGGTTGTTGTTTCGCTCGTCGTGGTGAAACTCATTGTTTCGCTCCAAGAACCGTGAGCCGCGATGTCGCAAAATAGACGAACCCGCACATAGTAGGTGGTGATGGGGTCGAGGTTGGTCAGTGAAAAGGATGTGGTACCGGTGTTCACAGTCGTGGATGAGGTAAAGTCGGGGTTCGTGCTGTACTCAATTTCACAACTACCGCTGCTACCAGTTAGTATCCAGTTCAGGTCGGCGCCGTTGTAGCTGATATTGGAAACGGTGAGACCGGTGGGGGTGGCGCATGGTGATGCCGGGGTGGTGAACTCTGCCGTCTCGCACCACGGACTGATTGAGGAACTGCAGACCTGAGCGACACGCACATAGTAGTGGGTGCTGGGGTCGATGCCATTCAGATACCAGCCCCTGGTGGTGATGGTTATTTCGTCGGCGTTGGAAAAGTCAGCGTTGGTGCTGTATTGGACCATCCAATTGGCGCCGACATCGGGCTGGTTCCACATTATGCTGGCACCGTTGGCACTGATGTTGAAGGCGTATAAGTCGGTGGGGGCGAGACAAGTTGATGTTTCGTCCGTCGTGGTGAAGCTCACCGTGTTGCTCCAATGGCTACTGTTAAGATTATCGCAGTAGTTGCGGACATGCACATAATAGGTGGTATTAGGGGTGAGGTTGGTCAACAGCATAGAAGTGTCATGGACAACTGTGGCAGAGGATGAGGAGAAGCTGGGGTTCGTGTTGAACTCAACAAGCCAAGTGTTGCCGCCGTCAGGCTGGTTCCAAGTCAAATTGACATAGGTGGAAGAAACGTTGGTGGCCGTGAGGTTGGAGGGAGTAGGGCACGCGGATTCCGTGGTGATGAAACTCGGCGAGATGCACCAAGGACTGATTTCCGAGGAATCACATTCATTGGCAACCCGCACGTAGTACTTGGTGCCGGGGATGAGATTCTGCAGAGTGACGGAGGTACTGTTGACATGCTCTTCGTTGAAGGAATAGAAGTATGGACTCGTAGTATATTGTACATACCATTGGTCGCCGCCACCTGGTTGGTCCCAATTCAAAACGGCACTGTTTGCGCCGACATCGGAGAGGGTGAGGTTGGTGGGCTTATGGCAAACAACCGGCTCAAAACCCAACTGGATAGGGTTCTTATAATCTTCAACATAGCCGTAGATTCCCGGGGAAAACGGGTTGCAGTTCACGTCATCGCTAGTTGCGCATATCGCCTGCCCTGGGGCGTTAAAAACAGAGAAAGAGAGGATTGAACTTGTTGTATTCCCCGTATTGTCATTCACCGCAATCAGGAGATTGCCAGAACCGGAGTAATAGAATGGCTGGGTTAGTTCAATAGTGGACCACATGTCATTGACTAAATCCACCTCGCCGCTGAACACCAGATCGCTGGAACTAACCGCAACCCAGTCGTAGCCATTGCTGAAAGAGCTCTTGTCGGTGTTGACCATATAGATGTCTATATTGCGTGTCACAGATTCAGAGCTATTGTAAAAAGCAAGAGAGTAGATGGTGCCACTTTGGCCGATCTCCGCTGCTGTGTAAATCTGCTCGGTCAAGCCATAATTATAATAGGTGTTTACTGGCATTAAATTGTAGGAGGTTGTACCGACACCGACGGTCACGGTGGAGTTTTGCGCCTTCATTGCCGCCGGCAGGACCAGCAGCAGCGCCGTTAAAAATAAAAGTAAATGTCTTTTCATAACTATGCTTTTTTATTCATTTACAACAATTTTTCCGGCCGCAAAATTAAGATTTTTTTGTATTTTTTAACATTTACAATTGATTGAAAATCACCATATAAGATTTGTTGCTTGAACAAACCGCTGTTGAAAAAGTTGCAACGTCGCAATTTACAACGGATTGTGAAAGAAAAGGTGTTGATAAAAACTATGGGGAAAAGTCTCAAGTCTTACGTCCCAAGTCTTACGTCTAAAACTTAAACGTCCACATCACCGACGGGATAATCGGGAACAGGCTCATCTGGTAGGCGTGGTTCTGCATTGAGAAGCTGCTGAAGTCGCCGTTCTCGGTCTGGATCTCGGTCTCGAAGAAGACGATGAACGGATTCTGGCGGTTATAGACGTTGTAGATGGAGAAGTTCAGGCCGGTCTCGAACTTGGAGGTCTTCTTGATGGTCCAGTCGACTGAGATGTCCAGACGGTGGTAGGGATTCACGCGGTATTCGTTGCGGTCGCTGTACACCGTGACCACCGACCCCATGTACAGATAGTAGCCTAACGGGACGGTCATGGTGTTGCCCGACTGGAACACCCACAGAGCGGAGGCCTTCAGCTTGTTGCGGATGATTTCGTAGGAGAGGCTGATGGAAATGTCGTGGCGGCGGTCATACTTGGCCCAATAGGGCTTTCCCCCGTTGAGGTCGTCGAACTGTCGGCGCGTGAACCCCAGGGTGTAGCCGATGAAGCCGGTGAAACGCCCCTTGCTCTTCTTCACATAGAATTCGGCGCCGGCCGCCCATCCTTTCCCGAAAACGTACAATTGGTCCGGGTTGATGGCTAAAATGCTGAAGTCCAGTCCTTCTTTGTATTCGGCGAGATTATACATCTGTTTGTAGTAGAGGTCCACGTAGGTCTCAAACATGTCGTGGTGGAAGTTCTTGAAGACCCCCAAGGAGTATTGGATTACGGTCTGGGGCTTCAGCAGGTCGGTGGAGGGCATCCAGACATCGGTGGGCAGGGAGATGTTGGCAATGGAGATTTGGTGCATGTACTGGTAGTTCAGTGTGGCTGAGGCTTTCAGGGATGTCGTGGAGTCAATCATCCAGCGTAGGGCAAGCCGTGGTTCCACACGGTTGTATTGGGCGATGGAGGAGGCGGGTTTGTAGGTGATGGAGTCGATGACATGGCCGAAATCGTCCAGCACATAGCGGGTGAACGGTCCGAGGTGGTGGTAGTTGCTGTAGCGCAGGCCGTAGTTGAGTTTCCAATGCGGGGTGATGTCCCACTCGTCGTGGGCGTAGATGGCCAGCTCGTTGCCGACGAAGTGCTGCGCGGGCGGCAGGTTGAAGTTGACGCCCGTGCCGGCCTGCACGTCGAAGCGTCCGGGATTGCAGTCGTGGAGCACATTGTGGACGCCGAACCGGATGTTGTGCTTCGGGGTGGGAATCCACGTGAGTTCGCTTTTCAGGCTGTAGTCGCGCACGCCGGATGCGAGCTTGAGCGAGTAGGGGTCTATGCCCATGCTTGTGCTGAAGTCGTAGTAGCTGAACGTGGCTGAGGTGTTGAGGAACAGGCGGTTGGCGATAATGAAGTTCCATCGGGCCGAGGCCGCTGCGTTGCCCCACCGGAACTGCATCTGCGTCTGTTGGGTCTTTGACTTGAAACCGTAGGTGTCGTTCCCGTAGTAGGCTCCGAAGTAGAGGCGATGCCGTGAGTTGATGACGATGTTGAACTTGGCGTTGATGTCATAGAAAAAGAACTTGGTGCCTTTGATGGGGGAGTCTTTCTTCAGGAACGGCTGGATGAGGGCGTCCGCGTAGGTGCGGCGGGCGGAGATCAGGAACGAGGCTTTCTCCTTCTTGATGGGCCCCTGCACGGTGAGGTGCGAGAAGATGAGCCCGAGACCGCCGTCAACCTCGTACCGCTTGAGGTTGCCCTCTTTCTGATAGACGTTCAGAATCGAGGCCGCACGGCCGCCATAGTAGGCAGGCATTCCCGATTTGATGAGGTCGATGCTCTTCACCGCGTCGGCATTGAAAATCGAGAAGAAACCGAACAGGTGGTCGGGGTTGTAAATCGTCGCCTCGTCCAACAGCACGAGGTTCTGGTCGGTCCCGCTGCCCCGCACATAAAAACCCGAGTTGCCTTCGCCGCCCGACTGAACCCCGGGCAGGAGCTGTAGCGACTTGATGACGTCGGCTTCGCCCATCAGTGCGGGCAATGCCTTGATAGTCTGGATGCTTAGTTCCATTCTGCCAACATCGCCGCTCGACACGTTGTTGCGCTCGCCTTGGATGACCACTTCTTCCCCGGCAATGGCCGCCGACTCCATCTCAAAACGGCGGGTTTGGCTTTTGCTTAAGAGGATGGTGTCTTCTATGGTCTTATATCCCAGATAGTTAACCGCTAATTTGTATTTTCCGGGAATGACCGAAATCGAATAGTATCCGGCCTGGTTGGTGACACAGCCCTGCACGTTCGAGGGGTTGGCGAGGTCGGAAAGGATGACATAGACCCCCAGCATGGTCTCCCCGTTGGAGGCATCCACCACGCTTCCGGATAGTGCCACGCGCGACCCTTGCGCCCACGCTCCCATGCACGTCACGACGATGAATGCGCATAACAATATTGTACGGTGTTTCATTCTTCTTCTTTTTGTTCGGTGACAACGGATTTCCCTCCTCCGATTTTCAGCTGGCTGAGCGTCACACCCGCCACAATGACCAGGATGCCCCATAACTTGCCGGGGGTGAAGGTCTCCTGTCCAATGGCGGCCGCCACAATGAGCGTGACGATGGGGATCAGGTTCGTGAAGATGCACGCCTTGGTGACCGTGAGCTGCTTGACGGCGTAGGAGTAGAGCATGTAGGCCCCTGCGGAACAGAGCAGGGCCAGGCAGATGAGGCTGGCAATGGTGACACCATTCCATGCGAGCGTCCCCCACTGGCTGATGTCGAAGACGAGTACGAAAGGCAAGTAAAACGGGATGGCAATCAGGTTCTGGTAGGTGGTCACCGTGACTGGACTGTATCTTTTGAGCAACCGGCTGAGCATCACGCTGTAACCGCTTGCGGCCAGCATGGCAACCCCTAACAGCAGAAGCCCCTTCATGTTGAACGTCATCCGCCCGTCTTGCGTCAGCGAGAGCAGGAGCACCCCCGCCACGGAGATGAGTGTGCCGAGAAAGAACTCCCATCGGAGCTTCTCGTTCTCGGTGAAATACATGGTGACGGACACCACAATGGGTATCAGGGCTATGATGACCGCGGCGAAGCTGGCGTCCACGTATTTCAGGGCGAAAACCTCGCCGATGAAATACAGGAACGGTTCGAAAAAGGCCAGTAGCAGGAAGTTGAGACGGTCTTCCCGCTGAATCTTCTCCAACTTGTGTTGCCATTTGAAGATGGTTACGAAAACAGCCGAAGCCAAAACCAAACGGATGAAAACGATGGTGAATCCTGGGAAGTTGTTGTTTAATAGTTGTTTAGACCAGATGAAACTCATTCCCCAAAAGAGCATGGCAAATAGTATGGCGGTGTATCCGAGTCCTGTTTTTGATGTGTGTTTATTCATGACCGCTAAAAAAAACTTTAATTCCGTAAACTGTTTTCGATGTTAACTGTTGATAAATAAGCAAGTTGTTGTTAATAAATGAATTAGCAATGGCTTGATGTTCTTGTGCTGTTCACCAGCCTTTGCGATTGTTTGCTTCAACAAACGATAAGTGGCGAAAAATATTGCAGCAAAAATTTCTGCAAAAATACAAAAAAAAGAGAGCAAAATCAAGGGTTTCGCCGGATTTTTTTCAACATCTGTAAATTTCGTTCGTCCGAGCTTGCCGAATTGATTCACAAGTAGCTGTTAGTCAATTCGCCAAGCACAAAATATTCTTATTCCGACGTCATCGGGAATCTCACGCCTGTCTTCGTCTGTGACATCAAGGTCCTGGAGGATGTGAACTGTTTCCGCCCGGAGGCTTTCAAGAAACCCCTGACGACTACTTCCGCATCGCCTAAGCAAGCCTTCACCCTGCTTTCACCCTTACTCAAGAGTATATATAGAGATAGAGTAAGCCTATAAGCAGTCTAAAGGCAGTCAAAAGGCAGTCTAAAGGCTGTAGCGGGCACGATTAATCGCGTCCGTACGTTTTTCTTCGCCAAGGCACTTCAGGGGGGCGCCACCGCGCGGCCTTTAGGCACCTGCCGGTGACCAAAAGGTGGATCTGCGGAAATCAGGGATATTGCAAAAACGAAAAATTTTCCCAAAGTGCAATAAAAACCTGAGAATCTCGTTATGAAATTAAATTTTGTTGTATGAGGAAAAGTATTTACCTGGTAACAAGTCTTTTAGTGCTGATATTTCTTGTCAATTCCTGCAAAGAACCGGATTTGACGCCCGTCTATATTTGCGCCTCCCCGGAGGACTTTGAAGAGTGCATCGATGTCAGTGCGTTCAACAGCACGCATGACCAGAACTTCGACCAAGAACAGCTGTTGGCGCTCACCCGCCACAAGTTCACCCATGTCAATTTCTACGTCAACAACAAGAACCTGGGCTGCTGGGAACTGCCCTGCAAAGTGCCGGTGCTGGACGTGGGCGGCGACACGAGCACGCTGGTGATGATTCCGGCTGTCCGCATGACCGGCATGTCCAACACCATCTACGGATACCCTTTCCTGAATATATGCCGCCAACGGGTGCTTCTGCAGAAAGGTACGGAGTACCACGTCTCCCAAAATCCACCCAAGTTCATATACAGCGAATATGCCCGATTCCCCTTTTTCGAGACGTTTTCCAACAGCTCTTCCTTCTCCCCTTCGGCCGCATCCATGAACCAGCTCTGTTTCGAGCCCGTCACCGTTGACGGCTTCAATGTCGGGGAAATCATCCTCAATGATTCCAACGGCCTGAGCTTCGACGTCTCCTCCTCTCCGTTTGTCGCGCCTGTGGGCAGCTACCGGGTGTGGTTGGAGGTGCGCTACAAAACCGACGTGAACGTAAACGTCTCCCTGAAACTCTCCACAGCCTATAACCCGACGAACGCCTATTCCATCGGAGGCTTTTACGCATCACCAGATGAGTGGAAGACCATCCACTTCGACCTGACCAACACCATCAACAGCTACCATTCCGGTGCCGGGTCCGCCACCAACGCCACCCTGATCATGTCCGGGGTGGGGGATGCCGGCAAGGAGAGCCGTGTTGACATTGATGATGTGAAAGTTGTTTTCATCCGAACCGCATAGAAGGCATGAATAAAACCAGATTGACCTGCGTTTACCTCCTGTTTGACATCCTGGCCGCCATGATCACGTGGACGGCCTTGTACATGTACAGGAAATATGTGGGAGAGTCGGCTGACTTGCAGCAGATTATGCACTCGCTGCATGTGGATTCCAAATTTTGGCTCGGCCTGTTCCTGTATCCGGTGTGCTGGATCGTCTTCCACGCTTTTTTCGGCTATTATAACAAGATATACAGGAAGTCCCGCCTTGACGAGCTGGTGACCACCTTCGGCGTGACGCTGATGGGATGCCTGCTGTTCTTTTTCGTCTTCATTCTGGACGACATCGTCACCACCCCGAACGACTATGTGCGCTATCTGCTGTTCCTCTTCTTCTCGCAGTTTCTCCTGACCTATGTTCCCCGGCTTTGCATCACCTCCAACGTCAACAACCGCATCCACAGCGGGAAAATCGGGTTCAACACGATTTTGGTAGGCAATGACGAGCAAGCGTTGAAAGCCTACGAGACGGTCTTGGGGCAGACCCCTCGCTCCGGCCATTTTTTCGTCGGCTACGTTCGTGTCAAGGAGCAGCCCTCGGATGCCATGTCCGGGAGGCTTCCCTGCGTGGGTGACCTTTCGGATATAAGTCAGGTTATCGAAAAACAGCATGTTGAAGAAATTGTGGTGGCACTGCATAACGGGCAGCGCAAGTACATCCAACAGGTGCTTGCGCTGGTCCGTCGCAACCACAACCTTACAGTGAGTTTAGTTCCACAGGAGCACGATGTGCTGATGGGGTCCGTGCGCACCTCCTCAGTGCTCGACGAGCCGTTGATTTCCATCACCCCCGAGTATCTCCCCGCGTGGCAGCGCTATCTGAAGCGTATCTGCGACATCCTGCTCTCGTTGCTGGCCATCCTGCTGCTGTCGCCGGTGTATGTCTTTCTGGCCATTGGGGTGAAACGCTCTTCCCCCGGGCCGATTTTCTATAAGCAGGAACGTATTGGGTATCTTGGCAAACCGTTCAAAATCATCAAGTTCCGTTCCATGTTCGCGAATGCGGAACGTAACGGGCCGATGCTCTCTTCCGAGAACGACAGCCGAATCACCCCGTTCGGGAAGTTCATGCGGCAGTACCGTCTCGATGAAACGCCCCAGTTCTTCAATGTCCTGCGTGGCGACATGTCCTTGGTGGGCCCGCGGCCTGAACGGCAGTTCTACATCGACCAGATTATGGAACGCGCCCCCTATTACCAACTGCTGCTCGGCGTGAAACCCGGTATCACCTCCTGGGGGCAGGTTCGGTTCGGATATGCCGAAAATGTCGACGAAATGCTGGAACGTCTCCGATGGGACATCCTCTACATCGAGAACATGTCTATCCTGATGGATGTTAAGATTTTGATTTACACGGTGATGATCATCCTCAAGCATGAAGGGAAATAGCCACGGCTATCGCCCGACGCCACCTTTTTGACCCTGCGAGCCTCCGGCTTCGATTATTCATGCCATCCTGTATCATATCACTCTTCACTAACCTGCATTATTCATGATAATAAGCATTGTGTTGGGAACAAGCATTTTATGGTGAAGAGGCTATTGTGATTAGTGAATAGTGAACAGTGAACAGTGATTTGATGCAGGGAATATGAATAATGGAGGCTAATCACAACAACATCTTCTTAAAACACTTGTGATTATGTCATGAATAATCAGGGCTTACGCATCAACTTCCAAGGACTCCGACTGCACGGGGTTTTGAAGTGTGTCG
>CAMHNQ010000077.1 GCA_946186495.1 uncultured Bacteroidales bacterium
CCAGTACTCAGATGATGCAGGACTTTGGGGCTTGGGGCGAGAAGAAGATGTGCGGCAGAACCTCCGTGGGGACACTGCGCCGCACGTTCATCTTCAGTGCCGAAGGCATCCTAGAGCGTATCATCGAAAAGGTGGACACAAAGAATGCTGCTCAGCAAATTTTAGAAGGCTGATTTTTAGGTTGATACATGTGTTTCAAAAGGGCTAGCAGAGAGGCTTTTTAATGTTGCAATCAAAAAAAAGCACTAAAGATTTGTAGGAACGGAAAAAAGTTTCTACCTTTGCACCGCTTTTGAGGAAGCACTGATTCAGTAGCTCAGCTGGTAGAGCACATCCCTTTTAAGGATGGGGTCCTGGGTTCGAGCCCCAGCTGGAACACATGACCCGGACAACCGTCCGGGTTTTTTTCTACTCTCATGCTTCCCCATTCAATTTTTTTTTTCAAATAGCACGCTCCCATTGATATTTTATGTAGCTTTGCTGCCGTTTTAAAACCTATTGTCATGCTGAATTATTTTCATAATGTACCATTTTCCGTCACTATCTGCGATAAAGACGGTAAGATATTGGAAATGAACGAGACAGCCGAGCGTGTGCTCAGTCACGGAAAGCACATCGTCGGCCAGAATCTATTGGATTGCCATCCTGAACCGGCCCGTTCAAAACTGGTTGAAATGCTGAAAAACCACAATCTGAATGCCTATACAATAGAGAAAAACGGGGTCAAGAAGTTGGTTTACCAATCTCCTTGGTTTGAGAACGGGGAGTTCGCCGGCTATATAGAGCTCTCCATGGAGCTCCCTGCCGAGATGCCCCACTTTATCCGCCAACCGAAGCCGTGAACCGCAATTGGCTTCGGCTCCGTGGATTTTAGAAATTCATATTCATCATACCCATTACGTTCATGACTAAAGATACCGGATTCACGTACGGGATGCGTCCCGTGATGGAAGCCATCGAGAGCGGGAAAACAATCGACAAAGTACTGTTTCAGAAAGGGTTGAAAGGAGATCTGTTCAAGCAGCTTTTCTACGAAGTGCGGCAGCATAAAATCCCTTTCCAATATGTTCCGATGGAGAAGCTTAACCGTTTGACGCGCCAGAACCATCAGGGAGTGGTCGCGTTTCTTTCCGCAATAGAGTACTGTGACATATATAACATAGTACCGACTCTCTTTGAGGAGGGCAGGGTGCCTTTCCTTCTGATGTTGGACAAAATCACGGATGTCCGCAATGTGGGTGCCATCGCCCGTTCTGCCGAATGTGCCGGTGTCGATGCCATCATCCTGCCGCTTAACGGTGGTGCCCAACTCAATGAGGATGCGGTGAAGAGTTCCGCCGGCGCATTACATAAAGTACCTGTGTGCCGCCATTCGAACCTCGTGGAAGTGATTCAATATCTGAAAGATAGTGGTATTGAAGTCGTCGGGGTCACGGAAAAAGCGAAACATGCCCACTATCACAAAGACTTCACGCAGCCGGTCTGTCTCATTATGGGAAATGAATATGAAGGCATTGCCTGGGACTATCTACGTCATTGCGACGACACGGTCAATATCCCGATGGTGGGAACTATCCGCTCGCTGAATGTCTCCGTTGCCACGGGCATCACCCTTTTCGAAGTGGTCAAACAACGTAACCCTGTGAAAGAATGAAAATTGGTGTACTTTCCGACTCTCACGGATACCTTCATCCCGATGCCTACGACTTTTTCAAAGACTGCGACGAAATATGGCATGCCGGGGACATCATGGACGACTTCATCCTTGACGAATTGCGTGCTATCGTTCCGACAGTCAGGGCAGTCTATGGCAATTGCGATGATTGGGATATTCGCCGTGAAATCAACGAGTATGAGGTGTTTACTTGTGAAAAGCACAAGGTGGCCTTGATGCACATCGTGGGGTCGCCGGGGCATTACCAGCCCAAGGCACTGCAAATTATCCGTGATGAGAAGCCGACCATCTTTGTTGCCGGCCACTCCCATATCCTGAAAATCATGTTCGACAAATATCATAATCTTCTTTTCATCAACCCTGGCGCTGCCGGCAGGTACGGCATCCACACGCGGCTCACGATGCTGCGGTTTGAAATAGCGGGTGAGGAGATTAAGAACATGGAGATTTATGACATTCCTAAGCAACCAGCTGTGAAATAATGTGCAACGAACGGATTATCACAGTGTTGGGGCCAACAGCCACAGGCAAGACCGGCGTGGCGGTGCGCATTGCAGCCGAACTTGGCGGGGAAATCGTGAGTGCTGACTCACGACAGGTGTTTCGCCGCATGGATATCGGTTCCGGGAAAGATCTTTCCGAGTATCAATATCATGGTATTCCGGTTCCTTATCATCTTATTGACATTGAGGAGCCTGGGGTGGAGTACAACGTTTTTCGTTACCAACAGGCTGCTTACGATTCCATGAAAGGGATACGCAGCCGGGGGCGAAAGGTTGTGCTGTGCGGGGGGAGCGGCATGTACGTGGAATCGGTGTTGCGTGGCTATCGGCTCTTCCCGGTTCCGGAAAACGGGCCGTTACGACATGTTTTGGAAACCCGTACCGATGAAGAGCTTGTCGCAATGCTCGCTGCCTACAAATCGCTGCATAACGACACGGACACCTCCGAGCGCCCGCGGCTCATCCGTGCCATCGAAATTGAGGACTACTATGCGCGGCATCCTGAATTGAGCGAACGCGTAAAGCCGCTCGAATCTGCCATCATTGGCCTTTGCGGTGAGCGCAACCATATTCGTGAACGCATCTCACGCCGCCTGCAGGCACGATTGCAGGAAGGTATGGTGGAGGAGGTTCGGCGTCTGCTCGAGGAAGGCATCCCGCCAGAGCGGCTTATACGCTATGGACTGGAGTACAAATTTGTCACACAGTATCTTACCGGCGAATTGCACTATGGAGACATGGTCAGCCTGCTGAATACGGCCATCCATCAGTTTTCGAAGCGTCAGATGACCTGGTTCCGTCGCATGGAACGTATGGGGTTCCGTATTCGCTGGGTGGACACGAGCCTTCCCGAGGAAGAGAAGTTCCACTTGATATACAAGTATTTGCAAGAAGATGGGATAGACGTACCATCTCATCTTTTATGAGGATGCAAAGATATGACGGTTATCTTGTCGCCTGCCAGCCAATGTCGTTTCTGTAGAACAGGTCCGGATGTGCCATTTTTTCAACGCCTTGGTAGGCGTCCTCCTGAGCTTCCTTGAGGGTCTTGCCTCTCCCCACCACAAACAGCACGCGGCCGCCGTTGGAGTGGAGTTTCCCGTCCTCCTCTTTCACACCCATGCAAAAGACTTGTTGGCTGACAGACGCAGGGTTGTTCAAGGGGATGTTTTTCACGTAACTGCCTGGGTAGCCTTTGGCTGCCAGCACCACCCCCAGGAATGCATCCGGATGGAACTCAGGGGTGACTTTTTTGTTGTCAAGCACGTTTAATATCATTTGGGTGAGGTCGTTTTTGAGTTTGGGCAACACCACTTCTGTTTCCGGATCGCCGAACCTGGCGTTGAATTCAATGACTTTCGGGCCGTCTTTGGTCAGCATCAGTCCTCCATAGAGGACTCCGCAGAAAGGACACCCTTCTGCAATCAGCGCTTTTGCGGTGGGTCTCATGATATGTTCCACTGCCCAGTCGATTTGTGCTTGCGGGATGACGGGGACGGGCGAATAGGCACCCATTCCGCCGGTGTTCGGGCCTCTGTCTCCGTCGTAGGCGCGTTTGTGGTCCTGGGCGATGACGAGGGGCACCACTTGTTCTCCATTCACCAGTGTAAGTAATGAGAACTCGGGACCTTGGAGGAATTCTTCCATGACCACTTTGCCTTTGCCGAAATGGTTGTCGAGGAGCATGTCGCGCAGGGCTTCGTCCGCTTCTTTAGCCGTCATAGCCACAACCACGCCTTTGCCGGCAGCTAATCCGTCGTATTTGATGACAATGGGGGCTCCTTGCTCGTCAAGGTAGCTCTTGGCGCTGTCATAATTGTCGAAAGTTCTGTATTCGGCGGTGGGGATGTGGTATTTTTGCATGAGGTCTTTGGCAAACTCCTTGCTGCTTTCAATTCGGGCGGCGGCAGCTGTGGGGGCGAAAATGCGCAGTCCGGCGGCGGCGAACACCGTGGCGATGTCGTTCGCTAAAGCTGCCTCTGGCCCTACGACGGTGAGGTCAATGCCTTTTTCCAGGGCGAAGTCACGCAGGGCTTCAGTCGCATTCTCGTCTATGTTCACCAATGTCACAGGCGCACCTGTTTGTTCGGTGACAGTGCGCATGCCGGCATTCCCGGGAGCGATGAAAAGTTCGGGCTTCAGGGCCGATTGGGCCATTTTCCAGGCGATGGCGTGTTCGCGGCCACCGCGTCCGATCACTAATATTCTCATTCTTCTTTTGTTAAAGTAAATCCATTATATCTTGTCATCACCTGTTCCACATAGTTGACGGTATGTTTCCCAGGATAATAACCGCATTTTACAACTTCATCCCGATAAAACTCCTTATGGGTTTTCTTTATCAGGTATTCGGCCACTTTTTCCCATTTAGAGGGGTCTTCGCCATATTTTTCACATAAAGCCATAGCATCTAAAATATGGCCGGGCCCTGAATTGTAAGCTCCTGATACAAAATAATATAAGTCGGAGCTATCCACCTTGTCGCAAAATATGTTGCAAAGGAAAGAGAGGTATTTTGCGCCGGCCCAGATTTGCTCCTCCACGGTGGATGAGTCGGTGATGCCGTAGCGTTCGCAAGTGACGGGCATCATCTGCATGATACCGTAACTGCCGCCGAATCCAACCAAGTCGGGGATAAAGCGGGATTCCTGGTAGATGATGGACGAAATCAGCCGCCAGTCGAAGCTATATTTTGCCGCTGCCTTCTTCAGGACCGCATCATATTGGGACGTGCTGTTCTTGCTTTTGCCAAAAGAGTGGGAGATGACGTAAGAGTGGGGTGACAAGTATTTTTCGCACAGCGATTGGTATTTGTTGGTCTCTTTGAAGTCTGAAAGCCATTGGTTGATGGAGTCGTTCAGGGATCTGTTGCGGGAGTCGAGAATCCAGGTGCGTGGAAAGTTGTCGCCCACGCGGGGGCCTATGGTCAGCTGCGTGTAGAACGGCATCAAGGTGACGGCAACGTTGTAGTTGCAGACTGCGTAATCGATGGTTTTGTCTACCAGCATGTCCATCAGGTCTTCGATGGCAAGATCCGGGTTGTGTTGAACTATCCAAGATGAAGGATTTTCCAACGTACTGAAATCCAATTTATTGTAGTATTTAGCCGAGGTGTTGACGATATGGGGGACCGAATCATAGGATGAATCTTTCTTTCTCATAATCAACACGGGATAGGTGTAGGCTATCGGTTCGGACACCGAGATGTAATCCGGAATGAAGTTCGCCTTGTCGAAGTCGAAGCAGACAATGTCATAGTTGTTCGACAGGGCTGTGAGGAGCATCTGTTCGGGGTCAGCTTCAATGGTGATGTCCACCGGCCGTTGGAAATCTTTTTCCAGTTGTTTCAGCATATCATACTGAAAACCAATGACGGAGCCTTGGTAAACGAAATAGTCCGCTGCATGATAGAACAGGCAAACGGACAGTGTGTCGTTGCGTTGAGGCTTTTTTTTCTCATATTTGTGGATGTGCAGTTTAGGCATGGCATAGCCATGACCGCGCATGAAGACCACTACGGCTAAGAGAAGAGACGCAATAATTAAGAATAAGTAACTATGGTATTTCCTGTTCAAAATCAGGCGGTTAGTTGGTCTCTACCATCAATATGGATTTTTCTGTGGTTTCGCCTTCGTTCACCTGTACTTGCGCCGTGCCGGTGTACTTCTTGGCGGAGAGGACGTTGCCGGTCTCATCGAACACTGTATCGTACTTCACCGCGTTGACAATCAGCAGGGCTGGGTATCTGAGCGTGTAGGTGAATACACCGAGGGCTGAGGTGCTGACATCCTGCACGCTTGAAATGTCTGGATTCACTGCGAGACCGGAGTTGTATTTGACTGTGTCAAAGGATATAAGCGCGAAAGGCACCGTGGAATCGGCGTCCATGCCGTTGGATGAATAGTAGCAGGTGAGGCGCATGTTGCAGGAGTGGTCTTTCTTGCATTGGCTGAAAAGAACAATCCCGATTGCGGCAACCATTATCGGCAGGAAAATTTTCAACTTTTTCATAATATCTTCTTTCTTATAAAAACGGTTGGCAAAAATATAAAATATTTCGTAACGCACAATCATTTCATTTATTTTCGAGGGCAATATTGTTTTGCCGGCTGTTCATGTGACTGGGAAAAAAACAACAGTGTCTGATTATATTCGATATTTTTATATTTTTGCAGTTCTTTAAAGATAGCAAAGTCGTTGTACATAAAAACTGGCAGATTGAAAAAGAAATACACTTGGACAGCCGTTGTGGTTGTGTTAGCACTCATTATAATCGATCAAGTCATCAAGTTTTGGGTGAAAACGCATATGTCTGTAGGTCAAACTATTCCACTTCTTGGACAATGGTTCAACCTCCATTTTGTGGAGAATGAGGGGATGGCATTCGGCCTCAGTTTTGGCAAGCAAGTCGGCAAATTTCTGCTTTCCCTGGTGCGCATCGTCTTGGTGGTGCTTCTCGGTTGGTATTTCGCCAACCGTGTGAAACGCGACAAGATGGATTGGGTGGTATTGTCCGTCTTCTGCCTTGTCCTGGCCGGTGCGCTGGGTAACATTATAGACAGCATGTTCTACGGTATATTCTTCACCGAGAGTGATTACTTTCAGATTGCGAAGTGGTCACCAGGGCAAGGATATGCACCCTTCTTCTTTGGCAAGGTGGTTGACATGTTCTACCTCAAGCTTTTCCCTATCCCTGAAAAATTCCCGCTGTGGGGCGGATCCTACTTCTTTCCCGCCATTTTCAACTTTGCCGACTCCTGCATTACTGTCGGAATCGCGTTGGCTATCATTTTCAACAAACGGATATTCAGTGATTTGGAAGATAATCAGATAAAAGATGTAGCAAAAGTTGAGGACGAAGCGTCTGAAGAACAGAAAGTGGAGAATTGAAATCCGTCCCAAACGTCAAAAAGCCTAAACAAACAATTCAAACAAATAAACAAACAATGAAAGTATTAACATTCCTGAAAAAGCAACTGCTGTTAATAGCAGTTTTGGCGATTACCGCGCCGGTATTCGCTGTGAACCCGCCAGACGAAGGCATGTGGTTGCCGATGTTCATCAAGAACTACAACTATGCCACAATGCAGCGGATGGGTCTGAAGCTGACCGCCGACCAGCTTTACGACATCAACCACTCCTCGCTCAAAGATGCCATCGTACAGCTCGGCGACGGCTTCTGCACGGGTGAGATGGTCTCTAAAGACGGTCTGATGTTCACCAATCACCACTGTGGCTATTCCTCAGTGGTAGAGCTTTCTTCTGTGGAACACGACTATCTTAACAACGGTTTCTTTGCCATGAGCAAAGAGGAAGAGCTGCCTGTCAACTTCCATGTCCATTTTCTGGAGAGAATGGAGGATGTGACGGACGTCGTTTTGGCCAAAGTCGACAACAGCACTTCTGAAGCCGAACGTGCGAAATATGTGGAAGAAGCTATCAAGAAACTGCGCAAAGACAACTCGCAGGACGGCCGTTACAAGGTTGTGGTGAAGCCTTTCTATGAGGGAAACGAGTACTACATGTTCATTTACACCATGTATGAGGACGTACGCTTGGTGGTGGCTCCCCCGAGTGCCATCGGCAAGTTCGGAGGCGACACAGACAACTGGATGTGGCCCCGTCACACCGGCGATTTTACCGTATTCCGCATCTACACGGCTCCCGACGGATCTCCGGCCAAATACTCTAAGGATAATGTCCCGATGCATCCGAAGCACTTCTTGCCTGTCAGCTTAAAAGGCTACAAACCTGGTGACTATACCATGATCTGGGGCTATCCCGGCACCACGAACCGTTTCATGACCTCCTACGAGGTGCAGAACGAGATCGACATCAATGCTCCGGCCATATATGAACCTTTGGATGTGATTCTGCCTGTGATGCATGACGCGATGGAGGCTTCCAACAAGGTGAACTTGCAATATGCCGACAAACATGCGGGTTTGGCCAACTACTGGAAAAACCAGCATGGTGAGGTGGAGAGTTTGATTGCTCTCAAGGTGGTGGAATCCAAGGCGAAGGAAGAGGCTGAATTGACCAAATGGATCAACGCCAACAAGGATCGCAAGGAGAAATATGGCAACTGTCTGGAAGAGATTGCAAAGATATGCAAGAGCGTGAATGGACAAAAATACAAATCTGCCATCAATGCGAACCTGCAGTTCAGCGCTTCTGCCACGCTGCTTGCCACCCTGCGCCTGCAAGGCCAGCTGATGCTCGACAAGGGAGAGAAGAAGTTTGATGATTCCAAGGTGGAGAAACTCCTGAAAAGTTTCGACAATTTCAACAATGACACCGACCCTGCCACGGAAGCCAAAATCATCGTGGCCGCCCTTTCAACGTGGAAAAATTTCCCTGAGGCCAACCGTCCTGATTTGTCTTTCTTCACCAAAAATTACAAAGGCAACAACGACGCTTTTGAAAAGGCTCTGTTGAAATCCATTTTTATCAGCAAGGACAATTTCGAGCAGTTCTTGCGGAAACCGTCCAATAAAGTGTTGGAGAAGGATCCCGCATTTTTGTATTTCCGGTCTTTGTTCAATTTTATTATGCTCAACAGCTCGGCCCTTGACGTGGAAGAGAAGTTAGAGGTTCCGCGTCGCACGTACATTGCAGCGTTGAAAGAGATGAATGCTGCCACCCCGATGTATCCTGACGCCAACAGCACCATGCGTACCACATTCGGCACTGTATGCGACTATTATCCGGCAGATGGCGTGCATTACAACTACTACACCACCACGAAAGGTATCCTGGAAAAAGAGGTGCCCGGTGATTTTGAGTTCGATGTGCCTGCGAAGCTGAAAAAGCTCATCCTCGACAAGGACTTTGGCCAATATTTGGACAAGGACGGCACCATGCACGTCTGTTTCCTCTCCAACAACGACATCACCGGCGGCAACTCCGGCAGCCCAATCATGAACGCCAATGGCGAGCTTATCGGCCTGGCCTTCGATGGCAACTGGGAAGCGTTGAGCAGCGACATTGTCTTCAACACCGAATTGCAACGCTGTATCAACGTGGATGTCCGTTATGTCCTCTTCATCATCGACAAGTTCGGCGGCGCCGGCTACCTGTTGAACGAAATGGATGTTCGGAAATAGGGTGACATATAAAACCACAAGTTCAAGAAAAACGGAGGCCGTTGCAAGACGCCTCCGTTTTTTGTTAGCCCAAACTCACTCTCGGGTCGAGCCAGCCGTAGATAATGTCACAGATGATGTTGATGATGACCAGAATGATGGAGACATAGAGCAAAGAACCCATCACCACGGGGAAGTCGTATTTGTCAAGGCCGTCGAGGATGACCACTCCCATGCCCTTCCAGTCGAAGATATACTCAACGAAGACGGCACCGGCCAGCAGACCTGCGAGCCATCCCGAGATGGCCGTCACCACCGGATTCAGTGCATTCTTGAGCGCATGCTTTACAATGACGGTTCTCTGTCCCAGCCCTTTGGCTCTTGCCGTACGGATGTAGTCTTGTGAAAGCACTTCTAACAACGAGTTCTTTGTGAGTTCTATTACCACTGCCAGTGGCCGTATGCCCAACGTCAAAGCTGGCAGAATGAGGTTTTTGAGGTTAATGTATTGTCCAGATCCATAATCGTCCACAGTGTAAAGGCTGCCAAACATATTGAGCCCCGTCACGTCAGCGAGCAGGAAGGCGAAAATCCAAGCGAAGAGAATGGCGGCGAAGAAGGAGGGTACGGACATGCCCAACACGGAGACGACCAGTGCGGTTTTGTCGAACCAGCCGCCTTTATGCAGGGCGCAGAAAATACCGATGATGATGCCGACCACCAAGGCGAAAAAGATGGAGACCACTGCCAGCAGCACTGTTTTCGGAAAGGCTTCTCCGATAATTTCCGTCACAGGCCGTTTGCTTTGGTACGAGCGGCGGAGGTAAGGGGCTTTGAGGACAACAGCCGATTTTTTCATCGGTATCAGTTTGACGTAATGGTAGTTGTCGTCGTTGAGGTAAAAAAAGGAGTCGTTGTCGTCTGTGCGATGCCACGACAGAGGGCTCACATCGTTGAGATAGGCGAGGTATTGCACGCCAAGGGGAAGGTCAAGTCCCATTTCTTTTCGGATGGCTTCCTCGGTCTCCAAGTCGCTGCGTTGACCCATAATCATGCGGGCGGGGTCGGATGGCAGCACGGTGAACAGGAAGAACACCAGTGTTGTCACACCGAGCATAAGCAGCAAGCCATACAATATTTTTTTTACAATATAGCGTAGCATAGCGTAAGCATTGACAATCGGCGGCAAAAGTACACATTTTTCCCCGAAAATCCCAAGCCGACATTTCTCATTTCACAAAGGGAAAGGAGGGATTGTCAGTTTAGCGGATAATCGTGATGGAACCGTTCCAGGTGGTGGTTTTTGCCTTTCCCTTGTAGCTGAACGAGTAGAAATAGATGCCATCGGGCAGGTTGATGCCGCTGAACGGGTTCGATCCCAAGTGGATCTGGCCGTCTTTGGCATAAGTGTCGTAGTTTTTGGTCCGGAACACGACTTTGCCCCACCGGTCGCTGATGCGCAGTTCGTTGTGACGGTATTCGTCGGGGTCTTCGGGGTTGATGTCGGTGTTCAGGTTTCCGATGGCCCATACGTCGTTGATGCCGTCGCCGTTGGGGGTAATCACGTTCGGGAAGACGAGGTCGTCTTCGATCACGATGGTGTGGCTGACGGAGTCGCCGCATCCGGATTCAGTGGTCAGCGACAGCGTCACGACGTAGTCGCCCCAACTGGAGTAGACATGGGATGTGGAAGTTTCGTTTTCCGTGTTTTGCCCGTCGCCAAAATCCCAAACGAGGTGGTTGGAGGGGTTGTCTATGACATTGCCGGAAAGGAAGGCGGAGAAGGCGATTTCGCCGTTGGTTTCGCTCATCATGCATGTTTCCGGAGTGGCGGCAAAGTCAATGGTCGGTTGCGGGGCGGTCACAATATAGTGCCATTTGGTGATGGAGTCTTTGCATCCTTCTGCTGTGGTCACCACAAGTTTCACCGTGTAGCTGCCGGCGGCGTCGAAATGGAAGGAGGGGGCGATTTCCGAGGAGTAGTCCGCGAGGCCGAAGTTTTCATCAAGGACGTACCATTCGCAAGTTATGGAGTCGGAGGAGGTGTTGGTGAGGTTGGTCATGCGTGAGATGACGGGAGTGCAGCCGGAGGTCACATCGGCTTCAAAGTCAGCTTGGGGCAGATTCCAGAAAGTCACGGTCACGGTGTCCGAACTGCGGCAGTTGGTGTGGGTCTCAGGATTGGGCATCTCCACTTCAAGGATGTATTCGCCGGAGGTTATCACCTCAATGGAAGGGGCAGTGTCGCCTGTGCTCCAATGGAATACAGCGGCGGAATCGGTATAATGCGGGTCGATGGCGGCGACTTCGCCGGTGCACAGCCACTGATCCTCACCCAAATCCGGCTTGTAGGTGTTGATGACGGAGATGTTGATGCTATCGTAGGTCCACAGGTCCACGCATGGAAGGGCACTGTGGGCGTAGAGGTAATAGAGTCCGCTGTCGTCGGAGCTTGCGTCCGTCAGCGTGAAGGGTTGTTGCCGGAGGGTGTCGCCGTGGGGAGTCACCACGTAAATCGTGTCCACCTCGTCGGTGACATATTCGAAGACGATGTCTTCGTGGAGGCAGTAGGTGTTCCGCATCAAAAGTTTGGTGCTGATGCTGCTCTTGAAGCTTTTGCCTTCCAGGAAAACCCCGGAGTCGTAGGAGTTGTCGCCCACATTGCCGATGGCCAAGTGCATATGGTAGGTCGCGCAGGCCAGGATCTTGCCCTCGGCGGTGAGTTCCACGGTGCGGCCGTTGTATTCCACGCCATTGGACCCGGTGGAGCTTGAGATGTAGTAGTTGGCGTAAGTCCCGCTGTAGCAGTCCGCCCCTCCGTAGCCGCTGGAGGCTCCGGCGTTGATGGTGCTGATGGAGACGGGAAGGCCGTTGGGATTGGCGGCTGTTACCGTATTCGGGATGACGGCCACGTTGCGGGTGGTGGTCATGCCGGTTACGGGATCCGGGCCGGTGAGCAGGAAGATGAAGATGTCGTTGTAAGTCGCGCAAACGAACGACGGATACTCTTCCGAACCGAACACGTAGTTGAAGGCGAACGTGTCGGCGTAGGCGAGGAAGTCGAAGTCCAAGGCTGCGCAGCCGTTCAAGTCGGCCGTTGCAAGGCCGGTTTGCTGTAGCACGTTGTCGGTGTAATAGTTGGGGATGGCAGACGAGGAAGATGCCGAGCTGTTTGGGCCGGCCGCCACGGAGACGGCCCCAGTGGTCATCACCAAACCCGTTTCAAAAGGGAACTGCGTGTAGTTGTTCCGGTTGAAGGAGCCGATCTGGTTGTAGGTCACCGGCCCTGACTGGTTGTTGAATCTGCCGTTGGTGATTTCCACCGCTTCGCCCGCAAGGTGATATTTCAAAATGGTGTCGATGTGCGTGCCTTGGAGCGACTGAACGGTCACGTTGTTTTGTGCAAGGGAAACGGACAGAAGACCGACAAACAGAAGGGATAGAACAGGTATTAATTTTTTCATAAACATATAATAATTGCGCGAAATTACAATTTTTTACGAATGGATGATTAGAGAATTTTCTTTATCTGTTTTTTTTATCTATTATGTTAGACGTATTATGTGTCGATTTTGTTACGGTCTGGGGGTGTAAATAACCTGATTCAAGTTTCGCATGTTAGAAAAAGAGGAAAAATAAGTGCGTGAAGAATGTTCCCGGCCACAGCGGACAGCTGCGGCCGAAGCACAATTCCCCTTCTGTTTCAGAAGGGGTGCCCGTAGGGCGGGGTAGTAATATTAAACATCAGAATTCCTTGTGA
>CAMHNQ010000078.1 GCA_946186495.1 uncultured Bacteroidales bacterium
GAACAATTTTATCCCTCACAGCAGAAATATGTTCCCTCTCAACCAAAAATATGACGTTTCAACAAAATACAACAACCTCACAGTGATGTTTAGCATTTGACAATCAGCATCTTAAACACAAATGGAGATTTAATACCCTAAACGGTGCTTTGGGGTATTAAACTGCTGTTGGGGTATTAATGGACGGAATAAAATGACTATCTTTGCCGCTGTAAAGTTCAACATTATGAAACAACAAAAGACAATCGTCACCATTTTATTGAATATCCTGTTTTGCATCGCTCTGCTGTGGTTCTTTTCAAGGAACGCATTCCTCCGGCCCTATCTGGGCAGTGCGACCAAGGAGTTTTGTTCGGGACTGCTGCTGCTGGCCACCTTGTATGCCAACTATTATATTCTCTACCCGAAACTCTATCGGGGCCACATGTCACTGTATTGGCTTTTGGTGGTTATAGCCTGTTTTGTAACAGGAGGTGTTGAACTGGCCATTGGCTATCCTTTTATTGTAAAGTGTAATGCATTGGCAATCCAAGAATATGGGTCATTCTACTTTTTCTCTAAACGTTTGTTGTTCGTCTTCAGCCGCAACCTCGCTTTCAACCTTTTTGCTTACGTGTTGAGAGAAAGGAAACAACTGCAAAAATCCTTGGAAACGGAGAGCAAGGTTGTCTATCAATATGCCAGAATGCTTGACGTTTGCGATGACAAAAACAACTGTCAGCACATCCCCATAGACAAGGTTTTTTACTGTAAGAAAAATGGGAATGAAACGGAAATCCACACGGTTGAGGGCATCAAATACACCCGATATTGTACAATCAAATACTTGGAACAACATCTTGGAGACAAAGAGTTTATCCGTGTATCCGCCTCCGTTATTGTCCCTTACCAATACATCGCCTCATGCGACGGAAAGGCAGTGACCCTGAAGAACCTGACTCGGCCAGAAGCACCCCTATCCTTCCGATTGGACACCAAAAGAGCCCCTCTGATTGCAGCCGCCATCGATGAATATCTGCATGCTGACATTGAAGAGAAAAACGAGTTACAGATAGAAGGCGAAGAAGAAAAAGGCAAAAGAGGTCCGTCTGTACCGCCGAAAGAGAAGCTCGACGCTGTACTCAACTACATCAAAGAGCATCCCGGTTGCCGCTCCACGGAACTCATTTTCCACACCTCCTATTCGCAGACCACCATGGATCGCTGCCTCTTTGAACTCAAGAAGAAAGGGCTTATCGAATACACCGGCAGCAAGAAGAGAGGCGGGTACCATCTGATTCCTTGATTCGTTATCATCGGAACTCGAAAGGGTTCCCCGTTTTTTAATTATGAATTGTAACGGAATATTATTTGTCCCTATAATGACCACGAAGTGACATAATGTAAATCACATCGTCTTCTTCAGAAACCGTATATACTATCCTGTCCTTTTTGTTTATACGGCGCGACCAGCAATCGGAAAGATTATTCTTCAGTTGTTCAGGTTGGCCCAAGCCTTTTTTGTAATCAGATTCGATAGCTTTCAAGAGTTGGGTGATTTTGTTCAAGGTTCTTTTGTTTCCTGATTGGCGCCAATACTCCAAATCGGGTAATGACTCTTTAACAAATTTTATTTCCATAAGTTGTCAATATCTATTTTCACGCATTCTCCTTTGGCGATTTGTTCCCGACCACGTTCAATTTTAGCCACAAACTCCGGATCATATTCCACCTCGTCATTGGTCACCACCATAGCCCCCCGACTCTTGATCTTGGCGATAAGGTCTGCAATAACAGTATCCTTGTTGTCGTATGTAATCGTTACAGTACACATGATGCTAATTCCTTTCTAATTATTATAAAAACGGCGCAAAAATATAAAATATTCTTTACCCCACATTGTCCAAAGTGCCTATAAAATTGTTTATATATCACTTTTAACTGATTTTAATACAAAAAATGCATTCCCCAGAATGTTTTCTTCCTCAAGGCAAATAGGTGTAATATACAGAAAGAAGAAGAACAAGTGCAGATACGTGCAGATACGCGCGATACGCGGAGATAAACATACCACATTTTTTGTACTTTTGCGCTTTCAAAACAAACATCATTATGGCAGGTATTAAAGATATAATCAACTCCGCCGCTTACAAGGCAGTTTATGAAAAAACTGCTGGTTTATGCATTGATTGTCTTCGGGTTAGGCCTTGTTTTTATGTTATGCAAATGGCCCGGCGGCAACGTGATGACCATAACCGGCGGAAGCGTCCTCCTCTTTTGGATGGTGTTCTTCATCATCGGAAAAATCGTGAACAATAATTCGTAATGGATAATTCGTTCGACCCCAGGGTTGTGGCGCCCGTTCCTTGCACCTTACCCTTGGCTACCGAGCTCTTGCCCCTAACGGGGCCGTTCAAGGAAGAAACCTGAAACCTGAAACTTGAAACCTGAAACTATGAACCAGTATCTCTCCCTCCCCTCCCCCTGCTACATCCTCTCCGAAGAGGCTCTGTTGGCAAACTTGCAACTGCTGGACCTCGTGCAGAAAGAGGCCGGCGTGAGGATCATCTGCGCCCTCAAGGGCTATGCCTTCTGGCCGTCGTTCCCGCTCATCCGCGAGTGGCTCAGCGGCGCCACCGCCAGCTCCCTCAACGAAGCGAGGCTCATCGCCGAGGAGATGGGCTGCGAGGCCCATACCTACGCCCCCGTCTATACCGAACAAGACTTCGAGCAGCTGCTCATGTACAGCAGCCACCTGACGTTCAACTCGTTGGGACAGTACGAGAGGTTCCGCGAGCAGGCGATGGCCTTTCCCAAGAAGGTCTCGCTCGGACTGCGCATCAACCCCGAATATTCGGAAATCGAGACCGAGCTCTACAACCCCGCCGTGCCCGGGTCGCGCTTAGGCATCCTGCGCGACGACATGCCCGACACCCTGCCCGAAGGCATCGAGGGGCTGCATTTCCACGTGCTCTGCGAGAACGACAGCTACGCCCTCGAACGCTGCCTGAAGGCCGTGGAGGAGAAATTCTCCGACCTCATCCGGCAGTGCAAGTGGTTCAACATGGGCGGCGGCCACCACATCACCCGCGCCGACTACGACATCCCGCACCTCATCGGCCTGCTGCAGGACTTCCGAAAACGCTACCCCAACCTCCAAGAGGTGATTCTCGAACCGGGCGAGGCCGTGGGTTGGCAGACCGGCGTGCTGACCTCCACCGTGGAGGACATCGTGGTGAACAAGGGCATCAAAATCGCAATGCTCAACGTCTCCTTCGCCTGCCACATGCCCGACTGCCTCGAAATGCCCTACAAGCCGACGGTCTTGGACGCCTCCGAACCCGACGAACACAGCAAGCACGTCTATCGCTTAGGCGGCTGCTCCTGCCTCGCCGGCGACTTCATCGGCATGGGCGACTTCGCCTTCAAGGAGCCGTTGGAGATCGGCGACCGCATCGTCTTCGACGACATGATCCACTACACGATGGTGAAGACCACCTTCTTCAACGGGGTGGCGCATCCCGCCATCGGGGTCATCCACCAGGACGGCCAGTTCGAGATGCTCGCGCAACCCGGCGACTACGCCTCGTACAAGGCGAAATTAGGGTAATTAGGAATTCGGAATAGGAGAAAGGAACATTAACAATATAAAAGCCTATTCAAAAAAGGGCTGAAAGCCCGACCTATGTTAGCCCAGGGTGAGCGCAGCGAGTCCTGGGAAAACTGGTGACTGACGTGTGACGTAGGATAGACGTGTGACGTATGATAATTGATGAATGAAAAAATGAATAATAAAGAGGAATGGCATTCACATTGAAAATACGGGAAAACGGTGCACAGCAGGAGGTTTTCGACCCCGTTCGGCAGAAGTGGGTCGTGCTCACGCCCGAAGAGCGTGTCCGACAGATTTTCATCCTCTACCTGCTGAATGTCAAAAAGTTCCCACTGTCGCACCTCTCCGTCGAGCACGCCGTGACGGTCAACGGGATGACCCAGCGTTACGACCTGGTAGTCTTCGATGATGCGTTGCAGCCGTACATGGTGGTCGAGTGCAAGGCCCCGCATGTGAAGCTCACGCAGAAGGTAGCGGAACAGGCCGCCCGCTACAACAGCGTCCTGAAGGCCCCTCTGCTGTGCGTGACGAACGGGGTGGAACAGAAGGTGTTTGAGATTGATTTTGGGAACGGGGAGATTGTGAGGTTAGAGGTTTAGTAGGTTAGTAGGTTAGTGGGTTAGAAGATGAGATAATAATTCGCATAATTCGTAAAATTCGCCGATTACCGAAGATCCCGCAGGTGGACGGTGACGATGGAGGAGATGGGCTTGCCTGAAACGGTCGCCGGTGTCCATTCGGAACCGCTGACCACTGCGGTAACTTTCGCGCGGAACGCCTCGTCTTCCTGTTTGTAAATTTCCGGCATGTTCTGGATGTTGATCAGCGACACGGAACCGTCTTCTTCCACGAAGAAGCGAATTTCCACGGGGTCAAGACGCGGATCCTGCATGTAAGACTGGAACTTTTGAAGCTGGCCGCGCAGCCATTCCTCGAACTGGCCTTCCATGAAAACGGCCGGTGTAAAACCCGGAATTGACTCAGAAGCAATTCGTTGTTCTTCGTTGAAGATCCAATTTTGAAAACCCTGATCATCCACCAAGCCAACAATGACTTCGTCATTTCCCGTTTTTTGCTTATCCTCACCCTCATCGAGCAGAAGACTTTCATCGAAAGTGATCTCCTTTTGGGCCGTATCGTGCCTTGATTCAGGGTCGAGTACAATTCCCGGCAACTGCAAGGTATCGCAATTTTCCTGCCGCTTCTTTTTCTTCGACTTGTTCTTTTCCGGATTACAAGCGTCCGGCTTGTCATTGTTTTCTACAACAATGGCGCCCATCCAAGAAAGAGCAGACTTTATATCCCGGAAAGGAGTCTTTCTAGGGTTGTTCGAAGAATCGGAACTCACGGGCTCGGAAGTCGCGCAACCGGCCATCGTCACCGCCGAGAGGGCGATGCCCGCCACCGCGACGGCCTTGCCGAGGGCGCGGCGTTTCGACAGCTCGCGTTCGAGGTAGCGCACCTCCGACTCGCAGTAGGGGCACGTGCCCGCGCAGTCGCCCGTGTGCGTGCACTCGCGCTCCTGCAGCGGGATGTTGTTGGCTTCGGCGACTTTCCGCCGCACCTCCTTCAGTACTTTGCATGTGGATTTTCCTCGGGACATCGTTAATAACTACTTGTCAAAATAATGACCTCGTAATGAGACCACGTTGATTACCTGTTCCTCTTCGAAGATTTCGTACACAATGCGGTTTTTCTTATCTATCCTGCGAGATCAATATCGGGATAAATTACCCGTCAATGGCTCCGGATGACCTAACCCTGATGAACACGCGTCAGTTTTCATGGACTTCAAAATCTTTTGTATTTTTCACTGGTTTATGACCGCTCCGGATTGTTTCCAATAGTTCAAATCATCCAACGCATCGGGTGAAAACATTAACTCCATAGGTTATCCACATCAACTTTCACACATTCTCCGTCCAAATAAGCCGCGTGTCCCCGTTGGACCTTTGCCACAAATTCTGGATTATATTCCAGTTCATCATTTGACACCACAACGGCCCCTCTGCTTTTGATTTTGGCAATCAAGTCCGCAATGACAGTGTCATTGTTGTCGTATGTAATGGTTACCGTACACATAATATGTTTATTTTGTCGTTCGATATAATGATGCCGCAAAAGTATAAATTTTTCTCACACAACTCTTCTCCAGTTCCTTCAAAAACCGTCCCAAACCACACTTTTAACCGATTTTAACACAAGAATGGCGTTTTCAGACACCTTTTCTGCAAAGAAAATCACCGCAAGATTCGGTATGGATATTCCTGAAATATCATATCCGCAGGTTGGGACATTTTGGGGTTGAGTGTCCAGCGGGGCATGCTATCGATAATATGGTAAAGAGCGGCAGACATGCGTCCGTCCTCCTCTCCTGAAAGCACAAACCGAAAATGAACATCCACCACCTCGCCGTCCGGATTGATTTCCAAGAGAAAGGTATTGTCTTTGACTGACTTGAACTTCGAAGACCGTTCCTCTCTCCGATATCGACGTCTATCTCTTCTCCATTGTCTTTCCATCATACGCTCAATAGGATCACGAGAGTGTTTTATTTCTGAACGCTTTGCATGATCCAACTTCGTTTTTTCCTTGAGCCACTTCCGCAATTCCGGATTATTCTTCAATTGACAGTGCATATAAGACTTGAAAGTGCCGTATTCTGAGGGGAAACGCCACACGTCTTTCCTAACAGGTCGCGAAGCCGACACCGTGCCGTCCATAGCAAATTCAGGCGGTTCAAAAACCACCTCTATAGTGTCCAAACTTGTCGGGAGGTCTGATTCAGCGGCTGTGTCAACTTCCTGTTCAGCAACCTCTTTCGGGACGATACCCATCATTCGGTAGGTGTCGCAGGGTTTCGCGGAATCCGGAGCCGCAGGGTTGGTCGGGCCGGCGTGTTTTTGCGGTCCGGTGCCGGCTTCAGGGGTCTCCGGCGTCTGCGCGGCCGCCGGTGCCGCCGACAGCATCGCGATGCCCGCCACCGCCACGGCCTTGCCGAGGGCGCGGCGTTTCGACAGTTCGTGTTCGAGGTAGCGCACCTCCGACTCGCAGTAGGGGCACGTGCCCGCGCAGTCGCCCGTGTGCGTGCACTCGCGCTCCTGCAGCGGGATGCCGTTGGCCTCGGCGACCCTCCGCCGCACCTCCTTCAGCACTTTGCATGTGGATTTTCCTCGGGGCATCGTTTTGAAATTTTAACGGGACAAAGATACAAAAAGATTTGAGGCACTGAAATAAAAAAATATTATTTTTGCAGCCGTAAAATAATTCTTTAATAGAAAGCAAAAATATGGAATATACAGCCATCGTGAAAAAGACCAAAAACGGGCATTACATAGCCCAATGTGAGCAGCTACCGGCGGCGCTCACCCAGGGAGACACGGAGGAAGAAGCCATGGAGAACCTGCATGACGCCATAGACCTCATCTTGGAAACAGAAACAGAAGAAACGCAAAAGAAATCAAAGGGCAACAAATTCATCCGAAAGAAAATAGCCATACTGTGAAAAGAAAAGTCCTCATCAACCATCTGAAAGCATACAAGTGCGAATTTCTAAACCTCGGCAAAAAACACGATGTTTACATCAACACGGAAACAAAAGTGAAAACGACCATTCCGAGGCACGCCGACATTGACGAAGAGCTGGCAGACGCAATCTGCAAACAGCTCGGAATCCCCAGAGAACGCTACTTGCCCGCCACCGCGACGGCCTTGCCGAGGGCGCGCCGTTTCGAGAGCTCGCACTCCAGATAGCGCACCTCCGACTCGCAGTAGGGGCACGTGCCCGCGCAGTCGCCCGTGTGCGTGCACTCGCGATCCCGCAGCGGGATGCCGTTGGCTTCGGCAATTTTCCGCCGCACCTCCTTCAGCACTTTGCATGTGGTTTTTCCTCAAAGGAACTTTCCCGACAATACCGCACTTTGAAAAAAATGTATATTTGCATCCTATAAAATCATCACCTATGAAGAATAAAATCCTCCGGTACACGCTCATTTTCGCTGTCTCATTTGGGCTTTTCGTCATGTACAACCTTGCAT
Organism: uncultured Bacteroidales bacterium; assembly: GCA_946186495.1. GTDB lineage: Bacteria > Bacteroidota > Bacteroidia > Bacteroidales > WCHB1-69 > F23-D06. Next base: position 7,630 of record CAMHNQ010000078.1, read on the forward strand.
CCGGAATTAGGATGACATACGCAATTTACAGGGAAGCCGCCATGTCCAGCTTTTGTTTCACCATTCTGTGGGGCGTGATCGTGGAGAGGAGCCGCAAAAAACGCGAATCCGAAGAAAAGGATATAGACATGGATTTTTTCGACCCTCAGGGAGTCCCCAACACCATTGATGAGATGGTGCGGAAGTACGGCGAGCCGGATGCCATCATCGTCACCGACGGCACGCGCGGGATGGCCCCCGACTGCACCGTTCTGGTCTATGACCACGGCGGAATCGATGACAAAGGATTCATTAGCTATGACAATCTTCAAATCAACAAAGTGGATATCACAGACATCACCTTCCACCGCGACGAACGACCTCTATACCATATTCAAGATTTCACATTTCCCGAGAAGTACGAAATCATGCTGAACACCACCGACGACGAGCATCCGAAAGTGTTCATCAAAGCCGGACACGATTTGGAACTCGCCAAGGAGAGTGCACTGGAACTGCGCAAACATTTACTCTGCGAATGAATTTCCTCATCATCACAAATCCCATAATATCATGTCAATGTCTAATCGGGAATACCCTTTCATACTCGCGCTGCTGATCATCTTGTCCTGCTTGACCGGTATGGCGCAATCCGGCCACGGTCTGCAGATCTCCGTCAAGCCTGACACACGCAAGACCGGCCGGTCGAACCACCGCGAGGTGTTGATGCGCATACAGGTGGTACGCGGCACCGAGACAACGGAATCGGAGCTTAACTCTTTGACCGTAAGCCTTCAAGGCACAAAAGCGGGAGATGTCCGAATCTTGGAAGTACTCTCTACCGGAAACTCCCCGGCGCCCACTCGCCTCGGACCGCAAAGTGTATTGCAGGAGAGCACCACGTATGATCCGCCACGGGAACAGCCCCGTCCCTTACAAACTGTGCTGATCAAAGACTTGAAACCATCTTTCTCCGAAGATGTCAACATTCCCTTGCATTTTCGTCTCTCAACGGACACCACCTATCTCTGGATTACCGCCGACATCACCGACACAGCCCAAGAGGGCAACCGTATAGTATTGACGTTAAAAGATTTACGAACCGACAAGGACATTTACCCGATAGACATAACGTCCACGAGAGAGATTCTGCTGCGCCGAAGGGTGCTCTACCAACCGGGCGACTTCGACTCGCAGTTCTATCGCATTCCCGCTCTCATCACAACCAAGGACGGCAGTTTGGTCGCCGCCTGCGACCGGCGTAAATCCAGCAATGCAGACCTGCCCGAGGACATCGACATCCTCCTTAACCGCAGCACTGACGGCGGCCAATCGTGGTCTGGGCCGCTGTTCCTCGCCATCGGAAGAGGCAAGGGGCAGGGGTTCGGCGACTGCGCGTTGGCACACACCCGCGACGAGGGCGGCCTCATTGCCGTCTATGCGGGCGGTGTCGGGTTCTGGCAGTCGCGCCCCCACGAACCGCTTCGCATCTACTGCCGGCGAAGCACCGACAACGGAGCCTCGTGGTCGCCGGCCGAGGAGATCACCCACTTTCTCTACGGCCCCGACTGCGTGGATTCCATCCGCCAGCAATGGTGGGGTGCTTTCTGCGCCTCCGGCAACGGACTGCTCACCTCCTCCGGTCGCATCCTGTTCGTGGCCGCCGTGCGCGAGGGCGAGGCGTGGTCGGCGAACGACTACGTCCTCTACTCCGATGACGACGGCGAGACCTGGCAATGCTCGCAACGTGCCTGCAAGGGCGGCGACGAGGCCAAGGTCGTGGAACTCCGCGACGGCCGCATCCTGATGAGCATCCGCCACAACGGAGAGCGGTGGTTCAACATCTCCGACGACGGCGGCGTCACCTGGCGCGACACGGTCTTTGCCGGGAAAGGGATCAACGCTCCCGCCTGCAACGGGGACATCATCCGCTACGACCGCGATGACGGCTCCAGCGTGCTGCTCCACTCGCTGCCCACCGGCAACGAACGGAAAAACGTGAAAGTGATGGTCAGCTTTGACGAAGGAAAAACCTGGCCCGTAGGGAAGGTGATCGTCCCCTTCAACGCGGCCTACTCCTCGCTCTGCATCCTTCCCGACGGGACTATCGGGATGTACGTGGAGGAGGACCCCAATGGCGGCGACCACTACGAGATGGTGTTCTACAATTTCCGTTTGGAGTGGTTGGAAAGGAAGTTATAACCATGGACAGATTCAGCTTCCGCCGGCATAAAAACGCCCATTCGAACACAAACAGAGACGCCACCCTGTGACGTCTCTGCCCTGAAAAATGTATGTCTTGGACAGCTGTCGGGCAGCTATCTCAGTTCCGCATGCTTCTTCGCACGCTTCTTGTCCTTGAACCAAAGCCCATAAACCTCGCTCACATTGCCGGCGGTGATAAACGCCTTGACCTCGTTCTTGGCAATATATTCCATCAGTTTGGAGAACTCGTCCTTGGTCAGCAGAGCCTCCAGTTCGATGGACTTCTCGTTGGAGTAGCCACCGATGACTTCGTAGAGCGTGCAGCCGCGAACCAAGTCGTCGATGATAAAGCGGCGGATACGGTCCCAGTCCTTCGAGACGATGCAAACACGCTTGCGGTTGTTGAGGTTAGCGGTGAAGTAGTCAACCACCAGTCCGTTAATCCATGTGCCGATGAGACCGATGACAACCATGCGGAATGGGTTGATTGCAAAAGCCGTACAGCAGATGATGGCACCGGCAATGGACACAGACTTGCCGATGTCGAAATGCAGGTACTTGTTGACAATTTTGGCCAATATATCCAAACCGCCCGTGGAGGCGTTGATGGAGAAAAGTACCGCTTGCGATGCACTGAGCAGCAACACGAAACAGCAAAGGTCGAACCAGATGTCACCCATCACGGAAGTAGAACCCTCCGCCACGAACATCGTATAGGGAAGGTACTTCTCCAAGAGAGCCATCAACGGTCCCAAAATCAAGGCCGTATAGACCGTTTTGATACCAAACTCCTTACCAATCAGGAAATAAGCCAACACCAAAAGGATTGCATTCACCACAAGCACGACTGTGGATACCGGTAGTGCGTAACCAAACAGTTGCTCGGATATGCCACTAATCACGATAGACAAACCGGATATGGTACCGATAATCAGTTTGCTCGGCACCAGGAAATAATAGACCGCGATAGCCGTGATCAGCATGCCGACAGTCATGACCAATAGTTCAACCCAGAACTTTTTTGACTTCAAAATCCCTAAAACATTTTCCATAAAGCTCTAAATATTAATAAATTAAATGAAAATTACACTTATCTGGTTCAGGCGACAAAAATACAAGAAATATTGATTGGTAACACACTCTGCCAACCGACATTTCAGGATCGATTTCACAATAATCCATTGCAAGAAAAAGTGCGCATTGCACGACTGCGTCATCACAGCTCTTTCCGCAGCCGCGCCACCGGGACTCCGAGCTGCTCCCTGTATTTCGCCACCGTCCTGCGGGCGATACTATACCCCTTCTCATTCAAAAGCGAGCATATCTTGTCGTCAGAGAGCGGCCGCCTCTTGTCCTCAGCCTCGATCAGGTCACCCAGAATCTGTTTGATTTCCTTCGAGGAGACCTCATCGTCGTTCACCGCTTCCGAGAAGAGGTGCTTCAGCGGGATGATACCGAAGTCGGTCTGCACATACTTGCTGTTCGACACGCGTGAGATTGTAGAGACATCGACCCCAACTTCTTGCGCTATAGTCTTGAGAATCATCGGTTTGAGATCCTTATTGTCGCCTGAAAAGAAATAGTCTCGTTGGTGTTGCATGATAGCATACATGGTGTTGTACAGAAGGAGTTCACGCAACGAGAGTGTTTTGATGAACTGCAGTCCGTCATCGACATATTTCTTCATGAAGCGTTCGGCCTCAGCCTTGCGTCTGGCGTACTCCTCCTTGGAGAGAAACCGATATTCATTACTGAACTCCTTGTTGATGCGAACTTTCGGCACATATTGGTTGTTAAGGGTCAGCACCAGTTTGCCGTCCTGGTTGGTGATGGTGAAATCCGGGATGATGATCTCGGCATTTTTCTGCATCGGAGAATCCGTGGAGGCAGGGTGCGGGTCCAATTTCTGGATGACCTCCAATGCTGACCTCAAGTCCTGGTCAGAGACATCCAGAAGGGAGAGGATCTTCTCATAATGCCTTTTTGTGAGCAAATCGAAATATTGGGTGATTAACGTGCGGGCGAGGTCATGAGCCGGAGCCTTGTCCGTGAGGCGGTCGAGTTGAAGCAGGAGGCATTCCTGAAGATTCCGAGCGCCGGTCCCGGGGGGATCGAGTTCCTGCACAAAATGGGTAAGCACAAACTCAACCTCTTTCACACTCGACTGCACGTTTTCCGTATAGAGCAGCTCGTTGACAATCGCTTGTATGTCGGCATGCAGATACCCGCTGTCATCAAGTGTCCCCATCAGGTAGGTGGCTATCTGGGCCTGTTTGTTGGTCATGTCCATTTCATCAAGCTGGCTCTGCCACCGTTCGCGGGCCGATTCGTAATAGACATCCGACTTTGGGTTACGCAGTGACTCGTCGGGAGCATTCAGTTTCGCCAGATAATTCTCTACCTGAAGATCGGAGAAACCCTCGTCGTAGTCATCGCTATCCCGATAATAGTCTTCCTTGAATATCTCATCTTCAGGAAGTTGCCGGTCCGACAATTCCAAGGGATCTCCGTTGGAATCATACTCTTCAGGTTCGGAGTACTCGTTAGCGTCGGTTTCCGGTGCATTGTCGTCGTAAATTTCCAGCGCAGGATTTTCATCCACAGTATTGCGGATTTCCTGTTCTAACGAAGCGTATGGCAGCTCCACCAAATGCATCAGCTGCAGAGTCAGTGGCAACCCCACCTGGCGTTGGACATTTTTTTGCTCTATCGATAAATGACTGTTCTGGGAAGACATCTTCTCAATCCTTAACTTACATGACTACTTTTTTTCAACACTTCCATGACCTCCACGGCACCGATGCCACCGCGCCACTTCCAGCGGACACGCTCCGGCAGGCTTACCCTATGAGTACCATGCCGCCTGCGGCATCCAAAGCGCCATGCGGGCCACGAACGGCCCTGACACAGAAAATTAAAAACCAACGTTCAAGGGCGGCCAAGG
>CAMHNQ010000079.1 GCA_946186495.1 uncultured Bacteroidales bacterium
ACAATATATTTTAAAGCGTTGTATAATGAAAAATAGAATTATATCAATCGTCATATTTGTGGTCGCCATTCTGGACATCTGCCTGGCTATCGCTTTCTCCTTCTTCTCTTTTGATGCAGGTAAGAAAGACAACTATATCCAGGCACAGGAAGTCCGGGAACAAAATCCACAAATGGTGGCAGATTTTGAGACAGCCACCACTGAGAATCTCCCTGCTGTGATTGAGAAATATCAAAAGGAAACCCAGGCGCGTAGCGATAAACAGAGAGCTGCACAAATGGAAAAAGATATTCTCTATACCTACCTTCAAGATTTGAAAAATCTCGACGAGACAAATTTCGACGCCTATAAGTCCAATTTCTCCCAACGCTCTGCCGCCCTCTTCGCCAAAAGCGATAATAAGCAGAAATATGTGGATGGATTTAACAAAGTCAATTCCTATAAGGATCTGGATGGTTACATTGAGACTGTGAATAATGACTACAATGTAGTGAAACAGAACTACCTGGTGGAACGTAACTACATCAAGTCCGCAAATACTATGATTTCCACCGCCGACAAAATCAACACCACCGCTTCTGCAAACAAGAAGGCAGCCGACCTCGAGTCGTTCCAGAGCGATTTGAAGAGCTTTAGCAAGAGTGCTTCCTTGCAGAACTTTTTCATTATCCTGACCTATATTCTCGGTGTCGGAGCCGCTGCCCTCACAGTGTTCTTCTTGTTGACCAACATGATAGCCAACTTCAAGACCTCCTACAAAATCCTTCTGGGTTTGGTGCTCTTGGTTGTGGTTTTCTTCATCGGCTATCTTATCGGTACCCCGACTCTCAGCGCTTCAGCCATCAAGGCAGGCATGACGAGTTCCGGCTACAAGATGGTGAATGCAGCCGTCTTCACAGTCTATGTGTGTGTGTTCGTCGCAATAATTTCGATCATTGTGACATTGATTATGAATGCCGTCAAAAACAGAAACTAAAATGAGCAAGAGAAAAACACCAGGCTTGAATACAGGCGCAATGTCAGATATTTCCTTTCTGCTGTTGACCTTCTTCCTGCTTACCTCTTCCATTAACACGGAGCAAGGTATCCCGAGAAAGTTGCCGCCTCCAAAACAAGAAAACACGGAAGACAAAATTGTGGATATTAACAAACGTAATGTCCTGAATGTTTTGGTGAACTTTCGCGATGAGATATCGGTCAACGGAGATGTCATCATGATTGGGGATTTGAAGGGAAAAGCCAAGGAGTTCTTCGCAAATCCAAACAACGACCCCTCACTGCCGGAGAAGGTGAGCAAGCCTATTGACGGTATTGGTGATTTTCCGGTGTCGAAAGGTGTGGTTTCCCTCACGAACGACCAAGGTACCAGTTACAATATGTATGTCCAGGTTCAAAACGAGCTTCAGCGTGCAGTCAACGAGCTGCGCGATGAGACTTCCCTCCAATATTTCGGGAAGAAATACGAAGGGTTGGATTCTGCGGCCCAGCGGGCCATCAATACTGCGGTGCCTATGAGCATTTCCGAGGCCCCGCCAATCGATTACGGCAGCAATGGCGCAAACTAACCTTTAAAAACGCAAGATTATGTCAAGATTCAGAAAAGAAGGAAAAAAGGAGACACCTGAACTCAACATGGGTTCAATGTCGGATATTATCTTCATGTTTTTGTTCTTCTTTATGGTGATTACCACCATGCGTGAGGCCTCGCTGAAAGTTCATCTTAAAGTGCCTTCTGCCACCGAAATCCAAAAATTGGAAAAAAAGTCACTCGTGGCCAATATCTATATCGGTAAACCTATCTCCAAAAATGAGAACACTCTTCCCCCTGGTGAAGTCTCCGTGCAACTCAACGACCAAACCGTAAAGGCCGAAGACCTTAAAAAAGATGTCCGTGAATTTATCGGTACAGAGAAAGAGTCCCGCTCGATGGAGGACAGAGACCGTCTGACCTTCTCTTTGAAAGTTGATAAGGATGTGCAGATGAGGTACGTGAACACGATCAAGCAGGAATTGCGGACCAACAATGCCCTCAAGATAAATTATGCAGCGGGCAAGAGAAACAAAAACTAATTCAAACATTCATATTCAGGACAGTCCATGTGCTGTCCTGAATATTTTCATTTAAAATATCCTTTAATTATTAATAAAATCAAACGTTATGAAGAAAATTTTACTTGCTGTTTCTGCACTGTTTCTATTCGGTGCAACGTTTGCTCAAACGAATGTCGTTAACAGACATAATGAGCCTTCCGTGACCACCAAACGCATCGCTCTCACCGGTTTCGAAGAAGGTGCCGTTCCTTCAACAGTAAAACCGATGATGCGCAATATGAGCCGCAGCTATGTGGGTGTCACTTCCTATGACTGTCAATCTAACGGTTCTATGCCTGGTCGTATCGGTATGCACAGCGATGGAACGGTTTCCGCCATTTGGACAACCAATGGCTCCACGACCGCTTCCCGTGGTACCGGATATAACTATTTCGATGGCTCAGCATGGGTCAATTCTTCCTCTTCCAGCCCCCGTATTGAAAACGTCCGCACTGGTTGGCCTACCATGACCACCGTCGGCAATGCCGAGATTGTGGCCGCACACGACGGCTCAACCGCCCTTGTCATCGGTGTGTGTCCTCAGAAAGGTACCCAGAACTGGACTTTCACGACCCTGCAAGGTCCTTCCGTATCGAATGGCACCAGCACAAGCACTTGCCTGTTGTGGCCCTCGATAACTTCCAGCGGCAACACCATTCACTTGATTGCCTGCACGGAGTCTGATGAAGGTTTCCTGTACAACGGGATCAACACTTGTTTGGTCTATTATCGCGGTACTTTCAATCCTTCTGACAACACGATTGCTTGGGAAAGCCCGCGCGTTGTCGGTGATGTCACGCCAAGCGAAGTCAATCATTTCCAAGGCGACGGTTATGCCATTGCCGCTAAGGGTGACAATGTTGCCATCGTTGCAGCCCCCGGCATGACCAAGAATCCTTTCCTCTGGAAATCCACCAACAATGGTCAGACTTTCACCAAGACTGTTTTCTTTGAAACCGCTCCTGCTGGTGACACTGCTTACCGCAGCGATGGTTGCCTTGCTGTTGCCATCGGTGATGACGGTACCGCCCATATCGCCATGGGTACCTATTGGTGCTACATTATGTCTGATACCTCTTCCAGCTACACTTGGTGGCCGAGCGTGGGCTATCTGCTCTATTGGAATGAAACGATGGCTCCCATCACTTATAACGGTTCCCAAACCTCCGCTGATCCTGAAACGCTTGCCGCTGCCGGCTATACCGTTGTTGAGCGCTTTAACCTTGACTGTGACGAAAGCCTTTGGGGTGTTAGCGGTTGGGGCATTGACGCCTATCCTTCATATGGCGTAGGTGTTGTCTCTTTCCCGCAACTCATCGCTCAAAACGGTAAAGTATATATGACTTTCTGCCAAATGATGGAGTTCCCGTTTGTGGATGCAAGTAGTGAAAAGTACTACAGAGGCGTTTTTGCAACCAAATCCGACAACAATGGCCAGTCATTCGGTGATTATAGCTGGCTTTCTTACAATAAAGACTGCTATTACGTTGATTCTTGGGAACTGTTCCCTATTGATACCAATGTAGGTCTGTCCCTCAACGATTTCATGGATTATATAAATACAGAGGGTGAAAGTGTATATCCTTCCGTTGCACCTCAGCTTGTCAATGGCAATATCGCCATGATTTGGCAACAAGACTACGTTGCAGGCAGTGAAATCAAAGAATCGAGTTCTGCCATGTGTCAGGAAGAATCCTTGCTTTACTACTTCTCCATGAATGCAGATTCCATCGGTATTTATAACAACACCCACGAAGTTTGCCAAGGCCTGTGGATTGATCATACCGGTATTTCCAACAAACATGTTTCTGGAATGAAGGTATATCCTAATCCTGCAAGCGAATCTGTTAATCTCACCTTCTCTTCCGAAATATCCGAAAACGGTATCGTTTCTGTCATGAATTTGATGGGACAAACCGTGTATACGCAGAATGTGTCCGTTTCAGAAGGATATAACATGATTAATATTCCGGTGAAACAGTTCAACAGTGGCGTTTATATGGTTACCCTGCGTACCAACGCTGGATTGTCCACCCAAAAGTTGATTGTTAAATAGGTTATTATTTAATATCCCGAAAAAGGCAGGCCGAAGTGCGACCTGCCTTTTTTTCTGTTAAAGATTGCAATATGATAAAATCAATGACCGGTTTCGGTCGCTCAGTTTTTGAAGCCGACGGGAAGGTGATTACTGTCGAAGTCCGCACGCTGAACAGCAAGCAGTTGGATTTGAATGCCAGAATCCCCACACTGTTCAAAAATTATGAGAATGAAATCCGTTCCATGCTTTCCAAGGAGTTGGAACGTGCCAAAGCGGATTTCACGATTACAGTAGAAAACCGCTCGGTGAGCAGCTCTGTGACGATCAACAAAGAGCTTGCCGCTTCGTATTACCACTCCCTTTCGGAATTGTCCAAAACACTGGGAAATCCTGTGGAAAGCGACATTTTCCTGCAAGTGCTACGTATGCCGGAGGTGATTTCAACCCCGCAGGAAGAAGTTAGCGAACAACTTTGGCAAAAGTTGCAGGAAGCGATTCGCAGTGCCTGTAACCAGCTTAACGAGTTCAGAATCTCTGAAGGAAAAGTCCTTGAGAAAGATTTCGTGAAAAGGATCACTATGATTCGTGACATGATTGACGAAGTGACCCCTTATGAAGAGGAACGGATTGTTAAAATAAGGGAAAAGTTTGAGACTTCTTTGAAGGATTTGGCCCCAAAAGTTCAATATGACCCGAATCGTCTCGAGCAGGAAATCTTTTTTTATCTCGAAAAATTGGACATTACCGAGGAGAAAGTGAGACTGCGGAAACATTGCAACTACTTTATCGAAACACTCGACGACAACCAATCCAATGGCAAAAAATTGGGGTTTATCGTTCAGGAATGCGGACGCGAAATCAACACACTTGGTTCAAAAAGCAACAATTTCGACATACAGCAGATTGTTGTTCGCATGAAAGACGAATTAGAGAAATTGAAGGAACAGCTGGCGAATATTTTGTAAATAAAGGTTATTGGTTATTGGTTATTGGTTATTGGTTGTAGTTAATAGTTGTTATAGTTATAATCATAGTAGTCATAGTCAAATATGGGAAACATATTATCGTTAATTGGTCGGCCGAATGTGGGGAAATCGACATTTTTTAACCGCTTGATACAGGCGCGTGAGGCTATTGTGGATGCCACTGCAGGCGTGACGCGGGACAGGCACTACGGTAAGTCTGATTGGAACGGTTATGACTTTTCGGTCATTGATACTGGAGGTTATGTGGTTGGTTCTGACGACATATTCGAGGCGGAGATACGCAAACAGGCCGCGCTGGCTATTGAGGAGTCCGATGTGATTGTCTTCATGGTGGATGGCCGGGAAGGATTGACTCCTCTTGACGAGGAGATAGCGGATATTTTGCGGAAATCGCGAAAACCCTATTATCTGGCTGTGAATAAAATTGACAGTCCGAGCAATTATCTGGATTATACGGAGTTTTATGCTCTTGGAATTGAAGAAATCTATCCAATCTCCGCTGTTTCGGGTAGTGGCACCGGTGAGCTTTTGGATGTGGTGGTGAAACATTTTAGCAAGGATAACGATGATCTTCCCGATGATTTGCCTCGCATCGCCATTGTGGGGAAACCCAATGTTGGCAAGTCATCCATTATCAATGCTTTTCTCGGCGAAGACAGGCATATCGTCACTCCGTTGGCCGGTACGACCCGCGACACCGTTTTCACCCGTTATCGTAGTTTCGGTTTTGACTTTTATTTGATTGACACGGCGGGCCTGCGCAAAAAAAGCAAGGTTGAGGAGAGTCTGGAGTTCTACTCGGTCATGCGTGCGGTACGTTCCATAGAAAACTCGGATGTCTGCATCGTGATGGCCGATGCTTCGCAAGGTTTCGACGCTCAAGATCTCAATATTTTCGGTTTAGCGGCGCGAAACCACAAAGGTGTTGTGTTGGTGATGAACAAATGGGATTTGGTGGAAAAAGACACGCATACGCATAAAAATTACGAGGATATGCTAAAAAAACGCATCGCGCCTTTCACCGATGTTCCGATTATATTCACTTCCGTAATTGAAAAGCAGCGTATTTATAAAGTATTGGAAACCGCGGTCCAGGTGTATCAGAACCGCCAGCGCCGCATTTCAACTTCTGAACTCAACAACACCCTGCTCCCGATTATTGAGAACACTCCGCCTCCCATGAACAAGGATAAAGTGATTCGCATCAAATATATCACCCAATTACCTGTGGCGTATCCCACTTTCGCATTCTTCTGTAATTTGCCCCAATATGTGGTGGATTCCTACAAGCGATTCTTAGAGAACCAAATACGTAAGAATTGGGATTTTTCTGGCGTTCCTATAGAAATATATTTCAGAAAGAAATAATATGAAAAAGCTATTTATAGAGACATATGGCTGCCAGATGAATTTTGCCGACAGTGAGGTGGTGGCTTCCATCTTGAAAGATATGTATGCCTTGACGAAAGAGATTCAGGAGGCCGATTTAATCCTTATTAACACCTGTTCCATACGCGACAAGGCGGAGCAGCGCATCCACAAGCGCTTGCGCGAATTGGAGGCCTATAAGCGTAAAAACAGGTCGCTGCAAGTCGGCTTGTTAGGTTGCATGGCCGAACGGATGAAAGAGGAACTGTTACAGACAGAGCCGGTACTCGACTTCATCGCCGGTCCGGATGCCTACCGCACATTACCCCAACTCATTGCCGATTCACAACATGGGCACACTTCGTTTAATGTCCTGCTTTCAAAAGAGGAGACTTATGACAATATCATGCCGGTGCGATACGATGCCAACGGGGTCTCAGCGTTTGTTCCCATCATGCGCGGCTGCAACAATTTTTGTTCCTATTGTGTGGTTCCATATACCCGCGGCAGGGAACGAAGTCGCAGTCCCAAGACTATTTTGGGAGAAATAGAAGACTTGCTGAAGGATAACTACAAGGAGGTCACTTTGTTGGGGCAGAATGTAAATTCGTATTATTGGAAAGACGAAGGCTTGGATGTCTCTTTTGCCAAACTGATGGCGATGGTAGCGGAGATGTCTCCTGATTTGCGTGTCCGTTTCGCCACGTCACATCCGAAGGACATTTCGGACGAACTGATTGAGACGATCGCGCGTTATGATAATATATGCAAATGTATCCATTTGCCTGTGCAGTCGGGGAGCAACGAAATGCTGGCCAAGATGCGTCGCGTATATACACGGGAAAGCTATTTGGAGAGGGTTCGCAAAATCAAGGGGATATTGCCGGAATGTGCCATTACAACGGACATTATTGTAGGTTTTAGCGGGGAAACCATAGAGAATCACCAAGACACATTGTCTATTATGCGGGAGGTCGGTTATGAGTATGCCTATATGTTCAAATATTCGGAGCGGGGCGGTACACTGGCGTCAAAACAGTATCCTGATGATATTCCCGATGAAGAGAAAACCCGTCGTCTGGAAGAGGTTATTGCGCTTCAAGGAGAGCTGTCAAAGGCGAGTAATCTCAGAGATGTGGGTAAAACGTTCCGCGTGTTGGTGGAAGGCGTCTCAAAACGCTCTGAGGAGCAGCTGTTCGGGCGCAACAGTCAAAACAAGGTCGTTATTTTCCCGCGAGGAAACCATCGAATCGGGGAATATGTGGACGTGACCGTCTCCGAGTGCACGCCGGCGACGCTATTGGGAAGTTAGCGGTTAACCATACCAGTTGTGAAACACATACAGTTAATCCGTAATTATTAAAAGAAGCATGCTCCATTAAGGCCCTACAAGGGTATCATTTGTCAACACAGGGTGAACTTCAGCGTAACCTGGTGATGAATCGGTAAAGAATCGAAATCGGTGATAAAATGACAACAAGGTGACAATGAACGATATACGAAACATTAATTTTGACCAGTTAGTGTCGTTCTTGAAGGAGAATGGCGAAAAGCCGTTTCGGGCAAAGCAGGTCTGGACATGGTTGTGGAAACGTGGGGCTTCCTCGTTTGAGGAGATGACGGATCTGTCGGTTTCATTGCGGCAGAAATTGTCGGACAACTATACGTTCCAACACGCCGAAATAGTGGAAGAGGTGAGTAGTCGCGACAAAACGACGAAGTACTTGTTACGGTTTTCTGACGGAAAATTGGTAGAGGGTGTGCTGATTCCGAGCAAAGGACGGGTCACGGCTTGCTTGTCCACCCAGGTAGGATGTCCTTTACACTGCGCGTTTTGTGCCACGGGTACTATGGGATTCATTCGGAACTTACACTACAGTGAAGTGATTGATGAATTTGTATTGTTGAATAATCGTTCGCAGGAGATTTATAACCAGCGTATAACAAATATAGTCTTTATGGGGATGGGCGAGCCGTTGCTGAATTTCGATAATATGATGACCGCTATCGACATTTTAACAGGACAAGACTATTTCGGACTTTCTCCTGCCAGGATAACGCTTTCCACCGCTGGTATTGTTAAAGGTATCAAAGCTTTGGCAGACAGAAATTTTCGTTGCGGCTTAGCTATTTCGCTGCATAGTGCTGACCCTATGGTTCGGCGGGCGATTATGCCTGTTACGGAAAGGAATTCCCTGCACGACTTGCAGGCAGCCTTGGTCTATTACCATGAGAAGACAGGAGAACGCATCACCATTGAATATTTACTGCTGTCCAAAGTTAACGATTCAGAGAAAGCTGCTGAGCAGTTGACTCGTTTTTGTCGACCTTTCCCTGTGAAAATCAATATAATAGAATACAATTCTACGTCAGATTCCCTGTTTTATAAATCCGATCCGACGCGTCGTCAGAATTTTGTTGCTGTTCTGGAGCGTTGCAATATGGTGGTCAACATTCGTCAGAGTAAAGGGCAAGATATAGCCGCTGCGTGCGGTCAGTTGGTGCGACAGACCAACTAATGGTTTGCCAGCTCCTTGTACTTGATGTTCAGCAAATCTTGTTCCATGGCGATTCTGTCGATGACTTTCTTGAGAATGATGTCCAATTCGCTGTTCTCAGTGTAGTCAGTGGGGGCGATATAGTCTGCGCGGTTTTGTCGGATAAGGTCAATGCAGACATCCTTGGATGAGCGCGGGTGCGATGGTGAGGCTACAGATTTTGGGTTATAGACCGCGATAGTGGTGCCTCCGTATAAGTTGACCATTTTCATGGCGGGTACGTCAGTTTCGCCATCGCCGATATAGATGAAGTTGGAGAAAGGCACTGCCCGTGCATTTTCTGGCATTGATTTGTTAATCAAGGTGTTGTCATAAGAGTTGTATATGCCTTTGTTGATGCGGAATAGGAACTGGGTTTTGTTGGTGTAATTCACGCCGAGTGCCGGCCAGCAGGCACTTCCATTTTCGTCGTATTGGAATCCGGAGGCATATATGGATTTGAAATACTTGGCAATGGTAGTGCCTTTCACAATTTCGCGCAACCCGGATGAGATAATAAAATGTTCCAAGCGAAGGTTCTGTGAAGCTGCGTAGGCATTGATGCGGTCAAAGTAGGTCTCTACTCCATCGAAAAAGGTGATTTTTTCACCATATTTTATAAATGTGTTCTCGCGGATGTCAAGGTTCTGTTCCTTGGCTTTAATCAGCATCAGGCGCATGTAGGCGAGTACTTCGTCCATATCGTGTTTCTTGGCCAGTTCATTAGCCTCCTGCCAGAATGTCCCTTTGTCCATGTTGAGGTCGGGTATGAAGTTGTATTCTTGCATATTGCCCGGAGCGAGCGTTCCGTCGAAGTCGTAGGCAATAGCCACATTTCTGTTTTCTGTAATCATTTTTGTATCAGTCGGTTTCAAATTGATATACTTTAACTTGTTCGCTTGTGCAAATATACATAAAATTTTCGAATTTTATGTAGATTGATAAAAAAGTCAAGACTAAAATGGGGTCCAAATTCCGGAAATCAAGTCAAGCTCATGTTTCCCGCAATGGGAATGAAAAAAAACGGGCGAATCATATAGACGCGCCCGCTTTTTGAGAATGGTGATAATTCGCAGCTATTTTACCAACTGTTTGAAACGGTCGGAGTGGCGGTAGCGTTTGAATTCGGCATCGCGCTTGGCCGTCTTTTTGAGAGACGGATCCAGGTTAATGGCCGTGGTTAGATTGCTGTACACACCTTCTTCGGCTTTCATGCGGGCGGCAAGGACTGCTTTCAGGTAAGCGGTTTTGGCGTCCACATTGTCGATGCAGTCGAGGGTGGCTTTGGCGGCGTTATAGTCTTTTTGGAGCAGCTGAACCAAGGCAGTGTTATAGTCACAGCTGCGGTTGCCCATCAATTGGGCGGCTTTTGAGTAGTCGCCGTTGAGAATGCTCAGGGAGCCAGTGTTGTAGTCTTGGTTCACCGGCAGCACAGATGCATTGGCGGAGGCTTCGAAGTTAGATTTGGCAGCGGCAAGGTCGCCTTTGAGGTAGTCCGCAATAGCCATGTTGTTCAGAATAATGCCATTGTTCGGGGCGAGTGCGGCAGCTTTCTGAAGATAGTTCAACGCCTCTTCCAAGTCGGATTGGTTGCCGTTTTGGTAGTAATCGTTGAGTTTCAAAGCACCGAGGTTGTTATATGCGCGCCAGTCATTTTCGGTATTCTTGTTGTTGACCAATGCTTTGTAGATGTTCTCTTTCGTCGCCATGTCGGGGGCCACAGAGGCGGCGTAAAGGCGTTCATTTACGGAAAAGTCGTTTGGTTTGGAAAGCACCAAGCGGACGAGTTCAGCGTCGGTGTAGGTGTCGTGTTTTTTGCATACCATCTGGATTTCGGCGCGGCGCAGCGGGGGAAGGATGGCGTCTGCGATTTCAGGATAGATGTCCGTCATCTCACGGATTTTCTGCTCACGCATTTCGTTGCTGGCTTGTGAGCGCACTACATTCAGAATCTGGTTCTTTTGAGCGATTCTGGACTTTTCGATGGCATTTTCGAAACCGTCCCAGTCCTCACCTTTGGCGTTGTCCACATATTCGAAAGCAGGTTTCTGCAAATCTTTCATATTGATGTTGTTGCGCTTTGCATAGTCTTTCAAGTATGCGTTGAACTTGTCGCTGAACCATTTCTTGCCCACCTGGAAACGGCGTTGGGAAAGACCCTGGTTATTGGTTTCCTCACCTTCGGGGGAGGCCCAGCCGGAGATTATCACGCGGTCGATAATATAGTCATTGTTCATGAAATCGGTAAACGCCTTGATGGAGTCTTTGGCGGCTTGTGTTTTGTTGTTGGGGTTGTTCCAGTTCATGTTGGAACTGTTGAGGTCGAAGTATAGCGTAGCTGTTCTGCCGATGAACTCAGCCTTGTAGTTGTGCGGCGCAAGGAGGAAGGCGGTGCCGCTGCCGGCGTTGTCGGTCAGTTTCGGGTCAAGATTGGCGCGTGAGCTGGTGTTGCTGATGCCCTCGCCAAGGTTGCGGTCGCCGAACACGTGGGACTTCTTCTTAAGGTTGGCTTCGGCGCCGGTCACGATGTCCGCTGTCTCGTACTTCTCGTCGAATCTGAACGTGCCGCTTTGGGTGAACGTGCCGCCGTTCTTGTAGTTGATGACCGTACCGTCGCCTTTGGCCTTTTCGCCTTTGAGTTTGATGACCGCAAACGGAGGCATGACCTTTTCTCCGTCAACAGACAGAGAAGGCGTAAAGGTCATTGTAGCTTTCTTTTTCATATACTTCGGCGGGATTGTGCCTTTAATAGTGTAGGCTACTTCGCCGCCTTTGTTCTCCAAGTCGGGATTCTCCAGGGTTACTGTCACTTCCGGATATTTTTTGATCATTTTTCCGAGTCCGCAGCCGCCCATTAACAGAACCGTTGCCGCTACCATGCTTAATGCAAATAATTTTCTCATAGGTTATTTTCGTTTTAATTATTGTTCCAATTGACAGGTGCAAAAATACATTTTTTTTAGAAACACATAGAAAGGTGTCGTGAAAAGGCAGGTCTTACGCATCAACTTTTTTATTTGGGTGAGCCAGCGCGGATTAGGAGACGACGCTTCCAAGCGTCGCAATGCATACTTTTTTATTTGGGCGAGCCGGCGCGGATTAGGAGACGACGCTTCTCTTGTGTTGACCGTTTGATTCGTGTCTGCGTCCTATTTGCACCCTATCAGAGCAGCAGC
>CAMHNQ010000080.1 GCA_946186495.1 uncultured Bacteroidales bacterium
CGGCGAAGATGGTGCCGAGGACGATCCACAGGTAGGCCACGGGACCGAACTTGGCACCCATGATGGCACCGAAGATGGGGCCTGTGCCGGCAATATTGAGGAACTGGATCATGTAAACCTTCCAGTTGGGAAGCACCACGAAATCAACGTTGTCGCGCTTGGCAATGGCTGGCGTCACGCGGTCGTCGGGGCCAAATACCCGCTCCACGAAACGCCCGTAGAACAAGTAGCCCAGAATCAGGACGGCAAAGCTAATGATAAAGGTAATCATAGTGGTCAGAGGGTTGCCCTCTTGTGGTGGATTTGCTCGGCGAGGAAGTTAGCCACGACTTCGGGCTGGAGGCCTGTGATGTTGAGGCAGGCGTGGTAGTTGCGGGCATCGTGGCGCGAGGTCTCGGCAACGTTGGTCACGAAGTTGTCGCGGGCAGTGTCGACTTTGTCAACGACCTTGGCGGCCTCCTCTATAGTGAGGTTCTGCTTTCGTGCGATGCGTGCGATGCGTGCGTCGTGGTCGGCGATGAGGAGCAGGTGTATAGCGTTGGGGTAGTTGCGGAAAATGTGGAATCCCGCACGGCCCACGATGATGCAGCTTTCCTTTTCGGCCAAGTCTTGCAGCAGTCGCTTTTCGGCGTAATAGACGCTTGTGGGCGTGGGGTCGGCAATGGCGCCGGTTTGATGGCTGACTGCGCCAAACTGCTGGTAGAAACGGCAGAAATCGCTCCACCAGTTGGCTTTTTGGGCCTTGACGCGGTCCAATTCCTCGAGGGTGATGCCAAACTGCTGCGCCACGGCCTCAAGCATGGTGCGACCATAGACTTTAATTCCAAGTTTTTCTCCTAATAAACGGGCGATTTCGCCGCCGCCCGTGCCGCATTCGCGGTTGATGGTGATGATAGTGTTGTCATTCATAGTGTGAAACAATTTAGCGGTGTTTGTTGTACGACATGGATGGGGGCAGCCGCGTCCGAAACCACGCTTTGCCGCCATTTTCCATCTGCAAAGGTACTATAAAATTGAAATCGTGCAAATGTTTTTTTCGGGAATTTGATTTTTTTGATACAAGGTGTTGAAAAGCAATGCGTTAAGATAGTTAAGGAAGGTCGGGGAACGGGTATGAACGGTTTCCTTATGCCTTGAGGATGCTGTTTCGCTTCCGGGTTCTCCCCCATAAAGGGCACGTTCGATTCAATAGCCAATCAATCTGTCAACCTGCCGCAGGAGAGGCCTTCCGGTACAGTAATTCTCAAAATCCTCCAGAAAGAGATCTACAATTCTGTCGACAGTGTGTGGGAGGGTAGTGTCTCCGGCAACGTGGGGAGTAATGACGGCTCTTGGACTGTCCCAGAGCACGCTTTCTGCGGGGAGAGGCTCTTTTTCAAATACATCCAGCCCCGCATAGAGGCGTCCGTTTTGCAGTTCTTCTTCCAACGCTTCCTGATCAACCACGGTTCCCCTGCCCACATTGATGATAACGGCGTGATCGGGCAGGCGGCTGAGCTGCGGGGTTGAAATCAGATGAAAGGTCTCTTTTGTTCCGGGAAGGGAAATAATCAGGATGTCCGTATCCGTAAGCAAAGAAGCAAGCTTTTCGGGAGTCTGCACCTGGTCAAAGAGGTTGCCCGGGTTGTTTCCATGAAGATTGACCCCCTTTATGAAGCTCGGCGCAAAGGCTCGGAGTCGCCTGCATACCTCCTGCCCGATGTCGCCTGTTCCCAGCATCAGGATGCGGCTTCCGTAAATGGAACGGATGGGAAGGCGGCGAACCCACTCGCGCTCTTGAATATGTTTCTGGTACTCCGGCTTCCGCCGAAGGATTTCCAGCAAAAGCATGACGATATGCTCTGAAATGGTAACTCCGTATGCGCCGGAGGAATTGGAAAGAATCGCTTGCGGGCTGGCGAAGACGCCCTCCTTCAGAAAAGGGTCGACTCCTGCAAAGTGTGAACACATCCATTTCAGCTTGGGGGCACGGCCTGCAAGAGATACATCCGAACCCAGGATTACCTCGGCATCGGGCAGGAACCTTTGGCTTTGCGCGAAATCCATGCAAATATGACATTCAAACCCGTGTCTGGCGGCGGCCTCGCGCAGCCTTGCGGAGTGTTCTGCACTCAATTCCGGAACAACTACTACAATCGAATGACTCATGACTGTTTAACTGTTTATTTGTTGGTTTGATAACGATTCAACAATTGTTTGATGACCTCGCCGACGACGCGCATACCGCTGTCAATCTGTTCGTCCGAACCATTTGAGAAGTTGAGCCGGATGTGCGGAACGTTCCGTTCGTATTCGTAGAACGGGTCGCCCGCGCAGACGGCAAAGCCCCGGTTGATGGACTCGCGCTGCACGTCGATGCCCCGAACCCCGTCGGGCAGCGTGACCCAGAGGAACATGCCGCCATCGGGATGTGTGCAGCGGCAGCCTGCGGGGAAATATTTCTCGATACAGGCAATCATATATTCCGACTTGTGTTTGTAGAGTCGTCTTATCTCCGCAAGGTGAACGTCCAGGTCGTTGTCTGTCAGATAGCGATGCAACACCATTTGGCCAAAGATGTTGGTGTGCAAATCCAATGTGGCCTTGTAGACGAGCATTTTCTCAAGGAGATTCTTTTGCTTGCAGACGATCCAGCCAATCCGAAGGCCCGGTGACACGATTTTGGAGAAGGTACCCAGCATACAGCATTGCTCGCCGAGGTACCAGCCGAAGCTGTGCGCAGGCTCGCCCCGAAAGCGCAGGTCGCCGTAGGGATTATCCTCCAATACAAGGATATCGCGCCCACGGAAGATATCCGATACCTCGGAACGAAGTCTTTCAGAATAGCTCAGGCCGGTGGGGTTCTGGAAGTTCGGAATCAAATAGGCGAATTTCGGGCGCTTTTCGTCGACAGCCCTCCGCAAGGCGTGGGGGTCGATGCCGTCTTCGCGGAGCGGAACAGGTACGATCTCCGACTCATACAGATGAAATGTCTGCAGAGCGGCAAGATAGGTCGGATTCTCAACCAGGACGCGGTCGCCCGGGTCGATCATCATGGCGGAGAAGATGTCCAGTGCCTGCTGGGAGCCGTTTGTGACGATGACCTCGACGGGCTCGACATTGAGCCCTGAAGTGCGGTATCGGTCAGCAATGTACTGCCGAAGCGGGAGATACCCTTGTGTGCCGCTGTATTGCAATGCCGCGAATCCGTTTTCCTGAAGGACGCCATCGGCTGCGACATTCATCTCCGACACCGGAAAGGACGCGGAATTCGGGTTGCCGCCGGCAAAGGTGACCAGATTCGGATTGGTGTTCGCCTTGAGAATGGTGGCGAGAAACTGGGACTGGAAATCAGGCTTGCTGCGTCGGGACAGGCTTGGTGTCGCCGTTGGCTCTATTGTGATACTCATAATTCAACTTTTAACTTTCAACTTTCACGGTTAAGTAACCGTTCAAAATTATACTGCATTATTTTGACTTCGGGACTTCGAGTCAAGCCAATGACCCGTAGTCCCGCGTCCAATATGTAAACTACTTATGCTCATCTACTTATTACAGCGGTGTTAATGGATATATGATGATGACCATGAGGATGCTGACTATGAGAAACGCGAGTTTTACCGGCAGACCGATGCGGATGAAGTCGCCAAAACGATAACCGCCGGGACCATATACCAGCATGTTCACGGCCGAGCCGACAGGGGTGACAAAAGAGCTGTTGGCCGCCATAATCAAGGCGATAAGGAACGGTAACGGCTCATACCCCAGCTGTATGGCGGCTGAATACATGATGGGGGCGATGAGGGCGGCCACCGTCGTGATGGACAGGAACTCCGTAATGATGGCTGCCGCCAGACTGATGGCAATCAACACAGACAAAGGATTGCTGCCGCTGATGCTTAGGATGCCTTGCGAAATCCAATCCGCAATGCCTGTCTTTTGTATGGCCAGTCCGAGTACGATGCTGCCGGCAATGATTGCCAAAAGGCTCCAATCGATGGCTTCCATGGCCTGCTTCGGAGAGCAACAACGGCAGATGAGCATGACACCTGCGGCTATAAAGGCGCTTTGCAACAAGGGCATGACACCGAAGACAGTGAGTGCCACCATGACAGTCACAATGGCGGTGGACAAGAGGGTGTGCCGTCCGATGTTGGGCACGTCGGTAGAGTCGAAGAACTGTAGCTGCTGACCGAGCGCGGTGGTGTCGATTTTCATGTGTGGCGGACATTCCAAGAGCAGCGTGTCGCCGGCTTGAAGCACCACATCCCTTGGCGCCTGCTCGATACGTTTGCCCTTGCGGGCTACGGCGACGAGGGTTAGGTTATTGTCGCGTTCAAAGGTGCCGTCGCCTATCTTGGTGTTGATCAGACTGCTTCCGAAAGTGATGTATGCCGTGCGCAGCTGTCGGGCGGTACTCACCTCGCTGTAGTGGAACACATGATGGTCGGCACTCACCAGGCCGTATTTCTTCTTCAAATCCAGCAGATCCTCAATTTGTCCGGCATACACCAAACGGTCGCCCCCCATCAGAGGTTCCCCCTCGGGCACGGGCGACATTATCCTGTAGTCGTCGAAATGGCGCAACTCAATGAGACTCCCTCCAACAACATTGTTCAGACCCAGTTCGCCCACGCTTCTTGCAATATGCGGATTGTCGGAAGGCACAAGCAGCTCCACCGTGTAAGCACCTGCCGATTCAAAAGCCGTCTCAGGCGCCTTCCTCTCTGGCAACAGACGGCGTAATGCAATGGTTGTCAGCATACCTGCCATAAGGCCGAACAGACCGGGAATGGCTGGGGCAAACAACCCCATAGCATGTCCGGTATTGCTCTCGTAAAAGCCACTGACCACCAGATTTTGCGGAATCACAAGGATGAGACAAACGCCCCCCATGTTGCTCGCAAAGGCAATAGGGATAAGGAGACGGGAAGGCATCATCTTCAGCTTTTTTGCCCACATCTTGACAACGCCGACAAACACGGAAACTACCGTGACGGTGTTCAGCAGCGGCGACAGCACAGCCACGGGTGCCATCAGCCGTAGCAAGGCTCGCTTGTAATCCTTTGGACGCCCCAACACATGTTTGATTATCCAATGCAATACTCCCGTGTGTGTCAGACCGGCCACCACGACAGACATCACACCCACCACAACCACCGTCGTGGAACTAAAGCCGGAGAAGGCTTCCTTGGCATCGAGCACTCCCGTGACGAACAACAGACCTATGGCACCAAGAAACACCAAATCGGTGCGCAACTTGGTGGCCATCAGTATAGCGAACACACCCAGCACCGTCACGATGGTAATCCATGCATCAATGCCAAAACCCAAAAACTGAAATGTTTCCATTGTCCCTTTCTTAATTGTTAAAATGCCAACCCTGCGGTGTTTTTTAACTAACAAACCCGCAATCAATCTATCACGAATGATCTTCAACGACTCTTTGAGTTTTTCGGGTGCAAAAATACGAAAATTTTTGGCGTATAGGTCATTTTGCACAAAACACATATTCGCCGACCGTGACAGGCACTGCATATCAGCGGTTGGATGAATCGCCGGCGTATGCATTGCGACGCTAGGAAGCGTCGTCTCCTAATCCGCGCTGGAACGTCCAAACAAAAAAGTCGATGCGTAAGCCCTGCCCATAACCCATAACCCATAACCAATAACCCATAACCAATAACCAATAACCATTAAAATTGTATCTTTGCCGACTGAAGCAGTCCGAATGAGAAGATAAACCAATTGACGACAGAAAACTCCATGAAAGGTACGCGTTCATAAAAAGTGTATTTGCGCTGGAAATGTTTTCACAAAGAAAGGAGAAACAATATGGCAACAATCACATTGGAATACGACGGAAGAAGCACGATTTTCCAGCAACTGATACAGTTGTTTATATCGCTCGGTGGAAAGGTCAAGACAACAGACAGCAAAGAGGCCGAAGATATAGCGAAAAACTATGCCGGCGTAAAGAGCGGACGGATAAAGACACGCCCGTTGTCACAGCTTTTCGACGAATTATGAAACCGCAGATGACCACCATCCCTAAATTCGACAACCAGGCAAAGTCTTTGGCCAAGAGATATCCTTCGTTGAAAAACGACCTAAAGAAACTGTCGGACAAACTGACAAACAATCCGGAATCAGGAACTTTGCTTTTCGATGATGTTTATAAAATAAGGATGGCTATACGGTCGAAGAATAAAGGAAAGCGGAGGTGCAAGGGTAATATACTTCAACATCTTCGCCCAAAGGAAAGACCGAAACGAAATAGTTCTTTTGTCCATATATGACAAAGGGCACCAGGAAAGCATATCGGACAGCGAGATAAGGAAAGCACTAAAATCCGTATGATTATCAAGGCGACCGCAAGGCCGCTTTTTTCCCCTGGATAGTTGTCGCAGGAGGGGTTGTGAATAGCTTTCAAAAGTTTTGTATCCTTGCGTGTACCGACGCGATGACCGTCTCAGTTCCTTGATTTTCTTGGCATGGGAAATGTACTCGTCCGAGCCGATAACCATGCGGTTCTGCTCATTCACGAGCTTGTTCATCTCGGAACGTATCTGCTTGACGGAGGCCTCCACCTCCTTGCCGTTGATGTAGATGGTTACCCTGCGGGTGCTGCTCTTTGCCATAGACTGATGTTTTGGCAAAGATGCTTCAAACGTCCGTCACGGGTAGGGACGGAATATGACAATCAAACACTTTTTAACGGTTATATGATTCCCCACAGAGTTAACAGAGAGTCTGCTTCTTTTGAGCTGATTTCTTCGTCTTGTTCATGCTCCCAACGACTATTCTTTACTGAGACACCTGTTGTCCATAAATAGCCCCACTTATTATCTTTAAAATAATACGTAATACGTAACATCTCCTCAAACGTGCCATCTACCGTTGTATATTTGTTTGGTCCAATGTAAATATCTTCCTCCCATAACATTGTTCCATCGTTTTCGCAAAGAAAACATTTTTTGAAATGGCAAGGAGTGCCTTTGGGGCAAATGGGATTGATCCAACTTCCCCCTACAACACCGACAGCCTCGTTATATCTCCAAGTTGAGTCAAGGACAGGCAAGCCGACGTTTTGGCGTACTTGATTATATGCAACTCCATATTTTGAATTCAGATCTGAATATGAGCACGATGACATCAATAGTGATACAACTATGTAGCACTGAATTAGTACGTGTTTTAATATACTTCTGTCCATTGCCATACTTCCTGTAAGTTACCTCCTAATTTAATTCCATCCCCTCTTTTTTTATTAGGGATGATCCCATCGTGTTGATCATTGCCGTCATTGTCTTTTCGTAATCGTGTCGCAGACTCCCAACCAGATGTATTTGTTACTGTAAATTTTAACAAATGCTTCCCGTTTTTTAGTTTAGTAATGGTTACTTTTGTGTTATAACTACCAAGGAAAGATGTAACTATGTTACATCCCTTGACTCCATCATAAAACTTTTCTTGAGTATATTCCCATGGATTATTAACATCGTCATAAACTCCATTGCGTATGTTGTTGTAAGCCTTTTCTCTTGCTTCATTAACACCCTCTTGATGCTTCAAATCCAGGGTGGTTCTATCATTAGGACCAAATTGAATCTTATCGTTTGGAACATTTAATTCAAAAAGCCAAATGTTAGTTAGGTCCAACCATGACATGGTCTTAGGATTCATGTCTGTGATTTTGCTGACAGCAGTAGTGGCAGCTAAAACCATCAGATTGGCTGCATTAACCATCCATGGATGATTTTGAACCATTGAGGAGGCATTAAGATATAGATTATGTGCATTCTCTGCTGTGGAGGTTATCGCATTAGCTATGGCATCTTTTATATAAGGAGGAATACCTATTTCCTCCCCATTCGGATCCACCAACTTCACCGGGTTGTCCGCGCAATACGTATAAGGCGAAAGCGACGGATATTTGTCACTCATGGGATCCACGCTCAGCCAGATGCTCAAGTCAGAGGAATAATATCTTGAGCCAAAGTAAGATAGGCCCGTTTCGGAGTCGCGTTCTTTGGCGGAGAAGGTGTAACAATGCATAATGCATGATTCATAATGCATAATTGGTTGGGGGTGAACGGGATGCGTGGCGGAGGTCCGGAACTGCAGGCTATCCCCGTTAGGGGATGCATGGCGATAGCCCGGAACGGTACGGGACGCGAGCGAAATTCCCGGATGGGGATATATGGGATGGTATGGTTGGTGGCTGGTCATCAATGATTATTTAACTGGAAAGAATTGAGACATTTATTGATTTGCAATAAGTCTGCTGTACCAGATACAGAACAAACCGTTAGAAAAAATGCATCAATGAAGATAATGTTTAATGTTTATCGTACATATAAGAGAGCCTACGGCAGAAGTTAGAATGAATTTCCATAAGCCTTTTCCTATTTCTTCCCATGTTAAAGGAGAGTGCCCTAAAAAAGCATAATTATGTAATAGCAAAACAGATGTGATTAGAGTGAACACAAAAAGAGTACAAAAAATGACAAAATCAATTATGTTGTTTCGTTTTAGTTTCATCGTTTTCTTTACTATTTGAAGAATTGAAAAGTAATTTTACTGAAGTATATATTTTAGATGCAGCCTGTGACACGGTTTTTGTTGCTACAGTAACTTTAGCGGCAGTAATAGCTTTCGCTTTTGTTGCCATTGAAGATGTTTTTTTAGCGATAGTGACCAAGCCTTTTGCAGTTCCTGATAATGCTCCACCTGTCACTAAGCTTGCTTTAGAAATATTTTTGTCCATTTTAGAAGCCTCATTACCATATATATCCTTTCCTATTGCGACAATCGCTCCATCGTTGATTTCTGAAATGCCAGGGAAGGCAACAAACATGGCTTGCACCCCATCCTTTACCCATTCTGGAACATCATTTGCCTGGTTTGCCCCATCGCTATGCCCCTCCAAAGATTTATCAATTTTTGCAATCCCATCGCCAATCTTTTGTAAAATATTTTTTTTAGGAGGATCGTCAGGATTTTCAACTTCTTCCCCATTCGGATCCACCAACTTCACCGGGTTATTAGCGCAATACGTGTACGGCGAAAGCGAAGGATATTTGTCACTCATCGGGTCCACGCTCAGCCAGATGCTCAGGTCGGAGCTGTAATGCCTTGAACCAAAGTAACTTAAGCCCGTTTCCGGGTCGCGTTCTTTGGCGGAGAACGTGTAAGTTGAGTTAGCAGTTAGCAGTGAGTAGTGAGCAGTTGTGGTGTAGGCGGAGGGGTTCGGGTACTCTCCCGCGCAGGCCGTAGGTCTGCAGGGCTCGGTAGCGATGGCGGCGCACGAACACACACGCACGCCGTAGGTGTGCGGGCGCATGGAGCCGTCCGCGTCCCGCAGACGGGGTGCGGGGGCGTGGAGGACGGGGCGATATGTTCGGTCGTGGCTCATACGCGATTGTTCGACGGTGCAAAAGTAGTATTTTTTTGTAGCAATTCGGAGCGAAATGAAGGTGTCTGCGTCCTCGCAGGCACACTAGTGTTCGTTGGAGGTTCCGCTCGACGCTGCGCGTTGCCGACACAGCGTTCACTGGCGAGAAGGAGGTTCCGCTCGTTGAGGAGGCGGTCTATTTCCGCCCGTATCTGCTTGACGGAGGCCTCCACCTCCTTGCCGTTGATGTAGATGGTTACCCTGCGGGGGCTTGACTTTGCCATAAACCTGTAGTTTTTGAATAGATACTTCAAGACATCCGTCACGGACAAGGACAGTAAAAGATTAATAAAGACTATTATAATAGAATCTGAACTGGTTATAAAAATAAAGACATCTTTCAAAAATTTATCCATAAATTCCCCATTCAACACGTATTCCTTTTGTCTCAATTAGTTTCATGAATTGTTCTCGTTTTTGTCTTGGTGACGGCATCGGAATACCAATTGGTCTCTTTTTATCCTTTACATAAACATGCAAATCATAACATGAAAGGAAAGTAGAACGCTGAAGAGCATCTGAAATTCTTTCTATTTTATTATAAGTTATGACAGTTTTTATGTGTAATAAATTAAAAGGATGTATTATCACCATAGAATCTTCATAAAACCGCACAAATTGGACACCAAAGCACAAAAAAGGGTAAGAGGCAACAAATGGGCTTATAATCAAGAACCAATTAGTCCAATCCCCATCACTGTAGGACAAAAGCATTGATGTAACAAAGGGAAGAAACAACAGGTACCACGAAGAGGATTTTGAAATAATTTTATTTTTTAGCATTTTATTATTTTTTCTTTTTAAATAGAGATGTAACAGCACCATAAACACTTGTTGCAGCGCTAACAACATTTTTTGCAATCGTTGACGCTTTTTTCTTAATAACTTGTGTTCCCTTCTTGGTTGCTTCTACAACAACTTTTCGAACGTCATTTGCAGACACCCCTACAGAAGCGGCTGACACTAGAGTTTTTCCGACTTTCACAGTATTACTCGCAGTTTTGTTGTTAGCGGCAGCTTTTTGTAAGACTGTTTGTCCTGAAGAATTAACAGTTGCGTCATCAACACTATTGACAGCAGAGACAATAGCAACGGTTGTTTTAAAAGCAGTTTCTGCTTCCAATGCCGCACCTGCAGACATCATTGTTGCAGCAACAGCGACACCTACTTCCACATCTTGTTTTGTAATAGTTCCTTGGTTTGCCCCATCACTATGCCCTTCTAAAGATTTGTCAAACTTCACAAATCCATCTCCAATTTTCTGAAAGAAATTTCTTTTAGGAGGGTCATCAGGATTGCTGAATTCCTCCCCGTTCGGATCC
The DNA here is from genome assembly GCA_946186495.1 of uncultured Bacteroidales bacterium. GTDB lineage: Bacteria > Bacteroidota > Bacteroidia > Bacteroidales > WCHB1-69 > F23-D06. The sequence goes on from CAMHNQ010000080.1 coordinate 10,759, forward strand.
ACCAACTTCACCGGGTTGTCCGCGCAATACACATACGGACTCACGCCTGGGTACTTATCGCTTTTCGGATCCACACTCAGCCAAATGCTCAAATCAGAGTTGTAGTAGCGTGACCCAAAGTAGGAGTAACCCGTTTCTGCGTCTTTCTCCTTGGCACTAAAAGTGTAACGCACGCCGTCAAAATCATTCAAACGTTGGTTTACATAATCTTCTCCCCAAGGCAGATAGTGCAAGTGCTGCACGGGATTGCCTGCCGAGTCTGTTATCCAAGAGGAAGAGCCCAAATGGTCGGTATGATACCAATAGGCCTCGCAGGTGTCTTTCTGACGATTGGTTAGGGCAGTGAGGTATGAAAGCTGCGCGGCGGTGTCCGTGATGCTGGGGTTGAGCACCAGTACGAGGCTGTCGGCGCGGCGCACCTTGCGGTTGGCCGTGGCAGTGTCCGTCACGGGCGTGGCCAAAGTGGAGAAGTTACCGCGACCAATCTGCGAGGTGATGCGCTCGCTCTCGGCATAGTAGTGCTTGGTGTAGCCTTGCGGGGTGACCACCAAATAAGGAGAGGCGTATAGTGTGGAATGTTCCGGTGCCCAATAGACGGAACGTCTTCCGCTGCGGTTGCTGTACGTCTTGAGGTAAGGCAGCTTGTAGGTGCGGTCGCCGCCGGCGTCGTACTGGTAGAATGAGAGATGCCCGTCGTCCCGCACCCCCTGCAGGCGGTTCTGCTCGTCCCAATAAAGTACAATCTCCACGTATCCCGCGAATCGGAGCGGAACTTGGCGCACGGAGACACCTGCATCCCGCAGACGGGGTGCGGGGACACGACAGAGATGGCTATATGTTCGGCGGCGGTTCATTGGCGATTTTTAACGGGGCGAAGATAGGAAAATTTCGGATTAGTTTGCTGGCTGAAATTCGGGGTCCACTATAGTTTTTCGGTTGTTCATTGGCGTGGTGTATGACTTTCTTTTTTAACAAAAGGAAGAGGCTTTTGTTCCTGACGAGATTTGACGATATAGAACATATATGTCCATTCATATTTTGAGTACTGAGGATATATGATTCCGTATATAAAATTCTTCATATTGATGAGGTGGAAAGGACCATAATGCACTCTCTCTGTCACTTGGTCGTTTAAGTATTCGTGATATTTTTCCAAATAATAATTCTTATAGTAACATTTGTATTTCAATACATTATTTTCATAAATGAAATACTCTATGTGTTCGTCGTCCAATCTCACTCCCTTTCCGACGAGTTCTTTTCCATCGTTATACTCTTCCCATCGAATAAGGCTATCGTTCTCAAAGTATGATATGGTCGATATTTTTCCATAACACTCTGGTTCCATATCATAAGTCACGCATAAGCCATTAAGCTGATTGTTTGAGACCGACCATTTAT
>CAMHNQ010000081.1 GCA_946186495.1 uncultured Bacteroidales bacterium
GTCTTGAGCAGCACCAGGTCAACGGAGTCGGGAGTGTGCACGTTGGTGACGGTGATCTCGTACGAGGAATTGGTGACGTAAGATTCCATGGGTTGAACGGTGGTGTATCCGTCAACATCGTCTTCTTCCACTGCGAAGTATCCGATTTCCTCCCCTTGATGGTATTTGGGTAGTTTGCCAAGGGTGGCCTGCCAGCCATTGGCGGCAGTTAGAGTCAGGGTTGTATAAGTGTTGGTCGGCGTTGCCATAATTCCGACGTTGATGGATGACGGGCGTAAATGGTCGTTGTCGTTGTTGTCAATCCACACTTTCCTGACAGAGACTTCTGTATAGGTGGGTGTCACATACACGGTGTCGGACGGGCGCGTGACGGTGCGCTCGTTTGCATTCAGGACGAAGCTGGCGGAGTTCGGAATCGCCGGCTCCCCGGTCTGCGCGTTGAGGTAGGGGACGAGATCCTCCCCGGTGACAGTGTTCTTCAACTTGGCGTTGAAAGCGATTTCCACGGGTTGGCCTTGATGGGTGTCGAGATACGTGCTGAGATCGAAAGTCATCGTCTGATCAGCTATACTATAGACATTGTCTATGTCGGCAATTGAAGTTCCATTGATTTTCACGTCAGGGACGCCGCTAACCTCCAACACGCTCACCAGCTGGTCCGTGATTATGAAGGAAGCCAAATCGTCGGCCAAGGGTATGATAGTGTGGATTGAGTAAGGGATGTCGGTGGTCCAGTCGTCGAGTCTCAAAACCTCTTCACTGAGGTTCACCTGCTTGTCAAGAGTCGGTGCAGGGGTGTTGTTGATGGTAAATCCATTTGCCGCAGAGCTGGTGGTTTTGGAAAGATAGTCCACACCGTCTGGGGTAATTATATTCGTCTCTTTGACTGAATAGTTGTGCGGGACAAACCCCGGGGTGAACTTCGGCAGCGGCCCGAAGGAGCCGCTCCAGGTATTGCCGCTGAGGGTCATGCGGGTGTTGACGGTGACGCTCTGCCCCTTTGCGTTGGTGTAGGTCCAGGGGTTCGCCAGTGCGGCGCCGTTGTCGAACAGCTGGATGGTGACGGAGGCACCGGCGGGCGTGCCGTTGCCCCACACTTTGCGTACCGCGAGGGTGGTGTCGGTCTCCACATCCTTGACGGTGTTCGTGATGGTGTAGCCGTTCGAGGCGTTGCCCGTGACGGCCGCGTCATAGTGGGCGGGCACCGTCTGCTCCGTCACCGTGTAGGCGTAAGGCGAGACGGTGAAGTCCACCGGGTTGATGGTGGCGTAGGGCAGGTTGCGGAACGTGTCTTTCCAGTCGATGGCGGCGCTCAGGGTGAGGACGGAGTCGATGGTGTTGCCGTTCCGCTTCAGCTCGGCCGTGACGGCTGCCGTCCGGTGGCCGAAGAAGTCGTTGTAGTCGCTCCACACTTTCTGCACCGGCACTTTTGTGCGGCCGATGATGACATTGTGGAATTGAGGAATTCCCGTTTCGGTGTGGCGGGCAATGACTTCCGCTGAAGTCAACATGTGTGGCTCGCGATTGCCCAAGTTGTTGACAATCTCATAGTAGTCGGCATTGTTGCTGTGTTGCCCGTACACGTTCAAGACAGCTATTTCTCCCGGATTTTCGACAAGGGATACCCTGACCGTGCGGTGGTGAATGGTGGCGTCATAGTACAGCTCAAGAGTGTCGCCGCGACTGTCCACCTCTTTCATCAGGTAGAGGCCGTTGTTCAGGTTTCGAGCTTCGGCGGGAATCTTTTCATACATTTGGTACTCGAAAGTGACGCCACTGGTGAGGGCGGCGTCTGTGAAGCCGAGAAGGTTGAGATCATGGTGGTTGAATACGAGACCGTCGCCAAAGATAATATCGTTGTTTATGTTGCCGACCTCGAAATAGCGGTTCGCGCCTGAGCCGATTGTGCCGTCGGGCATCGGAGCCTTGGCAGCGTGGGCGCCGATAGGCTTGAGGATGAAAGTGTAGGCATTGTTCTCAAGTGTCCTGGCGGTGTTGCGGGAGGAGAGAACTTTCTTGGCAGTCAGATGGTAAACAATCGCCTCGGCGTCGTAGCGGTTGAGGAAAGTGACGGTGTCGATGGGTTGCGTGCCGCCTTGTGGGGTGCAAGATACGATGGCGGACATGGCCGTCTCGCCGGCTTCGACTTTGATGTTCAGGGTGTATCGCTTGTTGTCGTAAGTGATGCCGACGGGGCGAGTGAGTCCAGACAACGCGGCGGTAGCTTCAAAGACTGTGTAGGTGAAAGTGGTGTCGCTCTTGCCTTCCAAGTCGCCAATGTGGAAAGTGATGGGCTTGAAATGGGCCAGACGCGCGGTGTCGGCGACGTTGGCGCTGTCGCGGGTGATGGCCAGCGGGGCGTAAACGTAGCTGTTGCTGTTGACCGCGTTGATGGGCATGGGCTGTTGTGGATTGTCCGAAACAAGCCAGAACATGAACGTGTCGGTTTCATGCCAAGTGCGGCCGGTGAGCTTTTTGAGCACGGGCGCGAGGGCCGCTGTCACGGGGGTGTTGGCGACGTTGAACACGGTGTCGTTCGGGGAGAGACGCTTGCCGGTAGGGGAGGCGTGGTATCCGTTCGGCACGGAGGTCTCCGCGAAGGCGTAATAGATCGTGTCATGGTCCTGAAAAGCCGGCAAGGTGAGCGTCACGCTGTTGGTGTCGGCGGTGGTGAAGACCGTGTCCTTGACGACCGTCCACTTTTCGGGGTCAACGTGGGCAGGGTCGAACGTGGCCGTGGCGTCTGTCGTGCGGTAGAACGTCACGGGCACCGGCTTGCGGCTCCTGTTGTCCTGGTCAATCCATACTTTCGCGGCCGTGAGGTCAACTTTCAGCGGTTCCACAACCAGCTTGACAACGACGATGCTGTCACAGCCGTTGGCCCCGGTCAAAGTGTCGGAATGGAAATAGACACCTGTCTCCGTTATGCCGGTGAAGGTTTGCCCTTCTATGGTGACGGTGCCATCGATAATCTTGTGCAGATACATGGTGTCCGGGTGTATGGTGTCACGTTTCACGGTTTGGCGGTCGACATGCAGATGGATGAGGCTGTCGCATCCATAGACCGTATGCATGGCCAGGATATAGTCCCCCTCACGTGATCCAGCCCTCACAGTTATGTCGGTCGATGAGGATGTCACGGTGCTTTCGGTAATGGTTATATGTTCGTTTAGCGTGTAGGTTTCACTCCCGGTGGCTTTGTAAAGGCACAATGTTGCCGTGTCGTAAAGGTCGTGTTTCGGCCAAACGGTAAGTTTGAGGTAGGAAACGGTGTCCACCGAGGCATTTCCGACAATCTTTGTCCCCTCAAATTCGTAGAGGCCAAGGCTATTCGTGTCCGCAGGAAGGGGGTGGCGTCCTTTCCACTTGTATGTGGCGAGTTCGTTTTCGCACACGGAGTCGTACTGCACCCGTTCCACAAACAGGATGCTGGTGATGATGCTGTCGCACCCGTTCACGGTTTTCAGCGTGTCGTATCCTGTCATCTTTCCCGGTCCTGTCACCGTGAAGTTGTGCAGATGGACGGTTTTGTCAAAGGAATGGTCCACGTACAGGGTGTCCCCGTAAACAGAGTCCTTGTTGAAAGTCGGATAGACCACCACGTGGCTTTGCAGGCGGAAAGTGTCAGAACCGTAAGCTACGATGGCGTCGTAGGGGGTGGTGGTGTGGGGCTTCACCACGATGGTGTCCTTTTCCGCCTCTATCTCCCAATAGGCATTGGGTACCAATGCTTGCGAGAAATTGCGGACCGCTCTGATGCGAAGCTTTTCGCTTAACAGTTTGTCAGACCGGAGTGCCCCGCCAAAGTTTCCGTTATATAGATAATATGCATTATCGCCCCATTTCGTGCTGCTCCAATAGTAATGACCGGAAGTGGCCAGGATGGAAATGTTACCGCCAGCTTCCACGAAGGCATCGTTCAAGACGGGAATCAGTCCGGAGAGCCTTGAAATCTGTTCGGCATCGGGAATATACCATCCGTGGGCAACATCAATGGCCTCTGCCGCAGGGGAGTTTCCCGAAGAAAGCAGTATATGGGTGTTCGCCAGCCCTTCCGGAACCCATTGGCTCAGGGAGAAAACCTCCGGCGAAACTTCGGGGACAGTCCATTCGGGAGGAGTTTCCCCGCCGGAAAAAAGAGCGTAAGTGCCTTCCTCGTCGTTGAGGGCGGCCACCCATCCCCTTTGCGGAAACCCTTGCTCCACTTCGCACACAATGCCCTGCGACCCGTCCGGGAAGGTGTACAGGTCTCCCACATTGATGGATTGGGCGGAGAGGGTTTTCCCGTTGGCCATCATCAGGACCAGCAACAGGGAAAGTCCGAATGACAGTTTCCTATGGATGAATTGATATATGTTCATTGTATTGTCTCTTTTTTTCATATACTATCCGATGATTAATTGTTTTGATTCTGGAACTTGATGATGGCTCTGACCCGGGTGCTTGTATCGTTGGTTTTGTTCTTAAAACCTACGTTTCCGCTATTATAGACTATCCAGGCGTTGTTTTGATTGTACGGGGTGGACGACCAGTACCAGTAGTTCATGGAGGTTACCCGGCTGTTCGTTGCCTGCAAGGTGTTCAGCACATCGTTCACTACCACGCGGTTGCCATAAAGAAGGCGGAGTTCACCGGCAGAAGGCAGATACCAGCCTTTAGGTGTCTCCCCCATGGAAATGGTAGTGTGGTCGTAGTAATGGCAATAATATGCAGCCGGATAGGTAGTGGTTGTGCTGTTGTTGAGCAGGGCCTCCGTGTTCCCTTGGCCGTCCAGGTCCATGATGGCGGAAAGGTAGTTTCCTTTGTCCAAGCTGGACTGATAGGTAGATTCAGACCATTTGACATCGCTGTTGTATGCGTCGCCAAGGGCTACGGCCAGTCCGGAGTTAGACGGGTGGTCGTAATGGAAGACGATGCCGATGGCCGATTTTCCGCTGATCAGGAACGAATCCACCGGCATGGTGGTCCCGTCTGTACACAAGATGTCGCCTACCAGAATCGCAGAGGGAATGGATACGGATCCGGGGGAGATTTCAGGCGTTTCCACAGAGATGGCCAATTCTGTGCTGTCACCGTCGCAGATTACGTTGGAGGAGGTGTCAATTTGGAGGATGATGATGGTAATTTCATCCAAGAGGTCGCAGCCGTCGTCCATCTGCGTGTAGTTGGAGTATTTTCCTGTAAGGAGGTAAGTGCTGTCATACCAAGTGTATCCGCCATGCATGTTGGTGGACACCACCGTGGTGTCGCGGACACGTCTCGGGGTCACCGTCAGGGAGAATTTCACCAGGGAGTCGCGGCCCTCGATGTCGGTGAGCAGCACCCTTTCAGAAACGAGCGTGCCGGAAGACTTCACCAGGTTGTCTAACTGTTCTTGGGTGAAAATGCCGGCCGCCACCACATGATAGGGGTCTTCATAGGGGATGTTGGTTTGGCTCTGGCACACCGTGTCGCGGAACACCTCTTCCACACGGAGGGTGATGTAGACGATGCTGTCGCAGCCGTTGGCCGCCGTCAGGGTGTCGTTGTAGGTCAATATGCCGTTTTCGGTCACGTGGAAGCGGTGGTTGGCGACGGTCTGATAGAAGTCGCTTCCCTCATACATCGTTTCGGCAAACACGGTGTCGCGTTTCACCATGTTCCAGTCGATGTGGAGATGCACCACGCTGTCGCAGCCGTCATCGGTTTTCATCATCAACGTGAAGTCTCCGGCTTGGCCGCCCGTGACGACCGACACGGTGCTGGTTGGCGTGATTGTGACGCCGCTCTCCGTGACCGTGACGGTGATGTCGTCGGCTTTCTCGTACTGGAATTCAAGGACCTGCTCATACAGGCAGAGGTCCAGTGAGTCGAAATATTCACGTTCCAGTTCGATGGTGAGTTTCAGCAGAGAGACGGTGTCCACGGTGATGCCGTCAACCACTTTCTGTCCCGGGAACTCGTAGAGTCCCAATTCGTTGGTGTCGGCGGGCAGGTCATAGAGGTCCTGCCATTTATAGCCGTCGGTGGTCAAAAGGCAGGTGATGGTGTCGTAGAAGGGCTCGTTGACCTGCAGGTAGATGGTCTGGATGCTGTCGCATCCGAACACGGTCTTCAGCGTGTCGTAGCCGACCATCAGCCCGGGCCCCGTCACATGGAAAGTGTAGTTGTGCAGGACCTTGTCGAAAGGGTGGTCCACATAAAGGGTGTCTCCGTAGAGGGTGTCCTTGTCGAAGGTGGGGTGGACGATGACGGAGCTGGACAAGGTGAAAGTGTCTTTGTCGAAAATGACCACGGCATCATAGGAGGCGGTGGCCTCCGGGCTTACGCGGATAGAGGTTTTGCCGGAATCACTTACCCAATAGGCCGCGATCAGGGAATTATAGTCGAAATCGCGCACTCTGCGGATGTTGTATTGGTTAGATGGATAGCCCGATAATAAACTTTGTGACGAAGAAGTGTTGCTCAGGTAATAAAACGTATTGGAATAGGAACGTGAAGATGTCCAATAATTACGGTTGGGTTGCATTAAAGCGTCGATACTGCCGCCGGCTTGTGCAAAAGCGGGTTGTAAAATAGCCGCCATGCTTGCCATCTTCATCATTTGGTTGGCATCGGGAATGTACCATCCGTCCTCCACTCCAACTGCGTTGGCCGCAGGTGAGTTTTGCATCTCAAAAAGTGCTTCGGTGTTCGTTCGCCCTTCTGGAGTCCAAGTGCCTAATGCGAAAGAGTTGACATTCGACTTGTAGGGGATAGTTGGCGTTGAAGGCAGGGAATTGCTGTTGTAGAGCTTATAGCTTCCCTCCTGATCTTCTAAATCCGCCGCCCAGCCGTTTTGGTTCCGATCCACATAGCAAACGATACCTTTGGATCCGTCAGGGAAAGTCAGCAAATCGCCCACTTTAACTAATTGTGCCCAAACGTTGTTCAAACCCAAAACTGAACACATCACAATGGAAAGTGTCCATCGTACTCCTTTCATATATATACTGTTCTTTTTCATGTCTGTCGATTTCATCTTTTCGGATTGTGTGAATTAAGGGATCAGGAACTTGATTAACGGCCGCACATAATAGGACCCCCATTTGTCCATGTCGGTGGTTTGGCCGTTTTGATTCACCCAGGCATGGTCGAATCCAAAGTCGTTGTATTCAGTGGAGGTCCAGTATTGTCCGTCGGAAAGCAAAGATGTTCCGGGGTAGGTAGGCTTGAGTTGGAGCAAGGTGCTGTTGAGTTCCACGCGATTGCCATACACAAGAGTCATCTCACCGGCGGAAGGCATATACCATCCCAAGGAGTCTGTTCCCGTGGTGAATGTGTTGTGATTGTAGTACATACAATGATAAGCTGCGGTGTTGTTTAGGTTCGTGGGATTGTTTTGCGCCCGTGCTTTAGCCACAATGTAAGAGGTGTTCTCAGAACCGTTCATGTCGGACAGAGCTACATGAACGGTTCCTGTCTGGGTAATGGAATTGATGGTGGAGTAGCCGGAATAACACCAGCGCATTTTGGTTGAATTGCGGGCTCCGGACAGGGCGATGGCGCGTCCGTATCCTTCGTTTGGATTAACCTGCACGACCACGCCCATGGCAGTCTTTTCGCTGGAGAGGAAATCGTCTGGCGCCAAGGTGCTGCCGTCTGTGCAGAGGACGTCTCCCACACAGGGCGTCTTTGATGTCAGGCTGCCGGACTGCCCGTCCGTTGTCATGACGTTGACGGTGAGTGTCAAGTCTGTGCTGTCGCCGAGACATATCTCGTTGGCCGAGGTGTCAATGTCGAGGATGATCAGGTTGAGGATCTTCTTCAGGTCGCAGCCGTTGTCCAGGGGCACGTAGAGCGTGTGCACTCCCGGTTGGGTGTAGAGACTGTCGAACCAGCGGTATCCGTCATGGTGCATGTTGGTGATGACAACGGTGGTGTCGTGCTTGGGCGGGATTGTGACGTTCAAATAAAAATTGACGGTGGAGTCGCAACCATATAGGCCTGCGCCCTCCAACACGTTGGAGAAAGCGTAGCTTCCGTAGGTCCGCAGGGCGTTGTTCAAGGATTCCGGGGAAGTCACATCCGGCGATATATGGTAGGGATCTGAGTAAGTGTGGGTCTGGCTTTGGCAGACGGTGTCATAGTAAGTGATGGTGTTCTTGGGCCTGACAGTGGCGATTGCCTTGGCTGGTTCGTGTTCCACAATAGCATTCCAACCGACCCCAAGGTAATTGCCGGACACGAAATAGACAGTGAGAGTTCCTCCTTTGGATACAATGGTGGGCGGAAGTGGCGTGCCTCTTTCGAGGTCGTAGAGCAATGAGTCAGTGACGGCGTCGGGTCCTGAAAAAATATAAAGATGAGAATAGTAGCCTAAGTTCAGGGTCTCAAATTTTAGTGTCACAGGCTTGCCATCCGTGCTGCTGAAGGTGTGGGTGAACTGCTCGTTGTAGTTGTAATTGTCGGATGCTCCTCCGGAATCATAGAAGCGGTAGGTGTTGCCTAAGGAAAGTTGTGTGGTGCCGTCTCCCATGTTAACAGTTTGGATAGGTTTTCCGTAGATTGTTGGGCAATGGTCCTCGTTTTCGACCGTGATGTAGAAAGCCCGGTCTTCAGTAAGACCTGGCAACACCATTTGTGATGAATCCCCGTCAGCATGGATGGAATCTTCTTTCACCAACTGAGTGAGGTTGTAGTCATTGTACCACCGAATGGCGTATGGCGGGGTTAGGGAAGAAAAAGCGCTGAGGGTTGCTGTGATTTCGTAGCATACGGTATCGTGGGAGGCAGTCACTGTATAAGGGGCGATGGGGTGCACATCCACGACGATGGTGTCTTCAGGAATGGTGTATTCACAAGTCCCATCATTGATGGAGGTGACATATACTTTTGTTTTTGTGAGTGGGGTAAAGGTGTATTTTACGGTTTCATTAGGAGAAGCCGTGAGTGTGCGGGTCGTTCTGCCGTTGACATCCTCGAATATGACTTCAAAGGTGATAGAATTGGTGCTGTTCGGGCTGGATGGTGTGAATTCCAATTCGGTTGATGCCCCGGGACAGACCGTGACATCTTGGGAAAGTGCGACACTGGGTGACCGGTTGATATACAGGTAGATACTGTCCTTATAGTCGTCCATGCATCCGGAATTGTAAATATGGACTTTGTACCACCCCTCATCCGCTTCGCGCGGAATGAAAGTGCAAGAACGAGATTCAGAATCGGTGAACTCATTGGGTCCTGTCCATTCATAGGCTAAAATTGATCCGATTTCAAAGGCGTTGACACAGATAGTGCTTCCTTCGCAGGTTGTATTGACGGTCAGCCCGTTGTCGAACCATACTTTTTGAAGCTCTGTCCAGGTCTTAGGCCGGATGTTGACGTGGAAATAGGCCCCGCACTGGTCTTGTACCTTGCAGGATAACGTGTCGTTCGGTGTCATAGGGATGTTGGGGAAGATCCCTGTGTTGTTGGTCGCAAGCACCTCTCCCTGCTTGTCGGCCCTGCTGTACAAGGTGTAGACGTAGGGGGCGATTCCTTTTCGCCCTTTTACATATACATTTCCGTCGGTTGAGTTAGGTTCGCATTGGATGGCAACCGCATATTCGAACTCGACTGTGTTCTTGTTGTAGTAAATGGTGTCATAAATGTTATTACAATAAAAATTTGAACTGTAAGACGCTGTGGACGTCCGTGCATAATAAAGTCTTACATAATATTCTCCGTTCATTGATATGGCAATTGGTTCATTCAAACGGTGGATGGCATTGTCGAATCCTCCACTGGGGCCATTGTAAATCTGGAATGCCGTGATTAAGGGTATGTCATCTCCCACAACGGTGTATTCTCCAGTTGCCGGGTCTGTGTTCCAAAGATGAAATCCGACCTTCCCGGCGGTGTATGTCAGATAAGAACGGGTGCATTCTTCGGTAATCGTATAGGAGGGCTCTTCTACAAAATAAGGCTCATATTGGTTGCTGAAAGAAATTTCTCTTGTGAAAATTGTGTCTCCACAATAACTCTGTATTTCAAATTTGTAGGTGCCTGACGGCAAGCCCACTTCTGAAATTGTGAGTCCAGTACCTTTTCGGGAGCTGTAGTAATCGGAAATGGAGGACGTGTTGTTCAAGTTACTTTTCGTAATAGCCCATGTCGCAGTAATTGAGTCGTAGGTCGCTTCGAAATTGTATCGGTTGTTCCGCGGGCTTTGCACAAGACGAATCATGGTGCCGTTGGTCCTCAGCCTTGAATAATCTGGATAATTGTATAGATATACTGAGACCGATCTGGAGTTAGTGTAGCAAGTCCCGTTTGCATAGGATAAACTCCAATATGCCCGGTAGACATTGTTGTCATAATACCTGAATGTAAGAGGATCAGTTCGTGAAACAAGCGTATCGCAATTGTCAGAAACCAAATCGCGCCTGACTTGAATTGTCCGTGGCGTATTTTTGTACGATCCGTAAAGATTTTCAATTTCATACCCGTAAAGGTAGGAATAATCAGCCAGTTTATTAATGGTGTCGCGTTTGATGACCTGGCCAGTGTTTACGTCAGTGTATATCCAAACCAAGGTTTTGTAAAACGGTTCGTTTTGAGCGGATTGGTAGCTAACCTTGCGGGTGGTGTAGATGTAGTAGTAGCGTGTGTATTGTGCTCGAACTCTGTGGCAGTCATATATAGTGTCGATGCTTGTGTTAGCATAATATGAATAAGAAGCAGGCTCGTATAAATTGAAAGATCTGGTTGAAGTTGTACCCCAGCAGTTGTCCTGATACTCAATCGTGACGGGTTTGTTGAATATCTCGCATAAGGTCACATCTCGCAAAGTGTCATTAAGATAAATGTTATAGTTAGAATGTGAGGGAACGGGTCTCCACTCACTGACAATGCCGTTCCCGTAGTTGAAGCGGTACTTGACCAAACGGGGCATGTAGTTCAGGTTGTACAGATATCGGCTGTTGTAGTAGTCGTTGTTTGAATTGTCAACTAGAATTTGGACTCTTATGATTTGATTTCCTAACGTGTCAGCATACATACTGCTTTTCTCGAGATAAACTTCATTACTTCGGTACTCTTTGAATTGAGGGAAATCAACTTGGGTCACCTCCTGCGTATGAATAGGAAGACCGTATTCACACCCATCCACAATATGGAATTGCCACACACCAGCTGGTAAGCTGTCAAAGGAGTAGTAGTCTCGATAATCGTACCTGTTGAGATAATAACCGTTGTATTGCCTCCAAGGAATGGTGTCCACGCGAAGTGTTTCGCCAGTCGCCTGGTTGGTGATGGCTACTGTGAACGGAAATTTGCCATTCATGATTTTGAGCTGGACTCGTCCGGTGTTCAGACAGTTGATAGTAGGACGCATTCCTGGTTCGGAATATTCATCCGCTACCTGGACAAATGATTCCGCCACTGGGGTGGTGTAGGTGGTGGGGATGTTCACGGTGGTTTGTGTGTCAACTTTTATGTAGTTGCCACTGGTCAACCGGCATGAACCTTCCACACCGATAATATAGGAACCGTAGTCAATCACCAAGGTGTCCCATCCCCCCGTATAGTAATGTCCATAATGGATAGAGTCTTCCTCGTTCACTTTGTAGTAGATGCGTACATCCCCGAGGTTCATGGTCGCCGCATTCAGGATGGGATTCCCGTTCGCATCCAATAGCGCGTAGGCCACCTTGCCGTTGTTGTAGCAGCTCGCAGGAATCACCTCGAACTTCACTTTGAAGCCGCAGTCCTGGGCTGACACTAACCCTGCCAAACACAGCATGATTCCTAACAGTGTAAACAGTTTCTTCATATTTATATCTTTTTAATGTAATTATCTGTTAATTTTTTAATAAATTATACTAATAGCCGATTATGGCGCAAAAATATAAAAATTATTGATATAAATAATTACCCTAATGGATTTTAAAATGCAAAACCTATATTTCTTCTGTCTCTTTTTGCGCATACAAAAAGAGACCCCCTTTCGGAGGTCTCTTTCCAAACACAAAACTCAAAGTAACCCTTCAAAGGATGTCGGGCTTATTCGCAGTCCTTGACGCACCTGACGCTGTAGGCGTTGCCGACGCCCTCGTGCTCGGGTATGACGGTGCAGCAGTAGTATCGGATGCTGAAGGCGGTCTCCTCGGAGTCGCCGT
>CAMHNQ010000082.1 GCA_946186495.1 uncultured Bacteroidales bacterium
CGTTGGCATAGACGGCGATGTAGTCATCCTCCCGGTTCAGGTAGTCGCGCAGGGCGAGCATGCAGGAGGTCTTGCCCGTCTGACGGGGCGCGTGCATCACGAAGTAACGCTTCTGCCGGATCAGCGTCAGCACATCGTCCAAGTCGAACCGGCTCAGCGGCTCAATCGTGTAGTTGTCCTCGGGTATGTTCGGTCCTGCGGTGTTGAAGAATCTTTCCATGCGATATAAAAACTCGCCGCAAAAGTACGATTTTTTTGCTTTCGGGCAACGGGCATTCTCAAGGTGCCGGTTGTCTGGATTCGGTCACTCCCCCTTCCGTATGGGTTCGCAAGTGAGTCCGACCCCTAACTTTTTGAAAATCTTGTGGTCCACTTCGCTGAGCATGACTGTGGTGTGTACTTGGCAACCATCCAGTTGGGGCAGGCACTCTAAGGCTTTGCGACAATTTTCGTCGTTGAGGCTGAGCATGGAGAGGGCCACCAGCACTTCGTCGGTGTGCAGGCGTGGGTTGTGGCCGTGGAGGAGGTTGACCTTGGTCTTCTGGATAGGTTCGATCATGGCTTGCGGGATGAGGCGTACCTCGTGGTCGATGCCGGCCAGGTGTTTCGTGGCGTTGAGCAGCAGCGCGGCGCTCGGCCCGAGCAGCGGGCTGGTGTGCGCCGTGATGATGGTGCCGTCGGCGAGTTCGATGGCCGACGAGGCGACCCCGCTCTCCTCCTTGCGTTTCCGGGCCGCCGTGATGGTCTTGCGGTCTTCCACCGTGATCTGTGCCCGCTTGATGAGCAGGGAGATTTTGTTGACTTCCTGCTCCGTGGACTTCCCGTCCACCACGTTGCACAGCGCGGTGAAGTAGCGGCGGATGATCTCGTCCTTGGAGGCGGCGCAGCACACCTCGTCGTCGGAGATGCAGTAGCCGGCCATGTTCACGCCCATGTCGGTGGGCGATTTGTACGGGTTCTCGCCGTAGATGCCCTCGAAAATGGCGTTCAGCACAGGGAAAATCTCGATGTCGCGGTTGTAGTTGACGGCCATCTTGCCGTAGGCTTCCAAATGGAAGGGGTCAATCATGTTGACGTCGTCCAAGTCTGCGGTGGCGGCTTCGTAGGCGATGTTCACAGGGTGTTTGAGCGAGAGGTTCCAGATGGGGAAAGTCTCGAACTTGGCATAGCCGGCCTTCATGCCGCGCTCGTTCTCCTGGTAGAGCTGGCTCAAACACACGGCCATCTTGCCGCTGCCGGGTCCGGGGGCCGTCACCACCACCAACGGCCGCGAAGTCTCCACATACTCGTTGCGTCCGAAGCCCTCCGGCGAGTCGATGAGGTCGACATTGGTGGGGTAGCCTTCTATCAGATAATGGTAATAGACCTTGATGCCCATGCGTTCGAGGCGCTCGCGGTAGGCCATCGCGCTGGCCTGGCCGTTGTAGTGCGTGATCACCACGCCGCTGACCACGAAGCCGCGGGCGATGAAGATGTCGCGAAGGCGCAGCACGTCCTCGTCGTACGTGATGCCCAAGTCTCCGCGCACCTTGTTCTTCTCAATGTCCACAGCGCTGATAACGATGATGATTTCCGCATCGTCTTTCAGTTGAGTGAGCATGCGCAGTTTGCTGTCCGGCTGGAAACCGGGCAACACGCGGCTGGCGTGGAAGTCGTCATACAGCTTCCCGCCGAATTCCAAGTAAAGTTTGTGTCCGAACTGAGCGATGCGCTCCTTGATGTGCTCTGATTGGATTTTCAGATACTTCCCGTTATCAAAACCGTTTTTCATAACATTACAATTTTAAAATACGGGGTGCAAAAATAGGATTTTTTTTAATACTCCGACGTAAAAAGATTTTTTTTCCCCAGTTCCCGCTGTCTCCCGAGGCTTCTGGTGTGTGAAGAAGGTAACCTCACTTGCATTGACTTGCGAACCAACCGCGACGAGATGCCCAAAGATCTTCGGCCTCCGGATCGTCCGGTATTGTATAGGGGGACGAAGGGTTTTAGGCGTTAACCTTTTTTGCGACTGCAAAAAAAAGACGCCCACAAATTGCGGGCGTCTCTGTAGGTGCTTGTTTTAACAAACCTTATGCAACCACGGCATTGCGTTGGAACACCATCGGGAAGGTGATGACAGCATCGTTCTCATCCGTGAACTGGAAGTTGATGGTGATGGTGTCGGCGTTGTCGTCGTAGGTGAAGTTGATTTGATAATTGATGGGGTTGCCGTTCTCGTCGTTGCCGACAGCCGTCAGGGTGCCGGTGTGGGTGGCGCCGTCATAGACGTATGCAAGATCCATTTGGGAAATCTCTTCCATCGTGTATTCACCGTTCATCTCCAATGCGTTGAGGACAACCACATTGTCGCTGAAAGTGATGTGCGCATACTGGTTGTCGAAGTTCATCTGGATGCTCATGGCCTCGGCGTTGAGGTCGTTAGAGTCACTGCAAACAATACCGCTGAGGTCAACACCCATGCCTGTGAGCAGGTCGTTGAGGGTAAGGGCGGCCGTCCAGTCGGTGCCGATGAGGTCGGAGGTGACGGTCACTTTGGGTTTCATGTTGGAGTTTCCTTCATTGTCGGGGATGATGGGGTCCTTGACGCAAGAAGTCAAGCAAACAGCCAATGCGGCAACTACGATAGCAAAAATGTTTTTCTTCATACTTTTTGTTTTTTTAATTTGATTATTGATTAAGTTTGATTGTTTATACCATAAGAACGTAACGGGACTTCCAAAAACTACAGTCAAGAAAAAAATTTTTATTGCCTGTCAAACTGCAGTTGATAGAGGAGATCACCATCCTCGCTTCCGAAGTCGGGACGGGAGAGCACCATGGTGTTGCCGGAGATCCAATTGACATCCCAACAACCTCCGCCATTCGGAAGCAGCTCGCTGCACAACTTGCCCTCGTCCGAGAGACTCCAGCTGGAGTTGTCGGTGAACGAGCTTCCGTCAACATTATTGACTGTCACGGTCATAGTGCCATCTTCCAAAAAGGAATAGTACATGAATCCGCCATCGAAATCAGGAATGAAGGTTTCCCCGCCCAGCAGTTGGCCATCAGCGTCTATCGCCTTTACTACCACGCAGTTGAAATGCCAAGTGCCGATGATGTTCGCAGCAGTGACAGCCGACGGTGCCGAGGCGTAGGCCATCCCATTCCAGGTGCCGTTGTTGTAGGAGACCACAACGGTGCGCCCCTCCTTTTCCATTTCCTTCATCCAGTTCTTCATTTCCTCGCGGTTAGTGGTGCTGAAAGTCTTGGCCGCCTTGGCTCCGGACCGCACTTTGTCCTGGTGGTAGGAGGAGGGCTTCAGGTTGTAGAAAGTGACTTCTCCGCCCTGTTTCGCCTGATTGCAGAGCACATCCAGCAGGGCATTCCATTCGCCCTCTGTGGCCAGCGACTGCTGGGTTTCGTTTTGCCCGACCTTGTAAACGATAACCCGCTCTTTCGGGGTGTTGTCCACTTCGGGAGTCGGTTTTTTGTTCGGGTCCTCGCACGCCGCAAATGCGAGCACCAGCACCGCCATCAGGGCGGTGAGTCTCAATGTCGTTTTCATAACCTTTGTCTTTATCATTTCTCTTTCATATTATTCAGTTGATAATCCAGAAGGGCGTCGTACTGCGCCTCGGTGTCGAGGCGGTAGAAGCCCACGGTGCGGCGGCCGTGCGAGGCCACCACGCGCAGCAGCGGTTTGCCACTCCACTTGGTGCGCTTGGCAGGCTGTGCCAGTTCGCCGAGCCAGCTGACGGAACCTTCCTCGCCGCGGATGTCCAACTCTTTCCGGAGCTGCTTCCACGCCGCGTCGTTGTCAGCCACCACAAGAACTACATTGACGCGTACTTTGTCGCTGAGTTTAAAACCCTTCACCTGCGCCACGGTGAGGCCTTGGCGCGATGCGTATTGCTTGTACAATTCGCTCTGCGACATGGCTGCCAACGGGAGCAGCATCAACAATATTATTACCAGTCTTTTCATTATTCCAGGAGCATTTCAGAGGCTAAGGCAACCCATTGCGCGTCGCTCGTGCCCGCACGGTTGCAATACACTTTTTCAAAATCCCGAGGCTGCCTCACCTGTGTGTTGTAAAGAGAAACAGCTGTCGCCACGATAATCAGAAGCGCGGCCACAATGCTGACGTTACGGCGTTGCCGCTGCCTCCAGCCAGGATATTCCGCCGCCAGCCTCCGGCCGTAGCCCTCTGCTTCCGCCTGCTTCCACAATGCATCAAATTCGTTCTCTGTCATATAGTCATTGATTTTCTTAATTTCTCTCTGATTCTCACCAGTCTCACACTGACGTTCTTCTCCGTCATACCTACGTGCGCGGCGATTTCCTCATAGCTGTAACCCTCCAACTGCATGCCCACAATGGTCCTGTCCGGTTCATCCAACAAGGCTATCCGCTCGTGCAGCTCCCTGAGCAAGCTGCGGTCTTCTTCCACCGCCTCGTAATTCTCAGGGAGTTCCTCGGTCTCCTTCACGCGTCGCAGGCAGTCAATCACCGCATTGCGCCCGATCTTCCAAATCAACGCCGCCTGGGAAATCCCCGACAGGGAGAGCAGGCGTTCATGGTCGCGCCACAACGCCACGGTGGCCTCCTGCAACAAGTCGTCCATTTCCAACCCCCGGCGGACATAATGCCTACAGAGTGAAAACAGCAGCCCTCGATGGCGACGGAGCATATCTTCGAAAGGATCCTTCGGTCTCACATCTATAATAACGCAAAAAAGAACCGATTAACTACACGGCGATTTTTTTTTTTTCGCCCATAAAGCGATTTTTCCGAAAATCTTACAAAAAGAAGGTTTTGATGATGGCCACAAGGACGATAGCGGAAAGCATTATCTCTATCCGATTGAACAAGAGGAAGTGGAAAACCCCCGCCCTGCGGTGAATAATCGCAAAAGCAGGTGAAAAATACGAGAATCGCGAGTCGTTGCTAATTTATTTGTTTACAATGACTTATTTGTTTGTCAATAGCTAAAAATGAAAGAAATTTACGGAATTAAAGGTATAAACGGACGCTATGAATCGCGTCCCCAACAGATATGCTTTAAGCAGCTCTGGTGAGGCAAGACGTGCGAAGCGCAACTAACCTCACACAAGCGCAGTGCCGCCGAAAAGAGCACGTCGGTTTTCGAGTTGTCGAATTTTGTACCTTTGCCGCCCGAAAAAAGGACAAATATGAAAAAGACAGTTACGATAATATTCGCCGTCGCGGCACTTTCAACCAGCTTTTGCGGCTGGGCGCAGGAAGAAGAGGTGACACGCTATTTCAGCAAGGACGAGATGCCGAACCTCATCAAATGCCTGCCTGCGCCGCCCGACACTGTCGGCGCGGACTTCGCCCACGACATCATGCGGTATCTGTGGGGCAAGACCCAACGGGGCGACGCCGCCCGCACCGCAATCGCGCGCCGCGACGCCGTGTGGTCCTACGACTCCCTCTTCGCCGAGTTCAGCGTGCCGTTCGGTCTCGCCATCTCGAGAGAGGGCACCCCGGAGATATACCGGTTGCTGGTCAACAGTCTTTCCACCATCGACCAGACGCGAAAGGAGCCAAAGGCGTATTACAAGCGCAAACGCCCGTTCGTGCGGTTTCAGGAGCACCTGCTCACTGTAGAGGAAGAGCAAGACCTGAAGAAAGAGGGTTCCTACCCGTCCGGGCACAGCCAGCGCGGCTACGCGGCGGCCCTGCTGCTCTCCGAAGTCAACCCGGCCAATGCCGACACCCTCATGGCGCGGGGCTACATGTACGGCGAAAGCCGCGTCATCGTTGGCGCGCACTGGCAGAGCGACGTCGACGCCAGCCGCCTCGGGGCCGCCATCGGCCTCAGCCGCCTGCACACCAGCCCGGAGTTCCTCGCACAGCTTGCCAAGGCCCAAACCGAGTTCCGGCGGCTGACGGGCGCCCTCTCGCCCACCGACGACGCCTCCCAGTTCGTGAACCTCGCGGAGGCCGTGCCGAACGCCATCCTCGAAATCCGCTACTACAGCACCTACAACTTCGTGGGGGCGCGTGTGGACGGCTACTTGGAACCGGTCGCCCTGATGACACGCCGCGCCGCCGACAGCCTCCGCGCCGTGAGCGACGACCTGCTGAAAATGGGCTACCGCCTCAAGATCTACGACGCCTACCGCCCGCAGATGGCCGTCGACCACTTCGTGCGCTGGGCCGCCGATGTCACCGACACGCTCATGAAACCCTATTTCTACCCCAAAGTGCCACGGAACAGGCTCTTTGAGTTAGGGTATATTGCCAAACGGAGCGGGCACACGCGCGGGTCCACGGTTGACCTGACCCTCTTCGACATGCGCACTGAGAAAGAGGTCGATATGGGCGGCACCTTCGACTGGTTCGGCGAGGAGAGCCATCCCTCCTTCGGCGGCGACCCCTCGACCGGAAAATACAGGCCCAACAGGAAAATCACCGAGGAACAGTTCCGTAACCGCATGATCCTGCGCAACGCCATGATGCGCCACGGGTTCAAGCCCATCGGCACCGAATGGTGGCACTTCACCCTGAAGGACGAGCCTTTCCCGGACACGTATTTCACGTTCCCGGTGAAGACGCTGTGAGGGTTATGAGTTATGGCGTTAAGGGTTAAGGTGTTACTCGGTTAGAGGGTTGGCGTTTATGCCGATGGTTGAGGCGGCATGAGGAATCGAAATTCATTTCGCATTTGCCGTCATCGGCAAAAAAGTCGTATCTTTGCCGCGGTTTTCATTAGATTCTTGCCGATAGTAGAGGAAATAAAACTCACCTAATCCACGATCATCTTTCCTATCAATACACGATCCAACATAACCGTATCATCTTCAATGTGAAAAACATATACGAATTTGTGATTATGAGACACCATGCGCCGTGCCTTCGGATGAACAGACCGAATTGTGCGAGAACGACTTGCCGTATAACAGTCCGCGTAAAACGAAAGAGACTTTATCTCTTGTCCAATTACATCCAAATAACGATATGCTCCTTCTGGAGAAAGTTTGTCAAACAGGAAGTCTGCGATGGAATCAATATCTTTTTCAGCAGTTTTCTTTACTTTAACATTGTATGTTTTCGTAGCGTAGGTCAAGCGCTTTTCTGATTTTACCAATGAACTCATCCACTGTCATGGTATCAGTGTCAGAAGGAATCACGCGGTCAAGAGTCATCACCGAAGTGGAATTGTCCAAATCTCTTGAGTTATATGCAATAGAAGGCTCTTCAACAGCATGCGTTTCCTGTTCTGGTTTTTTATACTTTTTAGTTTTCATATTACATAGTTTTAATTTGCAAAAATACACTTTTTCTGATTTCATCGAAGCCTATTCTGAAAATTTTCTACTTTTGCCGATTGAAATCTCATTCTTATGGTAGTATTAACCAGAACCCTCCAACAATGAACATTGAAGAATTCCATGAGTTTTGCCTGTCGTTAGGCGAAGTGGAGGAGAAACTTCCCTTTGCAAAGATGCCCGGCGGCGACTCCGTGCTGGTGTTCTACGTCTGCGGGCACACCTTCTGCTACTGCGACCTCAACGATCTCAGAGTGGTGGTGAAATGCCCGCCCGAGCGCATCCCCGAACTCCTCGACACCACCGAGGGCGTGACACCCCCCGACAGCCACTTCAGCGCCAAGTACTGGATCGGCATCGACCTGCCGACCATCCACGACGAACTGCTCAAAGAGTTAGTCGCAGGGTCGTTTGAGATTGTGAAGGGGAAATATGAGAAGAAGAAAAAATCTTCGCAAAATTGAGAAGACATTGAAATTTATTGTAGTTTTGCCGCCGCTATGTTTGTAACTTTTGAAAAAGAATATCTATATGATACATATTCCTGGAGTTAAAGACAATATGATCGCCAACAATCTCACACCTTATATTCCCACACACCCTGGCGAGGTAATCAAGGACGAAATAGAATATCGCGGCATCTCGCAACGGAAGTTGGCGGCTGAAATAGGTGTTTCCTACACGCAATTAAACGAAATCCTAAATGGCAAGCGACCACTTAACACAGAAATGGCTATTTTGATCGCCACTGCTCTTGATCTGGACGCCGAGCCTTTGCTTGCACTACAGACACGTTACGACATGATCACCACCAAGCGCGACCGTTCCTTCCTCCGCCGTCTCTCCGCCGTCCGCAAAATCGCCACGGCACTGTAGCATTGAGAGCCTCTCATTATGAAAAAGATTATCATCATATCCACACTGTTACTGCTGACCACGGGGAACTCTTTTTCTCAGAAGTTGGAACACTTGCGACCGATTCCCGTAACGGGAATCTCTTTGGTAACACATGACACCTCGAGTTACAAGAGCCCCGTAGCCAAACAACTGTGCTCCTACATCGACACAAGCATCACATTTTATGATTGTCGTAATGACAAGGGTACGGTTGGATATGTGTTAGACTATCACAAACCCCGGCTTTTCAAAAGCTACTTATCTTCATGGGGCGATGAAGAAGAAAATGCTATTACCTCAGAGGGATATTCCATATTCGTTGGACTAAAGGAGGTACAGCGTGCTGAGTTCTTGCTGGCCAAAGAATTAGACCTTAAAGCCGATTCATCGCAAACAATTCAACGCGCCCTCACTGCACCTCGGTTTTACCAATATGTTCGGCAATATTCTTTTTATCGAACAATGGATGGCGACACTTGTGTGAAAATCAACTTTGCAATACCCGATATATACAACTGTCTTGACAGCTATTATCAGGACCCCTGCGATGGAGGCGATTCGTTTTGGAGGGCAACACTCAATTTGTCCAAAAAAAGGATTCTTAATTACGACGTCAACGGCCCAGAAATTATCACGGTGGATGGGCGTAGCAAAGAGCCAAAGGGATTAAGCCGTAAGTGCATTTTCAGAAATGGAACCCTGTATCGAGAAAAGGTCATAACATACGACCAGTTACCCAAAAAAGTGCGGACAAAAGTGGAGAGGCCTGACGACACCACAAATGTTTACATTGAGGTAAACTGTAAAGGCACGCTGTATTACATTGTTTTTAGCGACAGCACCCAAAAAGGGTATCGGCAAGATGGAACATGGCTGTTCACAGGAGCGGAAAACCTGTTTTCCGGAGATCTTCCGGCAGAAAAGTTACTGAAAGTGCCTCATATCAACAAGATGCTGTCATTTATCCGCGATGACATGTCCCGCCGCGGACGCGACTTCAAGAAATACGGTAAACTTATCTCCTTGGAAGTCGTGGACAAGCACTACGTCATCCACATCTGGTATTATCCAAACATCGACTACTACAAAATGTGGGCCGCCTACACGTTCGACCAAAAGGGCGATTTCGTCGGCATTGACATTGACGGTTGGCATTGATTATAATCTCCGCGTATCGCACGGATCCGCACGGATTTTTTCCTCACAACCCCTCTTTGCCGTCATCGGCAAAAAAATCTTATCTTTGCCGCAGTTTTCATTAGAATCTTGCCGACAGTATGGAATACATCTCAGTCAACCGGTTCGCCGAGAAATTCGGCATCAGTGAGCGGACCGCCCGTCATTATTGCGCCACCGGGAAAATCGACGGCGCGTTCCTGACGGGTAAAACCTGGAATATTCCCGCCGATGCCGACTTGCCACGCAAGGGCAAAACGTGCATCTCACCGTTGTTTCAACGTCTGCGCGACGAGAAGGAAACGAGACTGAAAGGCGGAATTTACCATCGCACGCAAATCGACCTGACCTACAACTCCAACCATATCGAAGGCTCCCGGCTGACCAAGGAGCAAACCCGCTATATTTTTGAAACCAACACTCTTGGCTTTACCACCGAGAGCACCCGCATCGACGACATCATGGAAACCGTCAACCACTTCCGCTGCATTGACTACATCATCGACCATGCTACCGACAAAATCATGGAAAGCCACCTGAAGCAGCTGCACCGGATATTGAAAACCAACACTTCCGACAGTAGAAAGTCGTGGTTTGCAGTGGGCGAGTACAAACGGTTGCCCAACGAGGTGGGCGGCGAGGAAACGACACAGCCCGAAGATGTCCATAAGCATATCAAAACTTTGCTGTCGGAATACAACTCCCTCAACGAGGTGCAATTCGACGACATCCTGAATTTCCATGTGCAGTTTGAGCGCATCCATCCTTTTCAAGACGGCAACGGTCGTGTCGGGCGGCTGCTGATGTTCTGGCAATGCCTGCAAAGCAACCACGTCCCGTTCATCATCACCGAGGAGCTGCACCTGTTCTATTACCGAGGATTACAGCATTGGGGGCATCTCAACGACTACCTGCGAGACACCTGCCTGACAGCGCAAGACCAATACAAGGCATTGCTGGAGTATTTCAGAATAAAGTGCTAAAAGTGTATTTTTGCTCGCTCATAATTCTATATTATGAAACGACGTAAAATTCTTATTATATCAGCATTTTTAGCCTTGCTCATCGCTGTCATAGCAGAAGTTATGATGTACTTATCCGTTATGGTTGGTGGAAAATACGCTTTAACTGAAGCGACTTACACTTCCCACATCAACAGCTTGGCCATCGCGCTTGTCATAAGTAACATCGCCATTTTGGGGCTGTTGGTATGGATTGTCCAACTATTGAAACGGTAAACCTACCCGCTAATCCACAATCATCTTGCCAATCATCACACGATCCGATAATGTCGGTCAAGCGCCTTTTTGATTTCACCAACAAACTCACCCTGAAAGAACTTCCTTGCTGCTACTCTATCCACGTCGAGACAACCTTCGCGACCCGCCATTCACCCTGCTCTTTCAGCAATGTGGCTTGGTAACCAGCAAATTGGTAATAGTACAGAACCACCGCGCGCTGAAGTTGGGAGTCAAGAATAATTCCATACACACAAGGACCAGTTTGGTAATCCCAACTTATGTTGTGCCGACGAACCAAAGCCATCCAGCTGAGAAAATCCGAACGTATCCCACTTTCATATCCCGTCATCAACTCTCGTAATTTGTTAGGATCTCGACTATTGCCGGGCTTTTCCATGAACTTATCCAACAATACACGATATTCCGGAGTTAAATAGACCACCTTCTTTCCCTCAAAATGCACATCCGGGCAAAACCGGATGGCAGAATCGATCCGTCGCGACGGAACATACTCAAAAGGAGGAAAACTTGGATATTCAAATCGGGGACTATACTCAAAAGTGTCACGAATCACCTCCTCCAAATCAATCCACGGGTGCTCAAGCTTATATTCCCGCGCACGCGTCACAAGAAAAGAGTCCCGTTCTGCTCTGGTGTAAGGAATCCCATCCGCCACCCGAACCTCCCAAAGGGTTCCTTGCACAATATAAAACGGCTTGTTCATAAAGAGAGTCGTATCCTCACTGTAAACGGAATCCGTAAGCAATTCCAACTGCATCGGCCGGTAAAAAGCTTTGAACACACTATAGGCCTCAGCAATCGTATCATTGGCCACCTCCGCCTCGTTCTGGGGTATCTCATCGGCCCAGTTCTCAAAAAACTGTTGTAATTTCTCCACAGACTTTTCCCAATACGCCCGATCTAACAGTTCTTTTTGTCCTTCGCGCTGCGCCCAACAAGAAGAAAACGGGACGGCCATAATAAAGGCCATCAGCAGAAAGGCGCGACATATCGAAGAAAGGTTATTCATGACAACATTTTCGATTCGCGAAAATACAATTTTTCTAAACACAATAAACTATGCAATCTCATTTAGTATGGAATTCATCTCAGTCACCCGGTTTGCCGAGAAACACGGCATCAGCAGACTTGTTCACCTCTCGCGTGCCGGAGGCACGAAATCTCAATAACCCCATACAAGCGCAACGAAGTGGAGCGCAGTGTGGGTTTCATAGGTGAAGAGCAGGGCTTACGCATCAACTTCCAAGGACTCCGACTGCACGGGGTTTTGAAGTG
>CAMHNQ010000083.1 GCA_946186495.1 uncultured Bacteroidales bacterium
AGGACGCAGACACGAATCAAACGGTCAACACAAGAGAAGCGTCGGCTCCTAATCCGCGCTGGCTCGCCCAAATAAAAAAGTTGATGCGTAAACCCTGTCACTACTCACTATTCACCAATCACTATTCACAAAAAAATGTATCTTTGCCGCTTTATCAAAAACACCCTTTTTATGAGAAAATTCTTCTTTATTGTCGGAATGTTGACTTTCACTTTTTGGAGTTTCGCCCAAAACGAACAGTTGGTGGGCGCGAACTGCACCTCTATCATGGTCGGCAAGAAGGCTTCCGCCGATGGTTCGGTCATCACCTCGCACACCTGCGACAGCAAGTACCGCACGTGGGTGACCATCGAGCCGGCCGCTGACCACAAACCCGGCACTATGCACAAAGTCTATAAAGGCACCATGCATACGGAAACGCCTAAGAGTATGGAGAATCTTGAGCTCGCTGGCGAAATCCCGGAGGTGGCACACACCTATGCCTACATGAACACCGCCTATCCTTGCATGAACGAGCATCAGTTAGCCATGGGCGAGAGCACTTTCTCGGGACCGGACACTTTAGTGAACAAAAACGCAATGTTCTTGATTGAGGAACTGCAACGGATTGCCTTGCAACGTTGTACAACTGCTCGCGAAGCTATTTTGCTCATTGGCGATTTGGTGAAGCAGTATGGCTACGCCGACGGTGGCGAGTGCATCACCATTGCCGATAAGAACGAAGTGTGGCAGATGGAGATTCTCGGAGAGGGTCCGGATGTGATTGGCGGAATGTGGGTGGCGCAGCGCGTTCCCGACGACGAGGTGGCCGTGAGTTGCAACGTGCCCCGCATCGGCAAACTCAACCGCAAGGACAAAAACAACTTCCTCTGTTCCGATAATATCGAAAAAGTGGCAAAAAAATTCGGCCTTTGGGACGGTAAGGGAGACTTCCTCTGGTGGAAGGCTTTCAACTCCTCTTACGCGGAAGGCAAGAACCATAAGGAGCGCGAATGGTACATCTTCAACGAACTCGCCCCTGCTTTGAAACTCGACCTCAATGCAGAAGACCTTCCTTTCTCCGTGAAGCCCGAGAAAAAAGTGGATGTGCGTGATATAATGGCTTTGTTCAGAGCTACATACGAAGGTACAGTACTTGACCAAATTGGCAACCTTAAAATGGAGGTGAACCGTAAGGACAAGGACGGGAACCCCTACAAAGACACGATCATCTGTCCAAACGCCAACCCGTGGATGGATGGTAACGAACGAGCGATGTACAACTTCTTGAAGCCGGGTACGGTCACTTTCTACAGAGGCGTGGCTATGTCGTGGTGTTCCTATTCGTTCATCATGCAGTGTCGCGACTGGTTGCCCGATGAAGTGGGCGGATTGTGCTGGTTCTCTTTGGAAAACCCCGGCCAAAGCCCCCGCATCCCGATTTACGCCGGCGCCTCCAAGATGCCTGCCGGCTTTGAGGTGTGCGGCCACTACCGTTACAACGAGAATGCGGCGCTGTGGCATTATCGCAAGGCCAACAAGCTCGCGCAAGTGCGCTGGGGAAGAACCAAAGACATGATGATGGCCAACATCATGCGCTACGAAAACAAAGCCTTCGAAGAACTCCCTGCTTTGGAACAGAAGGCCGTTAACCTGCTGAATGCAGGAAAGAAAGAGGAAGCCCAAAAGCTGCTCAACCAGTATAGTGCAGACTTCGCCGGGGCCACCCGACAAACCTGGCAAGAGATGGAGCATAAAATATGGGAGACGTTCTGGACAGGATTCTAATAATGGTTATAGGTTATAGGTTATGGGTTATTGAAGGTTTGTTGTTGGACAGGCCTGTTATGTAGCCGTAAATATTGGATATTAAAAACAACATAAAATCATTTATTATGGAAAAAAAGAGCAAAGTTATCATGATTACCGCATTGGCGGCTTTGATTGTTTTCATTGCCGCATTGCTAATTGGCAACAGCAAATCATCGAAAATCAAGAAATTAGAGAAATTCACCGCCCAAGTGGAACAGGAGTATCAAAACTATTCCGCCTCCGACTTGGAGAAGGCCCAGGCCAAATTCGACAAATATGTCATGAAAGTGGAGAAAAAAGACCTCACTGGCGAAGAGACCACGCATG
Source organism: uncultured Bacteroidales bacterium (assembly GCA_946186495.1). GTDB lineage: Bacteria > Bacteroidota > Bacteroidia > Bacteroidales > WCHB1-69 > F23-D06. Next base: position 2,119 of record CAMHNQ010000083.1, read on the forward strand.
TGAACGAGCTGAAAGGTGAGTGCAAGGGCTATTTCGCCCAAGCCAAAGCCCATCTGATTCTCCAGGATTTCAACAAGGCCGTTGATGAAGCCGGTGATGAGGTGAAAGGCGTCATCGAGTCGATGAAGAAAAACTGAACATAGACTCTGGTACGCTGTCAATCAACGATTTAGTGTCTTTATAGAAAAGATTCAAGGCCACGGAGTCCGCACCGTGGATATCATACCATGTGCAGTTCTCCACCGCATGTTTTGCCGGGAGGATATGGTATTGGTATTTCCCTTGGCAGATGCCCTTGTAAACCCAGTAAGGGAGATATTCGTAATTTGTGATCTTCAGTTCACCGGCAGGGTAGCGTACAACTTCACATTTCACGATGATGCCGCCGTCGGTGTAGCGTTTCCGTTGGTTGGAGACAAAATTACCCAATGAATAAGCCGTAATACGCTGTGCCAAACCATGTTCGTCTCTGTTTTCCAGTGTGATGGGCTGGACCACATGCGGATGTCCGCCGATTACCATGTTGGCTCCGCATTCGTACATATAGTTGGCATATGCCATCTGTGCCTTATTCTGTTTCCGTTCATACTCGATGCCCCAGTGCGGCATCACGACGATGAAATCGGCTTCCAATTCGCGTGCGCGTGATATGTCCCGGGCGATGGATGCGGAATCTAACATATTGACAATAAACGGTTTTGGTGCTGGAATCCCATTTGTGCCATAAGTGTAGTTCAGTAGGGCGATTCGGAATCCCTTTTTCTCCACGATGAGCGGATTGCGCCGCTGGAAATCCACACTGTCAAGGTATGTGCCCACGTGCGGAATACTGAGACTGTCCATTACAAGGATGGTGCGGCGCAATCCTTTCGCTCCTTTGTCGCAAGAGTGGTTGTTGGAAGTCAGGAAAACATCGACGCCGGCATCGAAAAGTTGCGACATCATCTGGTCAGGGCAGGAAAACTGAGGGTATCCTGTATATGGAGCCCCCGCGAGCGGCACCTCCATATTTGCGATGCAAAGGTCCGCCGAGGCAATGTAAGGTGCAATGAAGCGGTAACACGGGGCGTAGTCGTGGGAACCGTCGGGCAGCCGCGCGGCATCCACCTGCGGAGTGTGCGACATCACGTCGCCGATGAACATCAGGGTGAGGGTGTCAGGGGTGGTTTCGGCCTGCGGAATGTCCACTGGATGTCTGCCGGAGAAAACCTGTGTCAGCCACAGTCCATTGTCCGTTACGAACAGTCGGCACATCAATAGGAATAGCAATATTTTCATAAAGTTGATTATTAACACGTTGGAAATATCATTTTCGGCGGCAAAAATACGATTTTTACGAAGCTGTTCTCCCGAACCGGTTACCGGAGAATACCATTATGTAACTTTTTATATTGCGACACGTATAATCCCAATAATTTTTATATTTTTGCAACTTTATAAAAATAATACAGAAAATGGGTTTGTTTTCATTGTTTACCAGAGAGATAGCCATTGATTTGGGAACTGCCAACACTGTCATTCTGCACGACAACAAGGTGGTGGTGGATGAACCGTCTATCATTGCCATTGACTCCCGCACAAAATCTGTTGTGGCGGTGGGGAAAAAGGCACTGATGATGGAAGGCAAAACCTCTGGCGAGATATACACGGTACGTCCTTTGCGAAATGGTGTCATCGCCGACTTCCAGCCAACAGAGCTGATGTTGCGCGAGTTTATCAAAATGACGAATACAAAGCATTCGTTGATTACACCGGCCATGAAGATGGTCATCTGTATCCCTTCCGGGATTACCGAAGTGGAAGAAAGAGCAGTACGTGAATCAGCGGAACAAGCAGGCGCTAAAGAGGTCCGTCTGATATACGAGCCAATGGCCGCAGCCATCGGGAGCGGTATTGATGTGCTTGGGCCAAATGGTAACATGGTGATTGACATTGGTGGGGGTACCAGTGAGGTGGCTGTCATAGCTTTGGGATCCATTGCCTCCAAAAAATCCGTTCAGGTGGCTGGTGACCGGCTTAACACCGATATCAAGGAGTTCATGCGCCGCGAGCACAACTTGGATATCGGAATCCCGACAGCTGAACAGATCAAAATCAATGTGGGCGCGGCGGTTACCCAGCTCGAGAACCCGCCTGCGGATTATGAAGTCTATGGTCGTGACTTGGTGCACGGTATTCCGCGCAGTATCATGATTAACTACCAAGAAATTGCCACAGCGCTCAATAATTCGATTAATGCCATAGAAGATGCTGTAATGCAGGCACTTAACGTTACTCCTCCCGAGTTGTCCGCCGATATCTTCAAGACCGGAATTTACCTGGCAGGCGGCGGTTCCCTGTTGCGCGGGTTGGACAAGCGCATCAACAAGATTACGCAACTGCCCGTGCATGTGGTTGAGGATCCCTTGCGTGCAGTTGCCCGCGGTACTGCCATAGCCCTTAAGAATCTTGACAAATTTGAATCGCTTACCAAATACTAACAAGGTAAAAGATTCTTTCTTTTCATAACTTGTCTCATAAGGAATATTTTCGAATATTCCTTATGTTTTTTTGAAGAACGTAATCTGCAATGAATGATATCATATCTCGCTTATTGTCATTTGTCGGACTTTTTTACGCATTGACTACTCTTTGCGGACAGTCCACGGGAACGTCTTTTTTCTCCTTTTGTCCTTCCGCTCCTGTTGTGCGCGACCATGAGGGGAATACCTATCGTACTGTCCAGATCGAATCGCAATGCTGGATGGCTGAGAATATGCGATGCACCACATCTCCGACAGGCAGGTCGTGGTTCGTCAACCCCAGCTTCTCCGCCACCCAACCCGAGTATGCTGCTTATATTGCCATTCCACCAGACAGCCGCTATGGGATGCTGTACAATTGGGCGGCTGCCATGGATATACCCTCTTACAGCCGTCACAAATCGACTGGAAAACAGGTTCGTGGTATCTGTCCTGAAGGTTGGCACGTCCCTTGCAATGAGGATTGGTCGTTGTTGTTCAAGTCGTTAGGAGGCAATGGCATTGCCGGCGAGGTGATGAAAACCCCAACCCGGCAGTGGCAGCCTCACCTCATCATCCAGAAGGATGTCATGGGGTTTGATGCTTTTCCTGTAGGTACTTATACCGAAAACGGCTTTCAGAATATGGGATTTCAGACCTACTTCTGGAGTGCCGACCCGTTCAATCGAGACCAGGCATGGTGCTGTATTGTCTATGATTACAAAACCGATAGCTATAATTACCTGGATTATAAATGCTATGGACATTCGGTGAGATGCGTGAAAGATTAGAAGGGTCTGAAATCACTGTTTTCGGAAAGATTTTCGCTCTCTGCAGCGTTGCTTGCTAATCTTAATGTTTAACGGACTTCGCGCCAAAGCCGGCGGCAGCGCGAAAAAGTCAAAAATAAAATGCCCTGTAAATCCATTGAGGAAATCAGGAGCTGGCCAAAACAAGTTAACAGATTGTCTACCAAGGTTGTCTGTCTGTGTGTTGACACCAAATACATAATCCGTTTCCCATTTTATTATTTGAAACAAGTGGACGGAAGAGAACATGAACGTCGTTATCTGTCCCCCTTATTAGATTCTAAACCTTGAGTCACATTGCAGATACGCTTCAATCCGAAGCCCCGCTCTTCCAGTTCAAGAAAGAGGACTTTTGGAGTGCACTATTTTGTATATAAAAAGTAGAGACGCAAAATTTTGCGTCTCTACTTTTTTGGCGGACCGGACGAGACTCGAACTCGCGACCCCATGCGTGACAGGCATGTATTCTAACCAAACTGAACTACCGATCCGTTCGTTGTTTGATGCTGCAAAGATACATTTTTTTTTAATCCGCCGACCAATTGCGATTTTTTTTTGATAATAATTTTATTATGTTGATTATTAAGTATATATAAAGATAATTTGGCTGAAAAGATGTGATGTTGTAGCCGGTAGGGTTATGAGTGGTTTCAAAAAATCGCATAAAACAATCCGTATTTCTGCATTTTCAATACATTCATATTGTTTGTGCGGTTTCGTTAAAATTTCCAAGTCAGCCCGAAGTAATAGAGGAAAGGAAGCTGGTAGATGATGTCGTTGGTGGTTCTATTGACGTAGAAAACGTTCTTGTAGTTATAGAGGTTTGTCATAGAGAGGCTGAGTTCGAGGGAGTGGCGCGGTCCGAGGAAGAATTTTTTCTTTGCGCCGAGGTCGAGGCGATGGTAGTTAGGCAGCCGGGACTTGTTGAAATCGGATAAGAAGAAGTAAACGTCTTCATTCGAGGACACATAGTCATCCGCGATATTGGCAGGGTCATAATGCGGATAATAGGCTTGAGTCTGTGTGAACGGGAAGCCTGTGCCGAAATTCCATCGGGCGTTGATTTCCCAGGAGCGGCGTTTTCCGAAAGCGTACGAGGCCACAAGGTTGATGTTGTGGCGGCGGTCGAAATGAGGGAAATAAGTGATTTTGCCGTCATTTCGCTTCACCCATCCGAGGGAATAGACGAGCCAGATGTAAACGCCATTGTTTTCGTATTTTACGGAAATGTCACCACCATAGGCGTAACCTTTTTCCCAAATGAATTCAGTGTCTTCCTCTAACATCTTGTATCTGTTGGCAGAGATGAGTTGGGAGAAATTCTTGAAATAGCCTTCCAAATTGAAGCTTAAGGAGCTGATGGGGTCGTATTCGAGGCCGAGAATGGCGTGTTGGGCTTTCTGTAGGCGGCCGCGAATCTCTTTATCGCTATTGAAGAGTGTGTTGGGTAGAAGGTTGTTTTCCATAGGCGATGAGGTAAAACCGGTGAACAGGTTGACCACATCTTGGTCGGAGCTAACCGCAACCAGATTTTGGGAATACATGCCGGCCGCCAATTTCAAGCGCAAATTGTTAAGTATATTGTATTTGATGGCCAACCGGGGTTCGGGGGAAACTTCACCGAGGGAGTAATAGTATTGCAACCGGAATCCCGGCTCGATCAGCAGTTTGTTCCGGAAATTGTATTTGTATTTGATATACACGGACAAATCGGTGGTATGGTCTTCGATTTTGCGTTGAGAGTGGTAGATGGTGTAGTATTGGTAGTTCGTATTGTATCCAACCACGTCCACGCCGACTTTCAGCAGGCTTTTCCCTAAATAGTAGTTGAAACCGAGGTTGAAGGTGAAGCCGTCCATGGAGCTGCTTCTCGGGTCGAAGTTGGCATCCTGCAGTTTTGAAGTATACTTCGAGTAGGCGAGTGCGGCCTCGATGGTGGTGGGGGCGTTGCCGGGAACAAGCAGCAGGTTTGTGCCCACGCCCCAGTTGTTCCATCCGTAGTCTGCCACGGAGCTATACTTCACGCGGTCATCGTAGTTGAACCCGAAGATGTTCCATTTGGTGCCGTTTTTTGTGGAAAGGGTGACTTTGCCATACAGGTCAAGGAAGTTGTACGGAAGTCCGTCTTCGTTTGTCACGTAGGGGTAGAAAATCTTGGATGATTGGCTGAGATAGGAGCCTTTGCCCGAAAGGATGAAGCTGATGGCGGTCTTGCGGTCTTCTTTGAGCTTCAGCAAGGGGCCTTCCAGCAGCATCTGGGCGCCGATGTTGCTCACGTCGATTTTTCCTGACAGCCTTTTCTTGTTCCCGTCGCGGGTTTTGATGTCCATCACGGAGGAAATTCTCCCGCCAAACTCAGCACCGAAGCCGCCGGTATAGACATCCGCACTGCTCATGATGTCCATGTCGAAAACGGAGAAGATGCCGATGGAGTGGAATGGGTTGAATAGGATAATGCCGTCGAGCAGAAGCATGTTCTGTATGGGTGTGCCGCCGCGCACGTATAGTTGGCCGCCTTGGTCGCCGGTGGAGACGATGCCCGGCACAACCTGCAGGTATTGGGCGAAGTCGGGTTGCCCTCCGATGGCCGGCATTTTGCTCATGTCCTTAGGTGTGACACTGATGACAGCGGTTCGAGTTTCTTGCTCTTTTCGGGTGTTCTCGCCTTTAATCTGCACTGCGTCAAGGGTTTTAGATAGGGGAGAGATGCTGTAGCGTTTGGTCAGGGTGGTGTTTCCGGTGACATTTACCGTGTCGAAAAGATCATTGTAGCCTAACAGGGAGACTTTCACTACGTAGGTGCCGACAGGGATTTTGTTGATGAGGAAGGCGCCAGTGGCATCGGAGAGTGCGCCAAAGGAGGTTCCGACCAGTTGTACTGCGCAGTAGGGAAGGGATTCGCCTGTGGATTCATCGTATGTAAAGCCTTTTATTACAAAATTTTGTGCGTTTGACAGCAGCGTGAAGAGGCATAAGCATAAAGCCAGGGCGTGTTTTTTCAATGTCATATCTTCTAAAATTTGAGGGCGCAAAGGTACAAAAAAAGGCGAACCGCTCGGTTCGCCTTTGAAAATATGTTAGGGATATTGATTATTTGTTCACTTGGAACTTTTTGTCGCCATTGACGAAGAAATTTACAATTTGGTTGGCGGCAGCCAGACCGGCGTTGATATTGGCCTCTGCGGTTTCCGCACCTTGTTTTTTCGGGGTGGCGAAGAAGCGTTTCTCGAATTTGCTGAACTCCTCCAAGGCTTCGGGGGCGATGTCGGTGCAGTATTTGAGGTCTTCGCGTTCGGTCATCAGGGCGATGAGTTCTTCCTCGTTGATGACTTCCTTGCGGGCGGTGTTTATTACGCAACCGCCTTTGGGCATGAGGCCGACCAGGGCTTTGTTGATGGATTTCTTGGTCTGGTCGTTGGCAGGGATGTGCAGGGAAATGTAATGGCAGTTTTTGTACATTTCCTCGAGGCTGGCGGGAACGACCACGCCTTCGGCTTCCATTTTCTCTTTCGGGACGAAGGGGTCGAAAGCCCAGACTTCCATGCCGAGGGCTTTGGCTTTTTCAGCCACGAGGCGACCAACATTGCCGTAAGCCTGGATACCGACTTTCTTGCCTTTAAGTTCGGAGCCGGTGCCGGGTTTGAAGGTGTTTCGAGCCATGTAGATCATCATGCCAATGGCCAGTTCAGCCACAGCATTGGAGTTTTGGCCTGGAGTGTTCATTGCCACGATGTTATTGGCTGTGCAGGCGGCGAGGTCGAGATTGTCAAAGCCTGCACCTGCGCGGACGACCACCTTGAGGTTCTTGGCGGCGTCAATCACCTGGGCCGTAACCTTGTCGGAGCGGACGATCATGGCGTCCACGTCGGCCACTGCGGCATAAAGTTCCTCGGGGGTTTCATATTTTTCCAGCAGAACTAATTCATAACCAGCTTTCTCCACAATGGCACGGATACCATCGACGGCAGCTTTAGCAAATGGTTTCTGAGTTGCTACTAATACTTTCATTATTACTATATATTATTAATGTACGATTTGATGTATGATTATTTGTTGTTTTTCTCAAACTCTTGCATGCAGGCGACGAGAGCTTCAACGTCTTCCACGGTGCAGGCGTTGTAGAGAGAGGCGCGGAAGCCGCCGACGGAGCGGTGACCCTTGATGCCCACCATACCTTGTTCCTTGGCGAAGGCCATAAAGGCGTCTTGCTTGTCTTCGTAGCCCGGGGCCATCACCCAGCAGTGGTTCATGATGGAACGGTCGGCCTTGTCGGCGACAGTGCCCACGAACATGCTGTTGCGGTCGATTTCCTCATACAGAAGGTTGGATTTCTTCATGTTGATTTTGTTCATTTCAGCCACGCCGCCGATAGTGTTCTTCAACCATGCGAGGGTTTCGTGCATGACGAAGATGGGGAGTACGGGAGGCGTGTTGAACATGGAGATGTTTTTGGCTTCTTCGGCAGCGTGGGTGCGGTAGTCAACCATGGTGGGCAGCGGGTTCATGTAGGCGCGTTCGCCAATCTGGCCGAGGATGTCTTTGCGGACGATGACGAAAGTCACGCCGGCAGGACCCACGTTTTTCTGGGCGCCGCCGTAGATAAGTCCGTACTTGGTGACGTCGACAGGGCGGCTCATGATGTCAGAGGACATGTCGGCGACGAGCATCACGTTGTTGCACTCTTCGGCGGTGAAGTCCTTGCGGATTTCCGTACCGTAGATGGTGTTGTTGGTGGTGATATGGAAATAGTCTGCGTCAGCGGGGACAGTCCATCCTTTAGGAATGTAGTTATAGGTTTTGTCTTCAGAAGATGCGACGATGTCAACCTTACCGAAGTTTTTGGCCTCCTTGGCGGCTTTCTTGGCCCACACACCGGTCTGCAGGTAGGCGGCTTTGGTTTTCATCAGGTTGGCGGGCACGGTGAAGAACTGGGTGCTGGCGCCACCACCGAGGAAGAGCACCTCGTAGGAGTCAGGAATGTTGAGCAATTCGCGCCAAAGTTGGCGGGTTTCTGCCATAATTCTTTCCCAACCGGGAGTGCGGTGGGAGATTTCCATCAGGCCGATTCCGGTGTTGTCGAAGTTGCGGATGGCGTTGATTGTGGATTCAACAGCCTCTTTAGGAAGGACGCAAGGTCCTGCATTAAAATTATGTACTTTGTTCATAACTAATAAGATATGTTATTTTTTTTGGACAAAAAAATGTATTTCTTTTGTGCGGCAAAGATACAAAATAAAGTGACCATAAATGCCTATTTTTAGGGGCAGAATTTTTTTTTGAGGAAGGTGGTTCAGCGATTAAAAAAAAGTGTATTTTTACGGCCTGAAAATTTAGGAGAGATGGCCGAGTGGTCGAAGGCGCGCGCCTGGAGAGCGCGTAAGCGCCAAAAGCGCTTCAAGGGTTCGAATCCCTTTCTCTCCGCAGGACGTAATCATTTGAATGTCAATAAAGTAATAATAATTTAATTCCAACAAATCAAAATCAATTATGAAAAAGCTTATCGCCTTACTTACCGTTTTCGGTTTTTTAACCTTCGGTATTGCTAACACAGCATTTGCTCAAGACAAACAAAAAACTGACGACAGCGCCACCACCGAGCAAGTTGCAGGAGAAGTTGCAGAGGCCTCTGCCGCCGCTCAGGCTGAGCTGACAGAAGACCCTGACGATGCCGTCAACCAGAGCCTGCACTATGTGTTGAAGGACAAATTCATCCAAGGCGGTGCCGTGTGGATGACCCCTGTGTTGATCTGTCTGATTTTAGGTTTGGCTTTTGTCATCGAACGTATTTTTTATCTCAACCTTTCCTCTGTCAATTCCAAGAAACTGTTAGACAAAATTGAGGACACCCTTAAGAATAAAGGAGTCGCCGCCGCAAAAGAACTTTGCCGCGACACCAAGGGCCCCCTCGCCGCAGTTTTCTATCAAGGCCTCGACCGCTATGACGAAGGCCTCGAGTCAGTTGAAAAATCCCTTACCTCTTATGGCGCCGTCCAAATGGCAAAACTGGAAAACAATATGACTTGGATTAGCCTGTTCATCGCCCTGGCCCCCTCCTTGGGATTCTTGGGAACGGTCATCGGCATGGTGCAAGCTTTCGATGATATCGAGCGCGCAGGTGATATCTCCCCGACCATCGTGGCTGGCGGTATGAAAGTGGCTCTGTTGACCACCGTGTTCGGTTTGATCACCGCCATGATTCTCCAAGTGTTCTATAACTACCTCCTTACCCGCATCGACGCCATCGTCAACGATATGGAAGATGCCACGATTTCTTTCATGGATATTCTCGTGAAAAATAAATAATATAGGTAAATAAATATTCCTATATAT
>CAMHNQ010000084.1 GCA_946186495.1 uncultured Bacteroidales bacterium
ATGTATATTCAGTTCCTATTTCTGGCACAAAGAGGGTAAAATCCTCCTCATACGTCAGACCATCTGTGGAGTACTGATATGGAGGCACACCGCCCGACACCATTATATCAACAAAGTGTCCGTCAAGATATGCTTGTGCCGTGAGGGTGGAATTGATACATTCTTCTCCAGTAATGGAAATGACAATTGGAGATCCTTCCAAATGATGGTTTTCACAATCATACGCACTGACCCTCAGTTTACTATCGGGGGTTGCCGGTGACCATACAACTTCTGCAATCCCCTCTTCGTTCGTGGCGACACGATTTTCCGCACAATTCACCATTCCTCCGTTTTCAGGCTCAAAATACACAATGTTATTCGTGCTTGGATTGTTAAAATAAGTGTAACTTTTGATTCGGATAGGTTGTGGCAAAGCACTAAAACTTCCTGTAAACAATTGATTATTGCCCGAAAGGTATCCTATTCTGTTGGGCTGTCGCAAATCTTTCTTCAGGAACTCAAAAGAAAAATTGTAATCCCCTATATCAAGATGCATGTATTGAAGCAAATCACCAGACCGAATACCGAATTTTGCCTGTCCACAAACCGAAACACCTCTTCTTGAGCCAAAATGCCCATCCTCATGGTTGGTGCAAATACTTAAATCCGCTTTGGGACCAATAGTCAAGTATGCCGAAATAGCCCCATACACTGAAAAACTGATGTCGCCACCTAAGAAAACGGCCAAATCCACACTGCCATCACCCCAAACACCGCCATCAACATTAAAATCCCCATCCAATTCTCCTCGTGCATAAAACGATTTGTGGGGAACCCAATTGTCGATTGAAACTCTTGCATCGTAATCGGTATGCTGATATAAATTCGCCCCAAAGGGAGTTGAAAATGACACTTTTATACTTGATTCTACCTGTAAGGCAAATTTCAATGAAAACACGACCGGCACCATACCTGCCCAAACAACAAAGTTTTTGTTAATGAACCATGGCGTTTTCTTAACCAAGGGGATGTTAATGTCGGGAGCATCTATTTGCAGTTTCATGGTTGCATCCAAAGTCCCATTATATGATCCAAATTGAAGAGATAGAGGTTCGTTTAATTTGCTTAATAACTCAAACTCCCAATGGGGGCTACAGTTAAAAAACAAGTCCGTAATTCTAACACTGCCTCCATATGAAAGGTTGATGGGGTTTGTACTATGAGGAAATGTGATATGCCATCCTGCATCTCTTTCATGCTCAATCTGAAAATCACTTTCAATCTGTTCCGACATCGGGTAATAAATCATCTTGTTGGAACGAAATAGGGTATCAGATAAAATCTCTGCTCTGGTTGGGCAATGATCCAACACCACCGTGTTAGGTAAATTAGAGCCGCGAGTGTGAACCATGGAAGGAAAATCATCAATATGTAATGTGCCTTTCACAAGCACTTCGGCAGGACTTGCATAAGTAGTATTCATACAACAGGTATCACCCATGTAAATGACGGATACCACTTTCCGAAGGAAACCACCATCGGAAAGTCCCAATAAAATAGTCGCATAAGAAATAGTTGGCACAGGGTCATTAAAAACAATGCGGTAGATGCCGTCTGCCAATTCTGTAGAATCGCTTACAATCAAATCGGTGGTATCCACAATCACAATCCGATCATTATAAACATTGGTGACATATTCGATGGTGATGGTATCAGAACTTGTTCCACATGCATCTGTCAATGTCCAACATAACAGATATAACGAATCTGAACCGTAAAAGATCGTGTTTCCAGCGTTCAAATCTTCGATATAGGCACTGTCTCCTGATAAAACCGTCCACTGTCCGAAGGTGCCATCGTACTCATTCCCAAATAATAATGTAGGAAAACCTTTATTCAACACTTTGTTTGTTCCGGCGTTCGCCTGCATTTTCCGTTGCAGAAAGGAGACTTGGGAAGAATCCGGCGGACAAGTCTGATAGCTGATCCAGGCACGGTAGTAGGTGGATTTCTCGGGCAGACAGGTGTAGTGGTGGAAGATGGCCCCGTCAATGTTTTCCCAGTTCACGTTGTCGGTGGATTGCTGCCACTGGATATTGCCGAATTGGTAGTTGTCCAACGTCAGCGTAACCGAATCGTCTTCCACACAAATGTTGACTATCTGTGCCTTTAGATTTTGCATAGATAACAAAAGGAGGCAACCCAATACGAAAGTGGTAAGAGGGGGCTTCATGGCGCGTTATTTTTGGAGAACAAGCTTCTCGGTGAGCGTAATCTGTTTGTTGGACAGTGTAACAAGGTAATGTCCGTTGGAGAGGTTGGACAAATTGAGCAAGGTCTGCAACTCTTTCCCCGAGGCATAGAATTGAGTTTGATACACCGTTGCGCCCTGGAGAGTAGTCACGGACAGATTCAACAATCCAAGGTTTTCCTCAGTTCTGATCCGCAAATGAAAAACGCCGGCGGATGGATTCGGGAAGATGGAAAATTCGATGTCCGTGTTGAGTTGTGGCACTATGTTGGAAATGGAGCTGCACGGCGTGGGTGCCTGTAGATGGATGGTGTCCTGTCCTTTCACAACTGTGCACGCGGCAACGAACATCATTATAATAGGTAGTCTTTTCATCTTCTTGCTCTTTTATGTTTGTATTTTCTATTGCCTTTCCTTCCGTAGAGACGCAAAATTTTGCGTCTCTACAGCCGTTTCCGCCTTTCAATCACAAACACAAAAAATCCGTGAAACCTTTGTTTAAGTGGAGGTTCTGGACTACCTGCAATACAAACAAGAAAGCTCACGGATAAAACCATGAGCATTTCCGATTTTCTTGTGTATTGCGAGAAATTGTCCAGATTTCCACTTACAAAGAAAAGCGAAAACGCTTTATGTCAATATGTTATAATTTTAGTTCTTCTTATTGGTGTTCTTTGGGGGTTTGGTGAAAAATTGGGGTTATATTTCAGGTTGCGAAGATACGAAAATTATTGGGTCGTGATCATATTATGGAAAAATTTGGTGTCACGCATTTTGTAGAGACGCATAATTATGCGTCTCTACACCGTGGGAGAATCGTTGCGTTTCCCTCGGGCGGATTACAATATTGCGGTCGCCATTCGCCATTTTCACGTGCGTTACCCATAAAATCTGTCCTCATCCCAATTGGCCACATTGTTTTCAATGTAACCCGTGATGAAATACAATTCATCCATGTTTCGGATAATGTGTTCGTAGTATCGGGGCTGCCATTCAAAGGGAATGCGGTTTTGCCGTGCGAATTTGGTGACACCGATTTTGAACCCGCGTATCACCGATGCTAGATTTTTCGATTGGGGACCAAATCGGTTGTTTGGCATAATGACGTTGTCAGTTTGTCGTATTTCCCTATCCCGTTGCGATTGCCCATGTTGTAGAGACGCAAAATTTTGCGTCTCTGAAATGGGATTGATGGCCAAAATCCCGTGAAGATGGTTGGGCATGATCACCCGCGACAACGTTTGGACATGCGGAAAATGTAACGGGATTTCGCGCCAGCACATATCGGCATATTCGCCAATCGCCGACAACCTCATTATGGGGTCACCAAAGCCATCGTTTATGATTTCCCCGAAGGAATGTTCTCTTGTTTTTGTGCAGATGGTCACGAAATAGGTTCCGTGCCTGTAATCGTGCCAAGGTGCGCGTGTGGACGGTATGCGATACCGGTTTTTGAATAATTCGTTTGTCATTATTTTTGTTTTAAGGTTTTGACGGCAAAAACGCCGTTATTTTTGTTCGAGGATTTTTTTTTGACTATTGAGGTAAAATGGTTCGGTTTACCCTTGCGTAGAGACGCAAAATTTTGCGTCTCTACAACCCTGTCAATATGTTAAATTGTCAGTTGTTCTATTCTATATTCTTTGGGGTTTGGTGAAAAATTCGTTTGTAAGCCTATATCAAATTAGTTGGCGGCTAACGCCAGTTGTCTCCGCTTCAGGGCGAGGGCGATGTTCATCTTCGCCATGTCATTCAGGCCGGCGAAGGTTGTCCTGTCTTTCAGTTCAGAAAGGGACATGATGAGCAGCAGTTTTGCGATGCATTCGTCGGCGAAGGCGTTTGCCACCACGTCCACGCCGCTGAAATCAAGCACCACCTTGCTGTCCCGTTCCATCACAGAAAGCAAATCTTCCCTCACCTTGGCTCCCAGAACGCGGGTGCCAAGCTGATTCCCGTAATCTTTGAATGTGAATGTCGTCATCTTTCTATCGTTTTACCATAAATTGTCCAAATCGTCGTCTTCTAAAAAGGCCTCGTTAAAATCTGCAGCACAGTCCGTGCGATTGTCAACTACGTCGTTGGCATTAATCTCCCGATTTGCATTCACCGCCAGGTAAACAACCGTTCCATCCGTGTTCTCAATCTCGCAAACCGTGCTTTGCATGCCATCATAAACCAATTTGTGCTGACCAGATGCAATAACCAAAGTCCCGCCGGCAAAAGTAATCAAATTTTTCGTTGAATACAATCCGAATCCCATGCCTTTTCCGTCTGTCACCTTGTCAAGAATTACATGCTGTAATGCTTCTGCCTCGGTTAAACCTTTATATATGTCATTTTCAGTCAATGATCTGTGTATGCCCATCCCATCATCAGCCACCAAAACTTGTATCTGTTTCTTTTCAGCAGAATATCGAGAAACCAAAACTCCCGAATTCTTACCCGAATGGGTCAACACATTATCCAATACCTCGTACAAACAGTAGTTGAAGGACTGCACAACAGACAGCTCTATATCGTGATTTTTCAGAAGATTTGACACAATGGCATTGCATTCGTCATTAATGCTTTCCGAATCAAACGTGAAAATATCTGGATTTGGGAGTCCTTCAAAATACATTCCTGTGAGTTTGTTGATGTTCATTGTCCTATTAGATTGTTTGTTCGAAAACGCTTTATGTCAATATGTTATAATTTCAGCTTTGATATATTCTATTGTTCGTCCATTTCAGACAGATACTGTTCTCTAGCTTGCTCTCTCATAAATTAATATTTTGTCGTTGTCGGCCGTCTCTTCCCCACACGCATACGAGCCGAAAATCCAGGCCTTCAACACCGGCTGGGTCTTGAAATACTCGCGGATGGTTTCTGTCATTTCTGTGCTCATCATCGTCTTCTTTTGCAAAGGCAAAAATACATTTTTTTTATATATACCAACGTTGTTCGAAAACAACATAGGGGCGAAAAAAATCCGCCCCCTACTTTTGCCTATTGCCTATTGCCTCACTCGTTCAACGCCGGTTTCCCCCAGAAGCGTAACAAGGCGATTTCCGCCAAGAAGCAGAGCAGCGAAAGGATAATGAACCACGGCCACAAAGGCTTGCCGTTCAGCTGGTCGTTCACGCTCTTGGCGATGTTTTTGGTGTCGGCACTGGTCACTGAGACATGGTCGCCGAGTTCGCCTGCCATCTTCTTCAGTTCGCCCTCGTCGTAGCAGGATAGGTCGGATTCCTGCCGGTTAAGGTTGAATGCTAATGTGCCAAGGACTTGCCCGCCACGAACAATGTCGTACCAGTCGCTCGTGTGGGCTTGGTTGTGGAAATAGAGTGTAGTCTCGTTGCCAATACGCCGCTGTTCGGGGATGAACTCTTCCCCTCCTTTGCGCGCGCGCAGCACGATGGCCTCGTCGGAACGGTCGGACGGCAGCGACAGCTGCTGCATCTGGTCGACACCTATGACATTGTAGAGTTTCTGTTGCACCGCATTCATGATGCCGATGTTATGCAGGGGAACGAAGAACAGGGCATGGCGATGGGCGTTGCCGTAGTCGTCGGAGGCCGCCACGGCAGACAGAATAACCCGCCCCGCCCCGACAGGGTAGGAGACCAGCAGCGGAGAGTTGTCGTCCAGAGTCATGATGAGCTCGTTCCCGTTGGCACCGCCGGTTATGGCGAAGTGCTGGGTGGTCTGCGGCATGTCCACACGCGTGTCCTGCGTCTCGAGCGCCCCCTTGAAATAGATACTCTCCGTGTTGATGGTCTTGCAGCTCAGCGTACCCTTGACCAAGTTGCCGTACTGGCCGGCCCCGAGTGATTGTAGCAGGTCGTTCATGCTTTTGTCCGCTTTTGTTGAGGGGAGGACCAGAAGGGTTCCGCCCGCATTCACGAACTTGGTCAGCTCGTCCGACAGACCGGAGGAGACCGTCGGCACCTCGCTCAGCACGATGACATTGCTTTGGCGCAGTTGGGTGTAGTTGATCTGTTGGTAGGTCATGGGCTGGTAGGTGAAGACGGAATCTTTACCGTACAAGGCGGCGAGGAACCGGTTGGGCTCCTTCTCGCAAACCACAGACACTATGCTGTTGTCGGTGACATCGTAGGTGAAGTAGAGGTTGTCGTCGAAAGTGATGGGGGCGTCCTCGATGCTGACTTTCCCCCAGTTGGGGCCGGCCTCGTCAATGCGGTAGGTGAGATGGCACTCGGCATAGCCGTTCGGAGCGATGTCAAGGGCGGCGATGGCCTTCTGCTTGTCGTTGACATGCAGCTTCACGGGCACTTTCTGTACCTCCTCGCTGCCGTAGTTGTGGATGCGCGCTATGAGGGTCACGGTGTTGTTGAGCTTGAAGATAGGGGTCAGGAACCAGCAACTGTCCACACCCACGTTGCTGAGATGTTCGGCAGGGGTGGGGATCAGACCGATGTGGGCCGAGGAGTCGTTGCGCAGCAGGGACAGGTCGAAATTACACTTTTGGAAGTCAGAAATGTAGTAATGGATGACGTTCTCCTTGCCCGAAGCCTGTATCGTGTGGTTCTCAAAACTACGGATGTCTTTGAAATTATGACTGTTAGGGGACACCGTGATGCCGTCGAGCATCTCTAATATCTGGTCTTTGTTGAGAATGTGCGACTCCTCGCCTGAAAAGTCCTGGGTGGTGAGCACGAAGTCGTCGCCGAAGTCGAATGACTGCACGATGTTCTTGGCGGCATCTACCGCGTCGTATAGGCGCGACCCGTTTTTGCTTTCCGTTTCCATGGAGTAGGAGTTGTCGACAAAGATGGAGATGACATTGCCTTTCTTGGCGGACTTGCCATGACCTCTGAGAAAGGGCTGTGCGCATGCCAGTACAAGGCAGGTGATTCCCAATATTCTGAGCGCCAATACGATGAGTTGCTGCACTTGTGATGCGCGCTTCGTCTTCTTCTGGATGTCCTCCAGCATCTTCACGTTGGAGAAGTAAACGGTTCTGTATCTCCTGAAATTGAAGAGATGTATGATGATTGGAATCAGAATGGCTGATAGGCCGATGAGCATCAAGGGGTTGGTAAACGACATTTTTCCTGACTTGAATTTAAAACGGCGGCAAAGATACACTTTTTCAAGTTAGGTTGTATTGCCTTTAGTTTGCCTATCAGGGCTTACGCATCAACTCTTTTCATTTGGGCATTCCGGCGCGGCTTAGGGGGCGACGTTTCCAAACGTCGCAAAACATCCGCAGGTGACTCATCCATTCGCTGACAAGCAACGCCTGACGAGGTCTGCGAATGTGTGTCTTGTGCTTAATACTGTTATTAACAAAATCTTGAAAAATACTAATAATCAGATGTTTGATAATTTTTGTATTGATATTTTTATTATTTTTGCATCGCTATTCATTAATTAGATGACAACCAGCCGACCCTTCGCGGCGACATCGAACGCTTCTTTGACAGGAACCCCGGCCTGTTTTTTATCACCCGTAACTTCCTGAAAAATCAGCAAGTGCTGATTCGGTATGCTTTTTTTTGCGAAAAAAAGGCTTCAAATGCAGCTAAAAGGCTAAAAAAACGGCTAACGCCACAACATGATGCGGCTCAATGCTCTGACACTTGGTTGTTTGGACGAGTTGATGCGTAAGCCCTGAAACCGGCGCCTTGCTTGTCGCGACTATCGCATTATTTGCTATTTTTGCCGCCTCGTTTTGAAATGCTCGCTTGAACAGCCCCGAAAGGGCAAGCGCCCGGTGTCCCCGCACAAGGCGAAGCCGCAGGGTGGGGTGGTGTGCCGGATGGGCGATGCACGAGGTTAAACATTTGTGAGAAACGACAATCAATGTGACGATAACAACGGAAAAATGAAGAAAATTGCAATTCTGACGATAATGGCCGTGATGTCGGTCGCTGCCACGGCGCAGAACATCGATGGCGGCGCAAATGACCTGATGAAGAGGGTCTCCCTGCAGTACCAAAAATACGCCACCCTGCAGTTCCATTACACCTTGAAGACCACCAAGGACGACAAGACCCTGGGGGTCAGCGAGGGCGACTTCTTCCTCAAGGGCAGCAAGTATAAGGCCAACTTTTCGGGGATCCAGTATTTCTGCGACGGTGTCTCGATCTGGAGCTACGACAAGTCCGCCAACGAGGTTTCGATCTATGAGTATGATCCAGACGACGACCAGAACCTGCTCAACCCGCAGCGCATCCTCAAGGACTGGGACAAGCATTATCGCGCGAAGTTCATCCGGGACGAGTTCCAGAACAGCGTGCAGTACAGCCTCGTCGACCTCACCCCAAAGACCGCGCAGTCGTACTACCGCATCCGCGTATTTGTCGGGAAAACCTCGCTGAAAATAGCCAAGGTTGTGGTATACGAAAAGGACAACACCATATACACCTACAGCATCGAGCAGTTCAAGAGCAATATCCCGCTGGATGACAAACTGTTCGTGTTCGATGCGACGAAGCATCCGGGTGCAGAGGTCAATGACATGCGATAATTTTTTTCGGCAGACACCTTGGATATGCCGATTTTTCTTACTTTTGCGGATTGTTTTGAATATTAAAAACCGAAAGATATATGACATTGATTAAATCCATTTCCGGAATCCGGGGAACAATTGGAGGAACTGTCGGCGAGAACCTTACGCCCGTCGATGTTGTGAGATTTACAGCTGCCTTCGCCACTTTTCTGTTGGAGAAAAGGGCTGCGGTTGCGTCCAAGGAGGCGCCCGCGCCCGAGCAGTCCGATAAAGAGCAGTGTGACGCAGGTGGCTCCAGAATGCGCATGGTGGTCGGTCGGGATGCCCGCATCTCCGGCGACATTGTGAACCGATTGGTATGCAGTACGTTGCAGAGTATGGGGGTGGATGTCATCGATTTGGGGCTATCCACGACCCCGACCACGGAAATGGCCGTGATCCGGCACCGGGCCGACGGAGGCATCATCATCACCGCCAGCCACAACCCGATGCAGTGGAACGCCCTCAAGCTGCTCGACAGTACCGGTGAGTTTGTCTCCGGCGCAGAGGCCAAACGCATTGTTGAGCTTACAGAATCAGATGAGATAAGATATGCAACAATTGATAAATTAGGGGATTACAAATTATACGAAGAGGCTGTCCAGGACCATGTCGAGGCCATCCTTCGTCTGCCGTTAGTGGACCGTGATGCCATCGCCAAAGCCAACTTCAAGGTGATTCTGGACACGGTGAACTCCACCGGGGCATTGGCATTGCCGGTGCTGCTCAAGGCACTGGGCGTCAACAATGTGACGGTGCTAAACGGCGAGATGAACGGGGTCTTCTCCCACAATCCGGAACCCATCCCCGAGAACCTGGCCGGCATCTGCAACGCGATGAGCCGATCCAACTACGATGTCGGCTTCGTGGTCGATCCCGACGTTGACCGTTTGGCCATCGTGACGGAGAACGGCACGCTTTTCAACGAGGAATATACGCTTGTGGCCGTGGCCGACTACGTGCTCCAGCACACCCCCGGCAACACGGTCTCCAACCTCTCCTCCTCCCGTGCATTGAAAGACGTAAGTGACAAGTATGGAGTGGTTTACACGCCTTCCGCGGTGGGCGAGGTGAACGTGGTGGCGATGATGAAGCAGACCGGCGCGGTGATCGGCGGCGAAGGCAACGGCGGGGTCATCTATCCCGAGCTGCACTACGGCCGCGACGCGCTCGTGGGCATCGCCCTCTTCCTCACCTACATGGCCAAGACCGGCAAGAGCTGCAGCCAGATCCGCGCCCTCTATCCCGACTACTGCATCGTGAAGAAGAAGACCGAGCTGAACGGTTCCGTGGACATGAAGGAGTTGTTGGACAAGATCGCTGCGAAATACGCCAACTACCATGTGAACCGCGTTGATGGCGTGCGCGTCGACTTCAACGACAGCTGGGTGCACGTGCGCAGCTCCAACACCGAGCCCATCATGCGCATCTACGCCGAGGCCCTCACCCCGCAGGTCGCCGAGAACATCGCCAACAAGCTGATGGCGGACATCCGCGAGCTAATGTAGAATGAAGAATGTAGAATGAAGAATGCTGAATGCTGAATTATGAATAAACTTCTTCCTTGAGCAGCCCCGACAGGGGCAAGAGCTCGGTAGCGGTTCAAGCTGGGAGGAACAAACGATTATAGATTAAATGCCTCGGTCGAAGGAGCATTCCCCTTCTTTTAGAAGGGGTGCCCGAAGGGCGGGGTAGTCAAGACGAATGACAAAACGAACACATATCCGGACAATCACCATGCTGCTGGCCCTGGTTTTGGGGACGGCGGGAACGGTGTGCGCTCAAAACGAGGAACTGGATGGTATCATGTATTCTGTTCGGGCGATGAAGACGAATTTGGAGCGGTATTATTGTCCAGAATACAACATTAGGGTCTTTTGTGATGCGCCCGATGGCGATGTGGTTTACCTATATAGACAGGATTTCTATAATCAGCAACTTGTTGACAGTGCTGTCTTTAAGAAAGGGAAAGCTGTTTTGACAAAGAAGGTTCCCACTAAAAAGGGGGGTGATATTTCCAAAAAATATAACGCATCCATGCTGGAAGCGTTATATCACTCTTTGATTCCGAAAGGTTTTTACCAGCTGGTATATCATGGAAAGTCAGGATTTTTTCCTACATGGGTATATCCTTTTTCTGTTATTTTAAATCAGCAAACGACCTTTGATATTCAAATTAAGGAGTCCGATAGCGACACTTCGAATGCCAAAGCTAATTGGGAGATTTCTTGGCAGGAACGTGTTATAAAGAATTCGGAAGAGAATTCAATTCTGATGACAACTCATTTCGCGGAAGAGCAGGCAATGGATGCGTTTGATGCGGTGAAGGCTGCGGCAGAACTAACCTCTACAATGCCCGAGTCCTTTTTGGGAAAGTATTATCATCTGAATCAGGAGATTATGAATTCGGTCCAGTCGGATGATCCTGCTGTCCATTTCGCCTTCTCTGCGGTGCCGAAGGAGAATTACCATCGTGTGATATCGCAGGTCGATTTCACAGACGCTCGCTTTTGTCATTCCATGTCTATGCTTTTCCTGTTTATCGAAGAGTACTTGACATCCGATAATCGCGAGTCCGCTGCCGAAATCATCACCGAGGTGGACACCATCCTCACTCGTGCGGCGCGCGGGGGCCGTTACCAATGCGGGTTGTACGCGCAGTGGTTGTACAATATTTTCGACAAGACCGGCGACCCGTACTACGAGCCGGTGATGCTGCATATCTACGACACCTACGACCGAGGCTGGATTTCCGAGGACCAGGAACGGCGCATCAAACGGCAGACAGACCGCATCCGCAAGCTCGCCCCCGGTGCGTTGATCCCCGAACTCACTGCCTACGACATAGACGGCAAACAGCACTCCACCAATGAGATACGGACGAAATACACCATCCTCTGGTTCTGGGATCCCGACTGCGACCATTGCCAGGAGGAGACGCCGATTTTGCATGATCTTTACCAGAAACGGGCCGACGAGC
>CAMHNQ010000085.1 GCA_946186495.1 uncultured Bacteroidales bacterium
GCTTGTAACACATTGACAATCAAATATTGGTTTTAATGAAAACCACTTTTTCAAGTGGACTCAATTAGTGATTAGTGATCTGATGCAGAGAGTATGAATAATAGAGGTTGAGTAGGAGTTTGGAACTCCTGGTGACGGTTTATTTTTTGTCGGAACGGTTCTTGGATGTTATCAAACGCACTTGCGAGCTTCCCGAATGCAAGACATGCGGGAAATGGATTTCGTCCGCAAGAGGGGATATGGTATGGCGGAGGGTTCATTGAATGGCGCAACATTTCTGCCCGAGCTGGTTGACAACAAGACAAGCCTTTACAATCCCCTCATGGGGAGGCGACGCCCCCGGGGTTGCTTTTCGGTGCCTTCGCGCCCTATGACAGCGACCGTATCGTGTGTGCGACATTGATCAGGTGGTCGGCGACACGCTCTGAATTCTGCGCCAAGGAGAGGTACTCGGCGCCCACGGCCGGGCTACACGTCCCGTCGGTCAGCCGGCGGATATGGCTCCGCTCCATCTGTTCCGTGAACCTGTCTATCTGTTCTTCGATCTTTTCAGCACGCTTCAGCGCGTCGAAGTCCATCTTGTGGTAGGCATCCATCACTTCGCGGTAAAGAAGGCCCACGAGTTCCTCCATCTTGAGAATCTCCTCCACGGCCTCTTTTGAGAAGACGGCGGCCTGCTCTTTCAGCGAGTCAGCGTATTCCACGATGTTCTCCGCATAGTCGCCCACGCGTTCCAGATCGCAGGTGGTACGGATCACGCTGCTCAGGAAACGCTGGTCGAAAGCGTTGACATTGTTCTCGGAAAGCTTCACGGAATATTCCAGCAGTTCCTTGTTCAGGAAGTTGAGTTCGTTTTCAACGACCCGGAAGCGGTCGATTTCGGAGTAGTCCATGGTGGTGATGATATGGATGGCGCGGTGGAAGTTGTCCATCGCCATCCCGGCCATGTTTTCGGTCTCGGCCTTGAGCTGGCGTATGGCCACTGCCGGCGTGCTGAGCATGGTGGGGTCGAGGTACTTGAGGCGTGGCTTTTGGACGACGACAGCATGTTCGGGGATGATTCGCTGCGCCGACCGCACCAGGATATTGGTCATGGGGAGGGCTAACATGGTGGTGGCCACATTGAAGAAGGTGTGGAACATGGCGAGCTGCAGCTGGGGTGCGCTGGGGAAGAATCCGCTGAAAAGCGTGCCGAAGCTGGCCGACCCGCCGGAGAAGAGGCGCAACAGCAGGGCCAGCACCAGAAACAGGGCTACCCCCGTCACGTTGAAGAGCAGGTGAATGAGGGCCGCGCGCTTGGCATTGGTGCCGCTGGCCATGCCCGCGAGTATCGCGCTCACGCAGGAGCCGATGTTGGAACCCATCGTCAGGTAGATGCCCTGTTCCAGGTTGACCAACCCGGTCACCAGCATGGTGATGGTGATGGAGGTCATCACCGACGACGACTGGATGACGGCCGTCAAGACGACGCCGATGGACACCAACAGCAGCGGGTTGCGGAAAGTGGCGATGACGGTCCGCACCTCCGGCTCCATGGCGAATCCCTTCATGGCGGCTGACATCATGTCAAGTCCCACGAACAGTATGCCGAAGCCGGTGAGGATGCCGCCCACCTGCTTTCCTCGCTCGTTTCGGGAGAAGAGCGAGACAAAGGCACCGACACCGGCCAATGCCATGAAAACGAGTGTCGTGGAGATACTGCTGTTGCCCGACATGCCGAGGGCCACCAATTGCGCCGTCACCGTGGTGCCGATGTTGGAACCGTAAATGATGGTGGCGGCCTGCGTCAAGTTCATGATGCCCACGTTCACGAAACCGACGACCATCACGGTCACGGCACTGCTGCTCTGAATGATGGCAGTCGAGGCAAGGCCGATTCCCACGCCCATCCACCGGCTGCTGCCGGTCTTGGCGAACATCTGTTTCAACCGCCGGCTACCGGCCGACTCCAAGTGGTCACTCATCATCTGGCAGGCCACCAGAAAGACGCCGATGCCCGACGTCAGGGTCAAGATTGCAATGATAATGCTCTGAATTTCCATATTCGTATGATTTGTCGTGAAAAAAGACAGATTTCGGGAATCCGGCGGCTATTGGAGGAGGCTCCGCCGCCGGACAAAAAAAATGGTGCGTATTCGTATGAACACACACCATATAACATATATGCAGCCCAAGCCAAGCGTCCGCAATTCGCCTCCGGATTCGGCCGGCGCACCCACCCAAGCCTTTGGGCGGCGGAGATCTTAGCGGCGGATATCCGCATGGTCAGGACTGACACCCCCAGGATGGTGGCCGGGACCCGCACCTGGATGCCAGGGTTGCCTGTCACATCGCAACAGTCCAGGGCATCTTCATCGGCCGCGTCAACATCCGCCTCCAGGAACTCGCAGGTCTCCATATCGAAAGAATGCGCCCTCTCCCGGGTGTCCTGCAGGGCGTCAAAAGATGACAGGGAAAGCAAAAGCAGCATAACCGCGAAGGCTAAGCAAGATATAATCCGTTGATTGTAAGCTCTTTGTTCGAAAAGCATGCTTTTTTTTCTTCGGCGGCAAATATAATCATAAAATGAACACGTTCATCCAGATACCAGGAGTTTCTTGAAAGCTTCTGGAGGGGAAGTGAATAGTGATTGGGGAATAGTGATTGGTGATTAGTGATTAGTGATTGGGGATTGGGGATTACTTTTATGTATCTGGGCGGCCAGCAGGGGGCTTTTCGGCGTTGCGAAAGGGAGACGGAGGCTGCAATAGTCGCGAAATCAATCGCATTGAAAAGTGTCGTCGGTTTGGCGGCACAATCGGGCAATTTCTGCGAAATCAGGCAGCCCGACACGCGCCGCCCTTACATGATCATTGTTGATAAAACAGCTTGCCAAAACATGTTTCTTATTGACTCTCAATATATATACAAACTCATTTTATTGTTGATAAAAAAATTTGCATTGCAAAAAACAGATTGTATAATTTTGGTGTCAGTTTTTTTTCTTGCAGAAAAACGACTGGTCGATGACAGTAAAATGGTATTAATTGAAATAAATCTTGAAGTCGCATTTTTAGAGCTTTGAACCTTGAAATTCGAACATTATTCACAAAAATTATAATAACATGAAGAAATTGTACATTATTTTGCTCATGCTACTAACAGTCGGCATGAGCGGGTATGCGCAGACCCTGGGCGACTACCAGTTCTCCACGGGCACGGATGCCACAAAGTGGATAAACTTGTCCACAAGCACTTCCATCCTCAACGGCACGGGCGACGGCGTTGCATCGGCCCTGCAGGACATCGGCTTCGCGTTCGGATACGCGGGCAACGCCTACGCACAGTTCTCCGTCAACTCGGACGGCAACCTGCGCCTGGGCGGCACGGTGACGGGAACCAGCGGATATGGGACTCCGTTCGGTTCCACCAACTGCAACACCAATGCGCCGAAGATCAACTTTTTCGGTTGTGACGGTTTCCTGACCGACAGCGGCTACGTCTATACGGAGCTGATCGGCACGGCACCGAACCGGGTACGTGTGATCGAGTTCGCCACCTCGACCTACAACAGCACCTCGCGCGACGCCCTTTGCCATTGGCAGGTGCAGCTCTTCGAGGGCAGCAACAACATCCAGGTGGTCTATTCCACCCCGCCGGTCATCCTGCCGAACGTGACGCGCCAGGAGGGCATGTGCGTCGATGCCACCGACATTCTGTTGGTGAACAGCAGCCACCAGATGACCCACTATTCGGCAGCCACCTCCGACAACATCGCCAGCGGCACCTGGCCGGACCTCAACCGCTACTATCTGTTCACCGCCCCGCCCATGTGCACATCGATTGCCGGCCTCACGGCAACGCAAGTCACCACGACCTCCGTCAGCCTCGCCTTCGAAGCGCCTAACGACCAGAGCTCTTGGCAGGTAACCTATTTCCCCGTCGAGGACTCCACGGCCGTGAACACAGTCACGGTGAACACCACGACGCCCACGCTCACGGGCCTGACACCCAACACGCTCTATTCCATCACGGTGACGTCAACCTGTCCCAACGGGGCGGAGAGCAATCCGATGACCGTTTTGGCCCTCACGCTGCTGACCGACGCGGCCACGCTGCCTTACCTTTGCGACTTTGAAGATGCCACGGAGAACGCCAACTGGGCCTTCTACAACGGCGACGCCGCCAACCAGTGGGTCATCGGCAATGGCACCGGCATGGGCGGCGGCCAGTCGCTCTACATCTCCAACGACGGCCAGCACAACGCCTACTATTACGACAGTGCCTCGGTGGTCTTCGCCGTGCGCGATGTCTATTTCGACCCGAACTACGACTACTACACCGTCAATTTCAAGTACAAGTCGGAGGGCCTCCAGAATTCCGACTACCTGCGCCTCTACATCGGCCGCAGCCCCTCGTACGTCGTCCCGAACACCACCGGCACGCTGACCGGCCCCTCCAACGCCATCTACCTGACCATCGACGGCAACGGCTCGCTCGGGCAGACCCCCGACTGGCGTGACGTGAACCTCACGTTAGACACGGCCTGGCGCGGCCACACCGCCCGCTTCTACCTCGCCTGGGTGAACAACTCCATCAACGGTCTGAACCCGCCCGCCGCCATCGACCAGATCCGCGTGACGGGCCACACCTGCGTGCGCCCCTACAACGTGCACTACTCCTATCCGGATGCCTCCTCCATGACCCTCTCTTGGTCCGACTCCGTGGGCGCTTCCGGCTATGAGGTGGCCCTGCTGCCCTTCTACGGGGGCGACGCGGAGACGGCTGCCATCAGTGTGACGGACACCTTCTACACCTTCACCAACATGGCCAGCAACACGCCCCACCGCTTCTACCTCCGCAGCGTCTGCGGCAGCGAAAAGTCGAGCTGGGCGACCTACAACATGGGCGTTCGCTGCGCCCCGATCAGCACGCTGCCCTACGAAGAACACTTCGACGTGTATGGCACCGGTAACACGGCGCACCCCACCTGCTGGTTCGACACCACCAACTACACCACCGCCTACCCGTATGTGAGCAACACCAACCGGGCTTCCGGTATCGGCTCCCTCTACTTCTATAGCACCTCAACCTACTTCAGCTACGCCATCATGCCTCAGATTGACGTGGATGTGCTGAACATCAACGAGATGATGCTCTCCTTGAAGGCCCTCAAGACCTCGGCCAACTATGGGCGTTTCGATGTGGGCGTGATGACCGACCCGCACGACCTCACCACCTTCACCCTGATCAAGAGCTTCTATAAAGACGACTACTCTGGAACGAGCACCTGGAACGAGTTCAACGTCTATTTCAACAACTACACCGGCTCGGGCAGCTACATCGCCATCCGTACGCCCAACGAGGGCACCAGCTATGTCTATATCGACGACGTGGTGCTGAAGGCCCTGCCCGACTGTTACGAGCCTTACGGCCTTGCCGCCTCCAACATCAACCATGAGGGATTCAGATTAGACTGGTCTGTCGTTGACCCTGCGCCCGCCTACGACGTGGCCGTGGTCAGTCCGGCCGGTGCCGCCATGGAGACGGCCGTCATCACCACAGTGAGCGGCGTCCATGCCACCCTGACCGGTCTCACCGAAAACACGAACTACCAAGTGTTTGTGCGCTCCAACTGCGGCGCGTCCACCTCTGAGTGGTCTGTTCCCATCAGCGTGACCACCCGCTGTCTGCCGGCCAACGAGCTGCCCTACACGGAGGGCTTCGAGGGGGCGGGCGGCAGCGGCGCGGCCTACTTCCCGGACTGCTGGGTGCGCCACACCAACAACACGACCGACTACCCGTATGTCAGCACCACGCAACACGCGGAAGGCACCAGCGCCCTCTACTTCTACTCCACCACCAGCACCTACTCCCTCGCCGTCTCCCAGGGCATCGACCTCAGCCAGGCGGGCGGGGAGACACTGCTGTCGTTCAAGCTTTACAAGACCAGCGCCGCCTACGGCCGGATGGACATCGGTCTCATGACGGACCCCGACAACATGAACACCTTCCAGCTGCTGCAATCCATCTATCCCGGCGACCTCCCGAGCACCAGCACGTGGTATGATTTCCAAGTGGTAGTTCCCGAGCAAAGCGGCAACGTGCATCTCGCCTTCTACACCCCGCAGGGTGTTTCCAGCTATGTCTATTTAGACGCGGTGAAGTTGGAGACCGTACAGTGCTCTTCGCCGACGAACCTGACTGTCAGCAACGTGGCCGGCACTTCGGCGATGGTCTCCTGGAACGCCGCGCCCATCGCCGTGAGCGAATACACGCTGGAGTACTCCGAAAGCGAACAAGATGCCTGGACACCCGTCATCACGAACGAGACCTCCCTCATGCTTACCGGACTTGACCAAAGCACCGCATACGAAGTACGGATCTTCTCCAACTGCTTGGAAGGCAACAGCGACACGCTGACCGCATCTTTCAACACACTGTCCTACATGAGCTGTACATCGCCAGACACCATTGGCACCACCATCACGGACGCTGCCACTGCCACCACCACTTATTATGTACCCGTAAACAACTTATACAGATACACTTACTCGCAACAGATCTACACGGCCAACGAAATCAACCCGAGCCACACCCCGACCGTCATCACCGCTCTGGCTTTCCAATTTAACTATGCCACCGCTATGACGAAAAAGACCGACGTGGACATCTATCTCGCCCACCGCACGGACAGCACGTTCTCCAGCACCACCAACTGGACTCCCATTTCCGACGCACAGTTAGTGTATCACGGGGATTTGAACTGCGCCCAAGGCTGGAACGTGTTCCAATTGGACGACTTCTTCAGCTACAACGGTGTTGAAAATCTTGTCGTGATTGTGGATGACAACTCGAACGACTACAACAGTTCAAGTTACGTTTTCAATGCACACACGAAGAGCAACTCGGTGCTCTACATCAGAAGCGACTCGCAGAACTACGACCCGGCCAACCCGGGCACTGGCACCACCTACAACACCCGCCCCAACATCCGGTTCTACACCTGCGACCAAGTGGTCCCAATGACCTGCGTGGCCCCCAACCTCTACGATTACAGCGCCAGCGACCAGAGCATCACGCTGAGCTGGGCGCCCGGCCTGAACGAGACCTCCTGGGAGATTCGCTACAAGGCCGAAAGTGACACCGACTGGAACACCACGACGGCCACCTCCTCGCCGTTCACCCTCGACAACCTGACGCCCGCCACCACCTACACCGTGGAGCTGCGCTCCGACTGCGGCGGCGAATACAGCGACTGGACCGGCTTCACCGTCTCCACCGTCTGCGAGTTCGTCAGCGTGCCCTTCACGGAGGACTTCGAAGGAGCGACCGGCACCTCATACGCCAGCTTCGTGGACTGCTGGAGCCGCGGCACAAACTACTCCAGCAGCTATCCGTATGTGTCGAGTTCCCAGTCCGTCAGCGGATCGAACTCGCTCTACTTCTACGGATCCTCGTCCTACTACTGCTATGCCGCCACCCCGCGTTTCGCCGACGACGTGCAGATGGACAGCCTGCAGATCACGTTCCAGGCCCGAAAGTCCACGGCCAGCTACTACGTCGAAGTCGGTGTGATGAGCGACCCGGCGGACTACTCCACCTTCCAGTTGCTCGGCAGTTTCACCCCATCGGCGACCAACACTTGGGAAGAGAGCGAGTTCCTCACCACGGGATATACCGGCAGCGGTCGCCACATCGCCTTCCGCATTCCGAAATGGAGGGACTCCTACATGTATGTGGATGACATCCACGTCGATTACATTCCGAGCTGTCTGCATGTGGAGAACATCTACGCCACCAGCATCACGACCGACAGCGCGACCATCACCTGGACGGCCGGCGGCGACGAGACCTCTTGGCTCTATGCCTTCGGCCCGGCCGGCACGCTCAACGCCGACTACTTGGAAGACGGCGACTACCAGTCCGTCTCGGAGAACACGCTGGTGTTCGGCGGCTTGGAGGGCAACACCCCTTACGACCTTCTCATCAAGGCCGACTGCGGCGACGAGACCAGCACGCCCATGCTCTTCAGCTTCCGCACGGAATGTGTCACCATCAACACACTGCCCTATATCGAGAACTTCGACAGCTGGGGTTCCACCTCTTCCTCCACCGCTGCTTCTCCCGGACCGATGCCCGCCTGCTGGGAGCGCATCAACACCTACAGCGCACCGAGACCCTTCTGCAATTCCACCTACCATTATGACGGTGTCGCCGGTCTCTACTTCTACGCCACCAGCAGCACCTACAACGTGGCCGTCTGTCCGGAACTCGGCGACGGCATGGAGCTGGCCGACCTGCAGGTGCAGTTCATGTACCGGACCTACAGCAGTTCCTACAACAGTTCCCTCATCGTCGGTGTGATGAACTCCCAGAACGACCTCGGCTCCTTCGTGCCGGTGGACACCATCACCACCAACACGACCGACTGGCATCAGGCTTACGTGCAATTCGGCAACTACACGGGTAACGGCAAGTTCATCGCCCTGAAGTTCGCCCCCACCAGCACCGACTACTTCATGATTGACAACTTCATGATTGACGCGGCGCCGGCCTGCGACGCCCCGGCCGACTTAGCCGTAGGCACCCTGACCTCCACCTCCGCCACGTTCAACTGGACGGACGACGGTTCCGGCTCCTGGCAGGTGATCTTCGTCCCCTCGGCGGTCACCAACCCCGACTTCTCACAGGCCGAGACGGTGAGCAGCAACAGCTACACAGCCGATGGTCTGGCCAACAACACCAACTACACGTTCTACGTGCGCACCGTCTGTTCCGGCGGCCAGGGCTTCAGCAACTGGACTTCGGTCAGCTGCAGAACCTTGTGGGCCGATCCTGCCGTGCTGCCTTATTTCCACGATTTTGAGAATGCCGACGAGAACGCCGCCTGGCGGTTAGTCAACGGCACCTACGCCAACAAATGGTACATCGGCATCCCGACCGGCGAGAGTGACAGCGTTTTGTTTGCATCGCAAGACGGCACCACCACGAACTACAACATCACCTCTGCCTCCTACGTGTGGGCTTACCGTGACTTCATCCTCCCCGACGCCGCCGGATACAAGCTCTCCTTCAACTGGAAGAACGTGGGCGAGCATAACTATGACTACATTCGTGTCTATATTGGTGAGCCGTTTGACGTGTCTGCCGGCAGCACCATCCCCACGGGTGCCGTGCAGCTTGGCGCCACGTTGGACAACGACTCCACCTGGCAGCATTTCGAGGCCGACATCACCAGCGAACATGCCAACACCACGCGCCGCATCTACATTCACTGGCGCAACGATAGCAGCAGCGGCAGTGCCCCGGCAGCTGTCATCGACTCCATCGCCTTGGAGGCGGTAACCTGCGGCATGCCGTATGATCTGACCCTTGACGCTGTGACGACCACCTCCGCGACGGTCTCCTTCACACCGGCCAGCACAAGCGACAACGCCTGGGAGTATGTGATTGGCGACAACAACTTCGTGCCGAGCGACACCATGGCCGAGGTACCGCAGGCCATCCAGTCCACCACCTTCGACATCACCAGCCTGACCGAAAACACGCGCTACACCGTCTATGTGAGGACTTCCTGCGGCAGCGGCGAGTACTCCAACTGGTCGGCGGCGATCGCCTTCAAGACGGCCTGCGACGCCATCACCGTGCCCTACACGATGAACTTCGACAACATGGGCACTGGCACCACCGCTTTCCCCGACTGCTGGACCCGCTTCAACACTTATTCCACCTCGACAAATTATCCGTACATCAGCAGCACCTACGCCACCAGCGGCAACGCCTCCCTCTACTTCTACAACTCCTCCACCACCTACAGTGTGGGCGTGCTTCCGCTGATTGACGTGAGCGTGAACCCTGTGAACACGCTGCAGATCTCTTTCAAGATGAGGCCAGGTGCCCTCACCAACAAGATTGTGGTGGGCGTGATGACGAATCCGGAAGACTTCAGCACCTTCGTGCCTATTGACACGGCAGTCAACTCGGCCGCCACCACGTTCGAATACCACGAGGTGCTGCTGAACAGTTACACAGGCAACGGTGCCTACGTGGCCTTACGGATGCTCAACGAAGGCACCACCTACACGATGTATGTGGACGACATCCTCTTGGAAGAGATTCCGAGTTGTCTGCGCCCGACGGCCGTTGTTTCCTCCGCCCCCACCACAACCTCCATCACGTTGGACTGGACTCCCGGCGGCAGCGAGACTTCCTGGGAGATCGCCTACGGCCCGAGTGGTTTCAACCCGGACGGCAGCGACGCCACGGTCGTCACCGCCAACGCCCACCCGTATGTGGTGCAGGGTCTGAACAGCGCCACCAGTTACGAATTCCGCGTGAGGGCCATCTGCTCCGCCACGGACATGAGTCCCTGGAGCGTTTCTGCGGCGGCTGCAACCGACTGCAACGGCCCCGTGGTACTTCCGTACACCCAAGATTTCGAGGCCTATACGGGCACGACCTACACGGACGCCAACGGCATTGCCCCCGCCTGCTGGACGACTTACAGCACCAACACCACCTACGGTGCCCCGCACATTGTCGGCAGCGGCAGCTATCACTATTCGGTCAGCGGCAACTCCATGATCTTCACCTGCGGTTCTGCCGGCTCCGACGCATACGCTGCGCTGCCTGAATTCAACCGTTCGCTGAACACCCTGCACCTGAACTTCTGGCGTCAGATGGAAAGCACCTCCTCCGGCACCCTCACCGTGGGCTATGTAACCGACCTTGACAGCCTGGCCACCACCTTCGTGTCCGTGGCCACCATCCCGTCCGTGACCAGCAGCGGCGCAGACACCATCAGCGTCGACTTCACCGCCGCCAGCATCCCGGCCACCGGCTACATCTGCTTCCACTGGAACCACAGCAGCAGCTACTACTCCTGCTGTATCGACAACGTCCGTGTGACCAGCGACGACACCACCTCGACGCAGACCGACCCGACGGTGGCCACCACGGCCGCCACGGCTGTCGCACAGACCACCGCCACGCTGAACGGCACCATCACGAACCCCGACAACGTGACCATCACCGCCAAGGGCTTCCAGTGGAAGGCCACCACGGGCGGCACCTACCAGACGGTGAACGCCACCGGCACGGGCCTGAGCTACAACCTCACCGGCCTGACCGCCAACACGGGCTACACCTTCCGCGCGTTCATCACCTTCAACGGACAGACCGTCTATGGCAACGAGATGACCTTCACGACCCTCGAACAAGGCGTTGAGCCGTGCGACGTGCCCACAGGCCTGCACACCACGGACATCCAGAACGAGTCCGTCACCATCGCCTGGGACGCTAACCCCAACGTGAGCAGCTGGAACATCCAGTACCGCAAGCAAGGCACGAACCCCTGGTCCACCGCCAGCTCCAACACCAACAGCTACACCGTCACCAACCTCGAAGGCCGGACCGCCTACGAGTTCATGGTGCAGGCCGACTGCGGCAACGGCAACCTGAGCGACTGGAGCGACGCCATCACGGCGACCACCACCAACGTCGGCATCGACAGCTGGATGGAGAACAGCGTGAAGGTGTTCCCGAACCCGGCGAACGACTTCGTCAATGTACAATGTACAATGTACAATGTACAAATGAGTGCGGACTTGCACGTGT
>CAMHNQ010000086.1 GCA_946186495.1 uncultured Bacteroidales bacterium
TATTCTTTAGGGGCTATGTCTGATACACTGCTGGTTAAAGAAGGAGAGCAAGTAGATCAGCCACTTGAAATTAATGAAACCAGAGACTACGCTTACACGGTTTGTTCGATAGTTTTGCCTCGCAAAATGAAGAAAAAGATATGGTCTTTGACCAATAAAATCGTACAATCCCCCAAAGAACACTGCTTGCCGCTGTTCATCACCTATTATGTCGAACTATCTGCAGACAATGAATATTATAGCTTGGCAACGGACAATTGTCTTTATTGTTATGATGTTAAAGACACCCGACAACAAGAAAAATGGCGATACAAGCACCAAAACAAATATCTTATTCAGTTAAAGAAAACACTTCTCAAAATACGCTCGAAATGCGAGAAGAAATGAAAGATAAAGCCGCCCAGACAATTTGACTATAATTGATAATATGATTTATGAGGATTTTGTTTTAAATATGCTTTCCTTTTCCTGTTTTTGGGCGACCGGGCACGCTATCCTTTCAAACTTCGCGGCAGGCCGCTCGTAACCATTTCTATCGTTGTCGCGAACAACAACAACAACAAAACCGCAGGCAAACAGTATTTCGATCCCCGAATCTCAAACAGCAAATTAAAACCAAAATGAGCGTAAAACCGACAAATATCCCCAAATGTCATCTGCGGCAATCTGCGGATTCTGCGGGAATCATTTCCCGTCACGGCATCAACCTCGCAAGTCTGATTTTCTTCCTTGCAGGCTGCTGAGTCTGTGGATTTTCCACGTAATACTCAATGAGCCATCCCGATTTGTTTGTTTTGAGTGTCGCTGGCAGGTAATTGACAGCTGCATACGCCGAAGATACGGCTAATCTGTTTGATGAATTTGGCATTTTTTTTTGAGTCTTGGTCATCAAGTCTCAAAAATGCGTTTGTCTCAATTCTGTCTCAGTTTTAACGCAAAAAATCAGCGGAAACTTACCGTAATCCGCTGATTTTTATTGTTTTGTGAGACTTTCGGGCGGCAGGTCGGATTCGAACCGACGACCCACGGAACCACAATCCGGTACTCTAACCAACTGAGCTACAACCGCCATTTGGGTGTCTCAAAAAGACGCGGCAAAAATACACTTTTTTTGAATCCCTCCAAACAATTTTCATTTTTTTTCTTTGTCATTGATATACAATTAGTTTGGCTGAGTTCAAATAAAAAAGAGACGCCTCGGATGATGCCTGGGCGCCTCTTTCTTTCTCGGTTTCCGTATTTGTGCCTTACCTTTTCTTCAGGCTGAGGATTTCGCGCGCCTCGTCGGAGGTGGCGATGGGGCGGCCGAGGAGCTTGGCCATGCGCACGACCTTGTCAACGAGCTCGCCGTTGCTCTTGGCCAGGACGCCTCTTTCGAGGTAGAGGTTGTCCTCGAAGCCGACGCGCACGTTGCCGCCCATGACGATGGTGGGAGCGGCCAAGGTGAAAGCGTGGCGACCAATACCGGTGCTGGTCCAGGTGCTGCCGGCGGGGATGTTCTTGGCCATCCACACGAGGTTGTCAACCGTGGCGGAGGCGCAGCCGAGCACGCCGAGCACGAAGTTGAACTGCATGGGGACGATGGGCAGAGGGGTGCCGTCGGGGCCGTTGACGCCGAAGGCGCTGGGCACCTGTCCCTTGCGGGCCATGTGGACGATGGTCTCAAGGTGGCCCATCTCGAAGCATTCGTATTCGGGTTTGATGCCGCGTTCCATCATGCGTTTGCCGAAGGCGCGCATCGTGGGCATCGTGTTGTCGAAAATCTCGTCGCCGAAGTTGCAGGTACCGCAGTCGAGGGTGGCCATCTCCGGGATCGGGGTGGTGTCGGTCGATTGCAGACGCTCGTCGGGGGTCATACCCACAGCACCTCCCGTGGAAGGGATGAGGATGACGTTCGGGCAAGCTTTGTAGATGGCTTCCTCGCACTCTTGGAAGCGGGCACGGCTCTGGGTGGGCGTGCCGTCGTCTTCGCGCACGTGCAGGTGCACGATGGCGGCACCGGCATCCACAGCGCTCTTCGCCTCACGCACGATCTCCTCGACAGTGTAAGGCACGGCGGGGTTCTGTTCTTTCGTTACTTCTGCACCGCAGATGGCGGCGGTTATGATCAGTTTTTCCATATTTTTGGTGTATAGTTTATAGTTTAAGGTTTAAGGTTTATAGTTTAGAAGCTTAGGAGCTTAGGAGCTTAGAAGCTTAGAAGTTTACTCTTTTGCCCGGGATTTTAAGCCTATAAGCTACTAAGCCTGTAAGCTACTAAGCCTGTAAGCTACTAAGCTACTAAACTTGTAAACTAATTCTTCCGTTGGCATTGTTTCGGGACGACGCAGGTGCCGGAGGCACGGCAGACGACGATGGGTTCTTCCAACACGTCGGCGGCGGAAGCGCTGATGTCGGGACGAGGACGGACGACCTTTCTGGCCTCGAAGACCATCTTGCGGGAGGTGTTGCCCACCTTGGTGATCTCACCGACGGCCTCGATGTAGTCGCCGGCATACACGGGAGCGAGGAACTCCACGTTGTCGTAAGCGCAGAAGAGACCTTCGTCGCCGTCTTGCATAATTAACAGCTCAGTGGCCACGTCGCCGAACAGGGCGAGCATGTGAGCGCCGTCAACCAAATTTCCGCCATAGTGTGCATCTTGAGAACTCATTCTCAAACGAATCATTGATGTTTTCTTTTCTTCCATAAGATACTTAATTTCAAAAATTTATAATAATATTGACATTGTTTTTCGAGACGGCAAAGGTACATAATTTTTCGAAAGGGAAGATTGTATATAATTTGTTATCTTTGCAGATTTAATAAAATTGTAGAAAAAACAGGAATAATTACTCTTAACGATTGTTGAAATCATAATGGAAACCTCTCATAATCAAATAGTCTCCTTTATTTGGTCCATCGCTGACGATGTGCTACGCGATGTATTTTTGCGTGGCCAATACCGTGATGTGATTTTGCCCATGGTCGTGCTTCGCCGCCTCGATGCATTGCTCGAGCCCACCAAATTAGTGGTTGAGGAGGAAATCAAAGAGAACGGGATAGACAACCTTGACGAGGGCGTGCTGAAGGACATCACTGGCCTCAGCTACTTCAATACCAGCAAATGGACATTGAATCGTTTGAAATCGCAAGCTTCGGACAACAACGACATCCTTTACGACAATTTCATCGAATACCTCAACGGCTATAGCGAGAACGTTCGCGATGTGCTGAAGAACTTCGAATACTACAGCAAAGCGCGTAAATTAGCCGACAATGACCGCTTGCTGGCGATTATAGAGAAAATCACCGACCCGCGCATCAACCTCACTGACAAGGAGGTGAAAAACCCCGAGGGCATCATGCTGCCCGCCATGACCAACATCGGCATGGGAACCGTGTTTGAGGAACTGCTGCGCCGCTTCAACGAGGAAAACAATGAGGAGGCGGGCGAACACTTTACGCCCCGCGACGCCATCTCGCTGTTGGCCCACCTCGTTTTTGAACCCGTGAAGGACAACCTCCCCAAGATTATTTCGTTGTATGACCCGGCATGTGGCTCTGGTGGAATGTTGACGGAAAGTCGCGAATACCTTATGGATATTGGGGTCAGAAGCGCGGCCATCCAGCTTTCGGGTACGGAAATCAACCCGGAGACCTACGCCATTTGCAAGTCCGACTTGATTATCAAAGGTGTTGACCCAGGTGGGATGCACTTGGGCAACACCATCACCGACAACGCCTTTTCCGACAAGTCGTTTGGCTATATGATCACCAATCCGCCCTACGGCAAATCGTGGAAGACAGACAAGGAGAAGATTTACCACGAGAAGACGCTGCTTGACCACCGTTTTGAACTGCCGTTGACCAATTTCGCCGGCGAAGAGGAGGTGGTGGATTGTACCCCGCGCACGTCCGACGGACAATTGCTGTTTGTGTTGGAGGAGGTTGACAAGATGAAACCGCTCGAATTCCAGCCACAGGGCAGTCGCGTGGCTTCCATTCACAACGGGTCGTCGCTGTTTACGGGCGACGCAGGCAGCGGTGAGAGCAACATCCGTCGCTATCTGATTGAGAAGGACTTGGTTGATGCCATTATCCAACTGCCGAACAACATCTTCTACAACACGGGTATCACCACCTACGTGTGGCTTTTGACCAACAAGAAGGCCGAAAGCCGCAAAGGCAAGGTGCAACTGATCGACGCTTCGCAGGCCTTTGAAAAATTGAGGAAAAACCAAGGCTCGCGCAACTGCACCATCACGCCCGAACATCGCAATGCCATCCTGAAGACCTACATGGACTTTGTGGAAAAGGAAGCCGATGGCGATAAGGTGGCCTCCAAAATTTTCGACGGCGACGACTTCCGCTTCTACAACGTCACCATCGAGCGGCCGTTGCGCTTGAAAAGCCAGTTCAACGCCCTGAAAATTGATGAGATGCTCTATGACAATGGCGAACTCGAGCTCTCGAAATGGCTGTACCAGACCTACGGCAACCAAGTGTTTGAAGGTTTGGACGCTGAGATCCCGGACATCAAGGAGTATTTGAACGACAACGAGATAAAGTTGACCGACAAGAAGTTAGCGAAACTCATCAGCATCAAGGAATGGCAGAGCCGCCGCGAGTTGATGGATGCGGCCAAGCAACTGATGCATGCCATCGGCACGGAGGTCTTCATGGACTACAACCAGTTTGTCGCGAAGATTGAGGCTGCGGCCAAGGCATTGAAGTTGGACGTGAAAGGCAACAAATTGAATGCCATCGCCCGTGCCATGTCGGTGACCGATCCAGAAGCCAAGCCCGTGGTGAAGAAACAGCATAAGACAGGCAGCAAGGAAGTGGAGAGACTCGTGGATGTGTATGGCATTGACGAGAAACGCCTCGCGGACTACGGCTTTTTCCCGGGCGAAAAAGGCAGCTATGTCGCTCAATATGTGGAATACGAGACCGACAGCGACTTGCGCGACACAGAAAAGATTCCCGTGAAGGAAGACATCTACGAGTATTTCCAGCGCGAGGTGCGACCGTATGTGGCGGATGCGTGGATCAATCTGCCGCCGACCAAGATAGGCTGCGAAATCTCGTTCAACAAGTATTTCTACAAGCCTGTACCGTTGCGCACCCTCGAAGAAAACGAGCGCGACATCCTCGAACTCGATCGCCAGAGCCAAGGGTTTATTCAGTCACTGTTTAATTTGATGTAGAGTTTTGGAAATGAAAAAAAATGAATTGAGCAATACGCAGGATGGAAGGTTGACTGTTTTGTTTGATAAGGTGTCGGCCATCATTGAACAGTCGCGAAATCTTGTCTATGCCACAGCGAATGTTGCCGAGGTGAAAGCCCGCTACGAAGTTGGACGCTACATTTTTGAAGATGAGCAACAAGGGGAGAGGGCGGCCTATGGCAAAGATTTGCTTCGCCAATTATCCAAAAAACTAATGGAAAAGTTTGGTGATGACTGGACTTATGACACATTAAGAAGATGTAGGCTTTTTTATCAATCATACGCACATCCGCAAATTGAGGCAACAGTGTTGCGCAAATTTCAAAACACTGAAAAACAGAAAGTTAGCAATTTGGGCAACAGTGTTGCGCAAATCCGGCAACCACGTTTTACTCTCTCGTGGAGCCACTATCTCA
Source organism: uncultured Bacteroidales bacterium (assembly GCA_946186495.1). Classification (GTDB taxonomy): domain Bacteria; phylum Bacteroidota; class Bacteroidia; order Bacteroidales; family WCHB1-69; genus F23-D06. Next base: position 5,627 of record CAMHNQ010000086.1, read on the forward strand.
TTCTAATGCGGGTTGACAATCTTGACGCCCGTAGTTTCTATGAAATTGAATGTGCCCAGCAGCAGTGGAGTGTTAGACAACTTAGTCGCCAGGTCGGCAGTAGCCTGTACGAGCGTTTAGCACTAAGTCGCAACAAGGATGAGGTGATGCGTTTGGCTTGTGAGGGGCAAACGATGGAAAAACCTGACGACATCATCAAGAACCCTGTCACATTGGAATTTTTGGGACTCAAGCCCGATGCCGCCTATACAGAAACCAAGTTGGAAAATGCCATAATTGAAAAGATGCAGAAATTCCTGTTGGAGATGGGCAAGGGATTCCTTTTTGAGGCGAGACAGAAACGTTTTACTTTTGACGAGCAGAATTTTTATGTTGATTTGGTGTTTTACAACCGTTTGCTCCAATGTTATGTCCTTATTGATTTGAAGACGGGGAAACTCACCCATCAGGATTTGGGGCAGATGCAGATGTATGTCAACTATTACGACCGCTATGTGAAGCAGGAGTTTGAAAAACCGACCATTGGGATTCTCCTTTGCGAGGAGAAGAACGATGCCTTGGTGGAGCTGACGTTGCCCAAAGATGCCAACGTATATGCGGCGCAATATTCGTTGTACCTGCCCGACAAGACATTGTTGCAGGCAAAACTGAAGGAATGGATTGACGAATTCAACGAAAACAACCCAGAAAACTGACATTATGCAACGATACGATACATATAAACCCAGTGGCGTGAAATGGCTCGGCGAGATTCCGAGTCATTGGGAAGTGTTGCCTGGATTGGCTATTTTCAAAGAAAACAAAGAGAGAAACAATAACTTGGCTGTAAATACTGTACTTTCTTTGAGTTATGGGAAAATTGTAGTTAAGAAGGACATCGATGAGGGACTTGTTCCTGCTGAATACAATACATATCAGATAGTGCATCCTGGTTATATTATTATTAGATGTACTGACTTACAGAACGATAAAGTGAGTTTAAGAACTGGGTTGGTTAAAGATGATGGGATTATTACTGGAGCATATTTGGGCTTGGTGACTAATGGGAAATACAATTCTTCATTCATGCATTATTTTTTGCATGCTTGGGATATTACTAAAGAAATATATAGACATGGCAATGGCTTAAGGCAAAGCTTGAGCTGGTTAGATTTAAGGCGATTGCCAATTCTTATTCCTCCAATTGCCGAGCAAACCGCCATAGCCAACTACCTTGACACCGCCACTGCGAAGATTGACGCCGCCATAGCGCAGCAGCAGAAAATGATCGACCTCTTGAACGAGCGCAAGCAAATCATCATCGACCGCGCCGTAACCAAGGGCCTCAACCCCAACGCGAAAATGAAGGACAGCGGCGTGGAATGGATTGGGGAGGTGCCGGAACATTGGAACCTATTGCCATATAGGTATCTATTTTACAATTTGGATAAATTGAGAATGCCAATAACGGCAGACCAACGCTCTCGGAATAATCCACAGTACGATTATTATGGAGCATCTGGAGTTATTGATAAAATCGACTATTATAATGTTGATGATAAGGTTTTGCTGATTGGCGAAGATGGAGCAAATTTGCTTATGAGGAACTTGCCACTAATTTATAAAGCAGAGGGTAAGTTTTGGGTAAATAATCATGCCCATATTCTCAAACCCATTAGGGATGATTATGACTATTTGGCTTATGTGATGGAAGCGGCTGACTATACATTGTTTATTACAGGTTCTGCCCAGCCCAAACTTAGCCAATCAAATTTGAATTGTGTCAAGTTACCTATTCCACCAATTACAGAGCAAAAGCAAATAGTGGACTATTTAAGCAAACGCACAAGAAAAATAGATGAGGCAATAAGTGAATCTAACAAAATGATTTCTCTCCTTCAGGAGCGGAAGCAGATCATCATCAATGAAGTGGTGACGGGAAAAATTAAAGTAAACTAAATATGAAAAAGAGAAAAAAAGGATTGTTGTTAAAAGATTTTCTTGAGACAAATAATTTAGAAGAAGGAGGCTCTTTTGAACTTGAAGTGGCTTTGGAGAATGTAATGGATGGAAGTGTCGGTAGCTCACCATTATATCATTTGGATAATCAGTGTTTCGATGTTTTCCAAGCACTTCCAAAACAAGATGGGGAAAAACATCTGTTTCGCTTTTCGGCTTTTCCCAAAAGACATGTTGAATTAACAAAAAATCAATATGAGAAAATAAAAAAGATAATTAAAGAAGGCAATGGTGTGGATTGTTGTATTATAAATGATAAAGATAAGCTGATTGAGAAAAAATGGTATGGAAATGATTGTTACCTGCTTAATGATATAAGAAACAATTCTATCACATTATCGTCTCCACAAGGCTTTAATGATCCTATGGATCCACTTGTTAAAGCTTGGATTGAAAATAAACGGATTCATTCAAAAGGAATAGATAAGAATCTATATAGCTTGATTGAAGAGACATGGAGTAGAATTCGAATCGGTTGTTTGGTGGACCCTTTGCGTAATAAGAGAAAATGTAAAAGAAGAATTCCAAGAATTGAGGATTGTAATCCGTTAATGTGGGCTCACTATGCTGACCATCATAAAGGGCTTTGCATTCAATATAGAATTAAGCCGGATGATTTGATTAATACTGATGATATTGTACTCCGTTTACTTGATGTCAATTATGATTTTCCGTTTCCATTGGATGGCAACATACCTTTTGTTGATTCATTGATTGCAAAAGGAGATTATTGGAGATATGAGAATGAGACCCGGTTGATTATGTATTCAAGAAAGAAAGTTGACTATCATTACCAGTTGAAAAACGTTGGAATTGAGGCTGTTTATATGGGTTGGCGAATAGATAAGGGAAAAAGGGATTATTTAAAAAGCATGCTTAGAGGAAGCGATATTAAACTATTTCAGATGTCATTCTCAACAGATGACATTACTAAATTGGTATCGCATGAGATAAAATGAGCAAAAGCCACCCAACAAGCAAAAGCCATCAAAAAAAATTATTAATTATAGTAACGAGAGAAGTATAATTGTCATAGTATGATTACGAAGATAGAAATAGCAGGTATCCCTCCTTTTAAGGACAAAGCCATTTTGGAAACCGATAAAAAGGTTAATCTGATATATGGTTTAAACGGCACAGGTAAGAGCACTATTTCAAATGTGTTGTATGACATCGAGTATGGAGAAAAACCAGATGGTGTAACTATTGAATATGGTGGTGGATTAGAAGATGGTAAATCTTATGAACTGGATGTATACAATCAAAAATTTGTGCAAGAAAGCTTCTATGAATCTTCTGAAATCAAAGGCATTTTTTCATTGTCAAAGGATAATGCCGAGGCGCAATCTGCAATTGAAAACGCAAAGCTGGAGAAAGGGAAATTGGAAGAGCAGAGAACTGCTAAAAAAATGGATGAATCAAACTATTTGGACTCTATAGAAAAAGAACGTGGAAAAGTCCAAAATGAATTGTGGAAGATAAAAAATGATTTTTCAGGTTCTGGTCAATCATTGGATTATTGTTTGTCTGGATTAAAGGGGGATAAATCGAAATTGTATGACCATATTATTTCAATTGACAAGTCTTCAGAACCACCAAAGCGATCTGTTGAGGAAATTAAAAAGGAGGCAGACGAACTTCAACGTGGAGAAGCTCAAGAATTGATAGAAATCCCAAATATAAACATCGTAACAAAGGAAATAGAGAATAATGCTGTTTTTTCAAAGGTTATTGTAGGAAATGAAAATAGTACGATAGCAGGTCTGATTAAGGAGTTAAATAACTCTGATTGGGTTAGACAAGGGAAAAATTATTTACATCCTATTTACGATGATAACAAACAGAGATGTCCATTCTGCCAGCAGGAAACTATTACTAATGATTTTGTAAAAGAAATAGAATCATTCTTTAGCGGAGAGTATGAGAAGGATCTATCGTTGATAAAATCACTTCTTGAACAATATTGTGCTCAAAAGAATCAGATTCAAAAGTCGGAATCGTTTAATCAATACACAATTCTCCTGCCATTGAAATCAGAATATGAATCGATATGGTCTTCATTGTTGTCGACGATTAATCAAAACATCAAAAGTATTGAATACAAACTAGAGAAACCGAGTACACCAGTGACAATAATTGAAACTCAAGGGATTGTTGACAAATTGAATGATATAATCGGAAAAGCCAATGAACTGATAACAAACTATAATGTTAAAGTGAAACAAAAGGGACGTGCACTTGGAGAATTGAAGGATGAATTCTGGAATTTGATGAGATGGCAATATGATTCCGTATTAGTCAGTCACATACAAACAGAGGGGTCTCAGCAAAAACTTCTTGAGCAAACTAAAAAAGAAATACAAGATGTTGAAAGAAAAATAGAGATACAGGAGGGTATAATCATTGAAAATCAATCAAAAACGATTAACATTGAAGATGCAATTAATAATATCAATGCAGCACTATTAGATATGGGTATTGCTGATTTCAAAATTGAAAAATATTCGGATAGTTTGTATAAATTATGTAGAGAAGGACAAACAGACGATGTTTTCAAATCATTAAGTGAGGGTGAAAAAATGATAATTACCCTTTTGTATTTTATTGAAAGATGCAAAGGTAAAGAATCAAAGGATGACAATGAAAGAAAAAAGATAGTCATTATAGATGATCCTATTTCAAGTTTGTCTCATATTTACGTGTATAATGTTGGACGCCTGCTCATACAAGAATTTACAGATTCCAATGCTAATAACAAAAACGTAGCAAAGTACGACCAAGTGTTTTTATTAACACATAGTTTGTACTTTTTTTATGAGATGGCGATAATAAAGAGGAAAGACAAGGAAGGGGATTACAATCAAAAATTATTTCGCATACAAAAAAGTCAGCAAGGGAGTCATATATTTGAGATGAAGTATTCTGAAATTCAAAATGACTATCATGCTTATTGGATGATTGTTAAAGATTCAGGTGCACATCCCGCTTTAATAGCTAATTGCATGAGAAATATCATTGAATACTTTTTCTCTTTTGTTGAAAAGAAGGAGTTGAACAATGTGTTTAATGAGAAGGAATTGCAAGCGCCTAGATTCCGGGCATTCAATAGATATATCAATAGAGAATCACATTCAATAGGACAAAACATTTTTGACATCAAGGAATTCAATTATGATGATTTTAAAGAAGCATTTGAATTGGTGTTCAAATTGACGGGTTATGAAGATCATTATAAACGTATGATTAAATAGTTCAAATGTAAAAGCATCCAGAATTAATAAACAAATCATCAAGTGAAGCTGTCATTGGTGGATAATAAGGAAGATACACCTTCTTGTGTTCGTAAACAAAAAAATGATATTTTTGCAAATTTATAAGATAAAAACCGAACAGTTATGAAGTTGAGAATCTCTAATCTTGGCGTTATTGATACAATGGAAATTGATATGTCCAAACCGTTTATCCTTTTTGCGGGTGACAACGGGACGGGAAAAACATACGCGGCAACGTTTCTATATACATTGATTTCGGAGTTAGGATTGGAGTTTTATGATTTTAATACTCCATTCGAGAAAGTAGAAGATTTTAGCGATAAAAAAATTGGAGATTATGTGAGTGGGGAATTAAAAGCTGATGAATTGTATGATGTATTAACCGAATTCTTAATTAAACGTCAATCGGATATTCTCAGGTACATGAATTTGAATGTGAAGTCGGATTCATTTAAATGTGAGATAATAACAACAAAAGAAGAATGGAAAGAAGAACTGTGGAAGAAGTCGGTGTCTATTATGCACGATTTTGTTGTGAAAAAAAC
>CAMHNQ010000087.1 GCA_946186495.1 uncultured Bacteroidales bacterium
TTTGTGAATATGATGTCCTGCAGCATGTGAACATTATGCTGTCGGATTTGAGGAAATACATTGTTGAGAATTACGAGCATGAGGATGATAAAAAAAGGAATAAGAATGCCTATATTACTACCCCGCCTAACGGCACCCCTTCTAAAATAGAAGGGGAATTCGCCCGCCCGGCACAGTGTGCCGTGGCCGGAAATAGTGTGCGAACGAGAGTGTTGACATCGCCAACAATACGATAGTGGCAGCAAAAAGCTTTTTTCTGAGATACTTATGATTGGAAAACAAACATGCGAAACTTGAATTGGTTATTGGTTATTGGTTATTGGTTATTGAAAAAAGGAGAAAAACAAGCGTGTGAAGAATGTTTCCGGCAGTAGCGGACAGCTGCGGCTCGGGGGATGGTCTTTTTTTTGCAGGGCTGTCCAGCGATGTGCATTTTGGTGGTCGTTTTGGATAAAAAAGCATGGATCGTGTAGAAAATTCCAATATTGTTGAAGCCAGGTAGATTCCCATCGGTGAAGGGGAATTGTGGTTTTGTTGATAATAAAATACTGAATGCCAATTGGTTTTGTAAGATATAACCCCAAAGGCGGCCAATTTTTAGCTTATTGATAATTTTTTGTATATCAACATGATAAAGAAAAGTTATAGAATTTGTCGTATACTAAGAAAAAAAATAGTATATTTGCAAAATTTTTGGTATCGGCGTTGCGGATGCCAAAGCAGTTCTTTTTTTATGGTATAGACAAAAGCGTATAACTTTCCTTGTCTTTTGAAATTTCCACAACAAAAAGGCACAACAGGTAGTAAAGTTGTAATGCTCACGTGTGTTCACCGTGAGCTTTACGTTATTGTTGTGCAAAGGTCGTGGAAAACCTCAAAAGGCGATGAAGTGAGAGCTCACGCTTTTTTTGTAGAACCACACCCTCCGGGAGCTCAGGGCGGTGCGTAACACAGATGCGTTAAATCTGTATTTTGAGAATTTATGAGGAAATTCTCATGCGCAGGAAACCGTGTACCTCAGGAACGGTAGCGTGGTCAGGGGCCTGGCATCGGAGATTCCCGGGAAAGACAACGTGCAGGTGAGGTGTTCCGACGGCAGTGTCTTCATATTCGAGACAGGCGAAATCCTGAACATTGTCAAGGAGAAATGCGACTTTAGCGAGACAGTGCGTCTTAAAAACGGGAGTGTGATCCATGGTTGTGTCTCCGAACGGAAGCCGGGAGTCTCACTGACAATCCAGACCAAGGACGGCAGTCTGCTGAAATACTCCATGGACGAGGTTGTGGAGATAGAGAAGGGTTTTGCTGCGGACTATTCTCCGGCTTATATTGGAAGTTCAGGCAAAAACATAAAGCGAGGTTACAGAGGCTTCGTCGATTTCTCTTACAACGAGAATTTCAACAGGTACAGGGGCTTCGAATTCATCACCACGCATGGCTATCAAGGCAACCCGTATCTCTTCATCGGGGCAGGAGTGGGTCTGAATTTCGACTACTGCCCCGGAATCCCTTATTATCAAGCTTCTCTCCTGCATAATTATCGCCCTGTCGAGTGGGTTGAGGATTATGTAATCAGTGTCCCGTTATATTTGAACGTCAGGGCAGATATTCCGTTCGAATATGGCGGCCCCTTCATCGACTACAAACTCGGGATGGATTTGTATGAGGCTGCAAATGACTCTCTCCAGCATCCGTTGGAGTTCTCGATCCCGCTTTTTCTTAACCTTCGTGGGTATTATCCGTTAAGAAACGGTTTCGGCGGCCCATTCGCCGAGTTCAGGATTGGCTTTGACGCTCTGAATTTCGGTAGCATGGGGTTCTCATGCCCGTTCATGACCAGCGCCGTCGTAGGCTGGAGATGGGAAACAGGGGATGGCGGCATGAATCTGAGCGTCGGCTGGAGGGGCAAGACCCCCTATTTCCACAGTGGCAGGGGCCATCAGTTTATGATGACCTTGGGATACGATTTTTAGACATCGCGGCAGATTGGCTCCTTGCCAATGCTGACTCCAAGCCCATGCTGTAGAACAGAAGGACAACCTTATCCCGACTTTCACCCTCTAAAAAACATCCTTGAATTCGGGATTTTTCCTACGGTACCGATTCTGCGGGCCGCCTCCCGGCCGCGCGTCAGAAGTCGTACCCTACGCTGAAATAGACAGAGGCTTTTTTCGTGATGGTGTTCCACTGCACATTGGCCAGCATGGGGCCGAACTTGGAGCGGAAGGCGTACTGGAGGCCTACCCCAAGGGCTGCGTGCTTGTTCATGGACAGCTTTCCGTCGAGTAGGGAGCCGTCGTGCATGGCCGACACCAAGGCCGACACATAGCTCTTTTTGGTCACTCTGAAGCGAAGGTCCAGGTCAACCACCGTGAGCAGTTCGCGGCATAGGATTTCCCCGTTCACCCCCACGAAGGGGATTTGGTGTTCGTAGTAACGGCCGTCCATGCTGCCGCCGACATAGTTGTTCATGACGGAGTACTCCTTCTGATCGCCGAAGATGTACCTGCCCCTGAGGCCCGCACGGATGGCGAAGAAATTGCATACGGGAATCGTGCCCTTCAAGCCTGCCCCGGCGTAGTGCGCGCGCCTGAAGTCGTAGTCGTAGCTGACCGTGACCTTGAGACCCCTGTCCGGGAAGTAGTGGTCGTCCTCGCTGTCGTACGCGAAACGCAGGAATATGTACGGGTAGAAGTGCTTCCAGTCGCTCAGATACCGGTAGTCGCCGGCGGCGATGGAACGGAAGTAAGGCATGTGCTCGACGCGGAATCCGGCATGGAGGTTCACCTGGCTCCAATGCGTGGAGGAGAGGAAGACGCGCAGTTCGTCGCGGAGTGACTGCTGCACATAGACGTCAGGCTTTTCGAAGAAGTTGTTGATGCCGAAGAGGGTCTGGTAGTTTATCTGCAGGGAGGCGCCGACCTGCATCCCCTTGGCGGGGGTGTGGGTCCAGCCGAGATGCAGGTAAGGGGACATGGAGAGCCGGGCCTTCACTTCGAAGACGTTGCCGTAGATGGTGTTTCGGCCGAAGCCGAAGTCGAGCAGGGCGGCGAACCATTGCTCGGAATCGATGCGCAGTCCCACCCCGATGGCGTTGGGTGGCCTCTTCTCGCATTTGAACAGCAGGCGGTAGCCGTCGGTGCTGTCGGGGATCAGCCGGTAGGTCACCTGGGAGAAGGCCATGGTGCCGTAGATGATGGACTGTGCGATCTCAAAGTCTTTCTGGCCAAGGTATTCGTTAAGGGGGATTCTCACTTTTGACGAGATGAACTTCATCTCCTTTTCGGAGATGCCCTCGTAATCCACCGTTGTGACTTTCACTTTCGTCTGCGAGGTGTTGATGGCCTTGGGCTGTTGGATCTTGCGTCCGGCGTTGCCCGTGATGCGCACGATGCTGTCCAGCTCCCGGGCGTGTTCTATGGCGGCCGTGTAACCGTTGTTAATCAGCGTGTTGATCTCGTTGGAGCCGAAGCTCAACATGCCGAACCCCGTGATGTCGGGCGTGATATATACCGTGGTCTTCGACACGTTCTCGTTATGTGCCTCCAGACCGCCGGAATACTGGGCCGTCTGCATCAGTATGTCCGCAATGTTGTTGACTTTCCCGTAGTCGCGAGGCAGGGTCATCTCCACGCCGATGATGATGTCCGCCCCAGCCGCCTTGGCCAGGTCAACCGGGAAGTTGTTCTTCGTCCCGCCGTCGCAGAGGATCATGGAGTCCACGCGCACGGGCTGGAAATAGCCGGGGATGGACATTGTGGAGCGGAGAGCGTCGATGATCGACCCCGACGACCAGTGCTTCTCTTTCTGGCTCACCACCTCCGTGGCCACGCAGCAGAAGGGCGTCGGGAGCGAGAGGAAGTCCATCTCGTGCTGGTAGCCGACCGACAGGGTGCTCAGCATGTTGTAAACGTTCAACCCGTAAAGGATGCCCGAGGGGAGACTGCGCAGGAAATGCATCCCGTCGAAGGGGATGTCGAGGAAATAGGTGCTTTGGTAGGCGGTGCGGTAATAGGAGTAGAACTCCATCGGGATGTCGTCGCTCATCATCATGTTCCAGTCGATAGAACGTACGATCGAGTCTATTTCCGTGGCGGAATAGCCGAGGGCGTACATGCCCCCTATAAGGGCGCCCATGCTGGTGCCGGCCACGAAGTCTATGGGGATGCCGAGTTCCTCGATGTATTTGAGCACGCCGATGTGTGCCGCCCCTTTCGCGCCGCCGCCGGCCAGCACCAGCCCCACCGTGGGGCGGCCCTCGCGCCGGCGGATGTCGGCCATCCGTGTGCGCATCTCCGTGAAGAAGACCGAGTCGCGTTTCAGGTCATAGCTGATGTTGACCAGCTCTTCGGTCTGTGCGTGCAGGCCGCACAAGCAAAAGCACAGTGCAACAAGAAGCGCGAATGTGCGTGATGAGCCAAGAAAAGACGATCTTGTGAGCATTTCTCTCTTCGTGATGTTATCGGGATGTCTTCTTGACGGGTTGTTCCAGCCCCATGATCCGGCTCTCCGTTTTCCCGTCGATGTTGAAATCGACGCGGTAGAGCTGGTAGGGCTGCTTCTTGGACAGCTTCGGCAGGGTGATGGTGTGGAGGAGCGCGCCGTCTGTCATCATCGCCTTCGTTGCCACTTTCACAGTCTTTCCCTCCTCGACCTTGCCGTTGCGGAGGGTGAGGGGCGTTGCGGTGACGGTCAGCTGGTCGTAGCCCTTTTGTTTGATGCTGTTGACCAGGACGGCGAATTGGTTGCTTGTCTTGCTGTCGGCCTTGTGCGAATAGGCAACGGGGAGGACGTTTTTTTCGGGTCCGTATTTGAGTATGTTGTAGGCCCGCAGGAAGTCGGTGATGCCGTAGCCGTAGCCGTCGTCGGGCTTCGGGGCGGTGAAGGTCTCCCCGTTGAGAAGCATGTTGCGGTCGCCGGCCATGCGCACGGCCTCCATGATTTCGTAGTTGTTCTTCTCGGGGAAGGCCTGCCAGAGGCATGCGACCATGCCGGAGAGCATCGGCGAGGAGAAGGAGGTGCCGTCGGCGATGGTGATGACTCCGACAGGGGTGGAGATGTAGGTGTTGCGGCCCACGGCGCAGGCATCGGGCTTGATGCGGCCGTCGGCGGTGGGCCCGAAGGAGCTGAAGTAGGCCCGCTTGCCCTCCACGTTCACGGCACCCACGCTGAGGATGTCCTTGGCGTCGGCGGGTGCGCCGATGTACTTCCATTTCTTGCCGCCCTCGTTGCCCGCGCTGTTGCAGATGAGCAGTCCCTTGGTGGCGGCGATGGCGGCGGCGCGGCTGGCACGGCTCACCTCGCCCGTCAGGTCGGCGTAGGTGCGCTGGTTGACGGTGTCGTCGAAAGTGGTGTATCCCAGCGAGGAGTTGAGGACTTGGCAGCCGAGGCTGTCGGCATACTCCAGGCCGGCCACCCAGTTGTCCTCCTCGATGCGGTTCTCGCTGCGCCCGTCTTCAGTCTGCGCCACATACACCTGCACCATAGGGGCGGTGCCGACGAGCTTGCCGGGAAGGTATGAGGCGATGCAGGAGAGCACCATCGTGCCGTGGGTGTGCTTGCGCATCGGGTCCTTTTCGGGCTGCACGAAGTTGCGGGCGCCCAACAGCCGGTGGTCGCTGCGCAGGGCCTCGAAGCAAGAGATGGTGTCGATGTTCTGGAAGCCGCCGTCCAGGACCATCATCTGCATGCCCTCGCCGCGGAAGCCCATGCGATGGAGCCACTGCACGTTGTTGACGCGCACCTGGTGTGCCGCCTTGCCGTAGTCGAAGTCGTCGCCCTGCCGTAGGTCGGCCTGGTAGGTGTGTCTGACCGCGCCGCCGCTGCCCGGGAACACGTAGGCGGGCTCTTTCGGCGGCTCGGGCTCCTTCATGGTGATGGTGCGCTCGACGGAGGCCACGAAGGGCAGCCGCCCGACCGCCTCCTTCATGTCGTCACGCAGGGCATAGACGGTCATGCCGTTGAGCCACTTGGAGGTGGTGAAGCAGCGGGCCGCCGTGTCGAGGGCCAGCACCTGCCGCACGTAGTCGGGGTTTACGGGCAAGTCGCGCTCGTCGATGGGGATGCCGTGTGCCTTCCGCAGCTCGATGGCACGGGGGGAAAGGTATGCCTCGGGCTTGGCGATGGAGTAGGGGGTACCCTTTTTGTCGGTGAAAGCCACCCAGTATTTCGCCGGGGTCTGGGCCGGCAACGCGAGGGTGATTAGAACGATAATGCAAGTGAAAATGGTACGTTTTCTCATCATTGTGAAAATTTTGGCAAAGGTACACAAAATTCTAAAACCACAATCACCTTGTTTGCAGAATCCCGTCTTTTTGTGTAAGCGTAAGGGCAGGTGCGCACAGCCTCCCGGACCGGTGGCGGAACTCCGTCTGACACAGGCAGATTGCCCGAGTCGCGGCATGGCGGAGACGCGAAAGGCCTGGCGGGAGACGGGCGGTTTCCGGCCGGCGCTAAGCGTATCCGTACCGCTTCCGGTGCTTGAGGAGCATGGAAATGGTGAGAATCAGGGCGGCGGATTCGGCGAAGATGATGGCGTACCAAATGCCGTCCACCCCGAACAGCAAAGGGATGAGAAGTACGGCGACGGTCTCGCAGACGAGGGTCCGGTTGACGGAGATGACGGCCGACACCACGCCGTTGTTCAGGGCGGTGAAGAAGGCGGAGGTATAGCCGTTGAAGCCCATCAGCAGGAAGGACACGCTGTAAATGCGCAGGGCGCGACGGGTGAGGGCCAGCAGTTCCGGGTCGTAATTCGCAAAGACCCGCGCTAACGGCCCGGCAAACAGCTCTGCGGTCAGGAACTGCACAATTCCGATGCCACCGATCAGAATCATGCTTTTGGTGAAGACATTCTTCAGCTCGTCGCGGCTGCCGGCACCGTAGTGGTAGCTCACGATCGGCGCGGTGCCCATGCTGTAGCCGATCATGATGGCCGCGAAGACGAACGCCAAGTACATGATGATGCCGAAGGCGGCCACACCGTCCTCGCCGATGTACTTCATCAGCTGGTAGTTGTAGAGCATGGAGACTACCGTGGAGGAGATGTTGGTGAAGAACTCGCTCAGCCCGTTGAAGCAGGTCTGCCGAAGCGCTTTCCCGTTGAAGACGGGCCGGCCTAACCTCAAGCGGGAGGTGTTCGGGAAGATGAAATAGACCAGCGGGACGATACTGCCGACTATCTGGGCGGTGGCAGTGGCCCAGGCCGCGCCCTTCAGGCCGAAACCGAGCCACCCGACCAAAAGCAGGTCCAGCAGCATGTTGAGGACCCCCGCGACGAGGGTCACCGCAAGGCTCAGCCGCGGCCGCTCGGCGGTGATCATGTAGGTCTGGAACATGATTTGCAGGATGAAGAAGGGCAGGGCGGCAAGCAGGATGCGGCCGTACATCACGCAGTCGCCGACCATGGCCTCGTCGGCGCCCAACAGCCGCGAGATGTCGTCCAGCAGCGGCCACCCCATGATGGCGAAAAAGACACCCGACAGGGCGCCGGCATAGACGAGCATGGAGAAGATACGGTTGGCCTTTTCCGAATCCCCCTCTCCCAAGGTCTTGGCTATCAATGCGCTTCCGCCAGTGGCGAAGATGAAGCCCACGATGCTCAGGAACATCAGGAACGGGAAGATGAGGTTGAGGGCCGCGAAAGCCGTCTTCCCCGCAAAGTTCGACACGAAAAGCCCGTCCACCACGCTGTAGATGGAGGTGAACACCATCATCAGCATGGCCGGCACGGTGAAGCGCAAAAGCTTTCCGTAGGTGAAATGGTCGGAAAGGAGGATTTGGGCTGATTTCGGCATGTCCCTACTTGTTGTTTACGGATTTGATAAGCACTTCCATCGGGTCGGCGACCACCTCCCCGACGGTGCATCCGGACTTGTCGCCCGCCTCGCGCAGTTCCTTCTCGAAGTGCGCCGCCACGGAGCCGGAAAAGTGCCACGGGAGACTGCCGCAGCCGGAGTAATAGCTTTTCTGTTTTTCGAAGAATGTCTCGAAAGAAGATGTGACGATTTGCTTTACAGATGGATCGTTGATGTTCTCGCCCAGGAATGGCGGGAACTGGGATAGGAAACGGTTGGGATGCGGCTCTTGGTAGAGGTGGTGCATGACGAGGTCGCGGTTGAGGCGGTAGCGTTCCTCGAAGGCGGTGCGGATGGGGTGGGGGAGCGTTTCCGAGAGGTAGGCGGCGGCGAGTCCTTTGCCGAGATGTGTGCCGCTGCCCTCGTCGCCGAGCAGCCAGCCGAGCGACGGTGCGCGGCGCACCATCGTATGCCCGTCGTAGTGGCAGGAGGCCGCGCCGGTGCCGAGGATGCCGACGATGGCCTCGGTGTCGCGGGCCAGGGCATGGCAGGGAGCCATCAGGTCGGACCAGACGCGGACGTTGGCCGTCGGGAAGAACATCCGCAGAATCCCCTCCATGCGGAAAGCGTTCTGCGGGGTGGCGCATCCGGACCCGTAATAGTCAGTTTCCGCGATGGTTGCCCCTTTCGGGAGCTGGCACACGGCATCGGCTAAGGAGCGCAAAATTTCCTCCTCCGGCGTGTAGTTCGGGTTGATGCCGGGAACCGCGCACCGGAACACGCGGCCCTCAAAAAGCAAGGCGCAGGCGGTCTTGGTGCCGCCCGCGTCGATAATCAGCTTCGAGTCCAGAACATTATCGCCCATAGACCGCTATTTTCCCATGCCGGAGACCAACTCCTCGCGGGTGAAGCAAGCCGGGTTGTGGCGCTTGAATTCGGAGGCGTAGTAGCGTTTGATGAGCACGTGCTCGCGCAGCGTCTCGTCGCCCTGGAAATAGGCGGCGAAGAGGCGGTCGGCCTCGAAATAGTTCTCCACGCCGAGCTGCTCGCAGTCGCTGGCGCTGATGCCGAGCCCGTCTAAAGGGGTGGCGTCGATGGACGACTGCATGGCGGCCTGCTGCTCCGGGGTCTCCTCGCCGAGGAGGTAGTTGGCGAGGTTGTAAATCTCAGTCTTCCAGAGGTGTTGCACGGGGGCGTAGTCGCCCACGTCGCCGTGGAGGGTCCAGAAGCCGGTGAGGTATTCGGTGTAGTTGTCGGTGGAGATGACCATGCCGCGGTGGAGCTGCGCGAGGTCGAAGAGGACCATCATCCTCATGCGGGCCTTCATGTTGCCCTGGCGCAGTTTGGAGAGATGGGAGTCGTCGTAGTGGACGAGCAGTTTCTTGTTGGCAAAGAAGGTCTCGGTGATGTCGAGGTGTGCGAAGTCGTGGCAGAAGGCCTCGCCCACGGCGATGGAGCGGTCGATTTCCTCGGGCTTGTTGGTCTCGATGGTGATGGAGCGTCCGATGAGCGGGATGTCGAGTCGGTCGCACACGGGCCGCAGCAGGGCGGCGCACAGCGTGCTGTCGATGCCGCCGGAGATGCCCAGGACAAGCGATTGCAATTTGCTGGTTGACACGTAGCTGAACATGCGTTCGCGGATGCCTTCCGCCAGTTTGCGCATCGTCTCCTCGCCTGCGAGGAAGGGGAAATATTGTTCGTCGGGTCTGATCATAGCGATTGGGATTTTGAAGCGGCAAAGATACAATTTTAATGGTTATTGGTTATTGGTTATTGGTTATGGGTCCGGGGCTTACGCATCAACTTTTTTATTTGGGCGAGCCAGCGCGGATTAGGAGACGACGCTTCTCTTGTGTTGACCGTTTGATTCGTGTCTGCGTCCTATTTGCACCCTATCAGAGCAGCAGCGAATCATCCCATCCCCCCGCCCGCGGACTTTCCCCGCGTCGCGCCCCCCGCGATCCGGCCTCCCCGTGATTGTCCGCATCCGCCTCGAACAGTTGAGAGGGAAAAAACCTCCGCCGGCTTTATGCGACACACTTCAAAACCCCGTGCAGTCGGAGTCCTTGGAAGTTGATGCGTAAGCCCTGCCTTGTCGATCAGGGTAGTTTTGGGGTGACGAGTGCCTGGTGAACTTCTCCGGGACAAAAAGCTGAAAACAATGCGGCAAGTGATTGGATAATTTTGTACTTTTGTGCCGCTAAAAGACAATGAGACCGATTCCGTCATATAGCCCATGTCTCCCGCAGACTCCCGCAGAATCTGCGTGCTTTTCTCCGCGCAGATACGCGAGATACGCGGAGATTCCCATGCGGAACCTCCTCCTGCACCTGCGCATTGCCGAGACGGGCTACTCGTATTTCGGAGCAAAGTACTACTCTTCGGATTTGAGCGTGTGGCTGAGCGTGGACCCTATGGCGGCGAAATATCCCTCCTTATCATCGTATGTGTATTGCGCGGACAACCTGGTGAAGTTGGTGGATCCGAATGGGGAAAAATTTAGGTTAATAGGAAAAAATGCTAATATCGCCTTTAGGAATTATTTGCTTTCTTACAAAGGAGTCGATTGCATGAATATGTATGATGCATTTTCGTTAGCTGAGAGTGATCCCAATATGATTATGTTTAAGGATCCAAATGTCACATATAAGCAGTTTTCGTCTAATTATCAAAAAGTCACAGGAATAAAACTGAAGAACAAGGACGCGAAAAAACTTTTTGAAGCAATTAAGAGTGATTGTTATATAGAGGTGAATCTTTTATCAAAAGAATCCATATCTCCGGATTGTATGTTCGACGAACTTTCTCATGAGTTAATAACAGGTGAACCTGCATATAATGCCAAATCCCTTTCATATAACCCTGCGGTGGAACAAATAATGATTAATATCTATTCTGATAATTTCAACGCTGCTTTTAATTCTTGTATCGCAGATTATGGAACAAGTGATTCAAAATTCTTTTTTAATACTACAGGTAATAATACGATAATTAATCCTCCTAAAGGATTTATGTTGGTTAATGCGATTGGCAAATCAGCGAAACAAGCACAGGAAACATTAATCAAAGAGTTGTTAGACTTTTACGATGAATTAAAATAATCATGAGAATCGTCGTCCTTTTAATCGTCCTTCTTACTTTCGCGCCTGTGGCACTCGCTCAATCACATGCCGTTTTCTTGGACGACACTTTATATTACCGTATTGACACAAGATCCTCCTGCTGTAAATATCAGTTTAAGGATAGTTTGTCAGACGGAAACTGGATCCTATATGATATCAGTAGAAAGGACAGCGTTTCTATAAAACAATTGAATGAGCATATTCTCTTGTCAGAATCATTTAACGGAGGGTTGAGGCATGGAAGATCATATAGGTATCGGTACTCTTATGGAAAGAAGAAGCGATCCCTATACCTAGCAACCATAATAGACTACCAAAAGGGGAAGATTGATGGGGAGATTGTTCAATACAGGGCCGCAGGGGAGCCTGTGTATAAATGGTCGGT
>CAMHNQ010000088.1 GCA_946186495.1 uncultured Bacteroidales bacterium
ACGGGCACCCCTTCTAAAACAGAAGGGGAGTTCGCCCGCGCCGCAGCGGCCTGCTGCGGCCGGGAACATTCTTCACGCACTTATTTTTCTTCTTTTTTTAACATGCGAAACTTGTATAATGTATAGAGGGTTATTGATGCGTTTGTCTGGATTTAGTTTCTTTTTTCAAGGATTCGCGTGCAGACTTGATGATGGATATGTTCATTTTGGCAATAAACGCAGCCTTGGACTGTGCCAGCGACGCTTCCTTTGCATTCGCACCAATGCTCAATCCCAAACGCAGTATTTGTTTCGAAATGACAAACTCCTTTTTCTCCTTCTGCAAATATTCGTACAACCTAATCATTCTCAAAGCAAACGTCTTGCTCTTTCCCAAAATCAAACTCTCTCTCATTTCTCAAACCTTTTAGTTTTTCACAAGCCAAACATTGAACATTGCTCATCATTCACTGTTCATTGTACATTATACATTGTACATTGTACATTGATCACCTCCTCAGCTCGAAGTTCGATCCGAGATAGACCTTTTTCACCACGGGGTCGGCGGCAAGTTCCTCGGCGGTGCCGTCCTTGAGCACGCGGCCCTCAAACAGGAGGTAGGCACGGTCGGTGATGGAGAGGGTTTCGTGGACGTTGTGGTCAGTGATGACGACCCCGATGTTGCGTTCTTTCAGCTTGCAGATGATGCTCTGGATGTCCTCTACGGCGATGGGATCGACCCCGGCGAAAGGCTCGTCGAGGAGGATGAACTTGGGGTCGGAGGCGAGGCAGCGGGCGATCTCCACACGCCGACGCTCGCCGCCGGAAAGATTGTTGCCCTTGTTCTTGCGCACTTTCTCGATGTTGAACTCGGCGATGAGACTCTCCAACTTCTCCTTCTGCTGGGCCTTGGTCATGCCGCTAAACTCGAGGATGGCCCGGATGTTGTCCTCCACGGTCAGCTGCCGGAACACCGACGCTTCCTGCGGCAGATAGGCGATGCCCATCTGCGCGCGCTTGTACATGGGTTCCTCCGAAATGTCCTTTTCGTCGAGGAAGATACGGCCCGAGAACGGCTTGATCAGTCCCACGATCATGTAGAACGAAGTGGTCTTTCCCGCGCCGTTAGGCCCGAGCAGTCCCACGATCTCGCCCTGCGTGAAATTGACGGAGACCTCATTGACAACCGTCCGGTTCTTGTATTTCTTGATTAACTTCTCGGTTCGGATGATGTGGTTTTCCATATCAGTTCTTTTCGATATACGTCTTCAGATATTGCAGGGCGGTGTCCATAAACTTGTCCACCAGCCCTTTGACCATGGGCTTGAGAAAGAACGGCACGTCGATGTCTGCCTGTCCCCACAGACGGCTTTCCTCGCCGCACGGGGCGATGTCGAACGTCACTTTCGCCGAGACGGGCTTGTCGGTCTCCGCCATATAGACGACCCGGCTGCAGGGCACCTGTTCGGCGAGGGTGAGCTGACATTTAATCTGGTCCTGCACGTTGAAGCGGCAGCCGTTCTCCAGCCGCTCAAACCCCGTGACCCCTGGGATGTTGTCCAACGGGTTTTGGAAGAACTGGGTTAGCACCTGATAGACCTTTTCGGCACTGGCCTCGATGACCTGTTCTGAACTGTTGATTTGAAGCATATCTTACTCGTTAAATGAATTTGCAAAAATACATTTTTTTTCGAGGTGCCGCCCGCCTCACTTGGTAATCACCACTTTAGTGACAACAGCCCCATTCGCTTTCAGGAGATACACTCCCGCAGGCAGCCCCGACACGTCCAGCACCGCCGCTGTCTGCGCCGCGCCAGACGCCATCACCATACGGCCGTAAATGTCGTACAACGATATCCGTTGCATCGGGCGGTCGTTTTCGACATGCAGCACGCCGCGCGAGGGGTTCGGATAGACACGCAGCGACACGGGTTTTTCGTACGCCCCCACGGACGTGTGCGCCGGAGGATTCGCCCCCCGGAAAAAGGCCGCTCCGCCAGCATAGTTGCCGATTAACAGCTCGGGCCGCCCGTCGCCGTCGAGGTCCGAAACGGCCGGAGCCACTCTCCTGCCCTCACGGAAAGCGTACGCAGTCCCTTCAACGGTCTCTGCCAAGTTCGGCTCGGCCTTCTCGAAAACGCCCGACAGATTGCCGTCAATTTGTTTGTAATAAGCGATTTCGCCCTGTTCGCCCCCGCAGAACAGCACGGTTCCGCGTTGCGCGTCCCGATAGAGGCACGGCACGCTGTAACCGAAATAGGACTGCGTGAAATCGCGCATGTCAACACCCCCAAGTGTGTCGGTGATCTTTTGGAAGCCACCAGTTTCCGAACCGCCACCCCGATAGTAGGAGAGCAGGCCGCGCCGGTTGCCTATGACCAAATCCGCATTCCCGTCGCCATCCAGGTCGAAGTGTTGTGGCGTACTGAACTCACCCACATCAATGCCCGCGAAATTCTCCGTCACGCTGCCCATGCCGGTGGTCAGACGTGCATTCGGGACCAGCAGCAGCGTGCCGTCCTCCCTACCGCACAGCATGTCCGTAAGCCCATCGCTGTCGAAATCCCCAAATGCAGGATACAATGCGCGTTCGCCCAGCATCCGGAGATTCCCGAAATCGTCCGTCTGCAATGTAAACACCGGCATTGCGGCGGAGCCTGTGTTCCGATAGTGGCGCACCGATGATGAGAAATGCGGTATCAGCCAGCCGTTCACCGTTGCCGCGCTATCAAACCGCCCATAATTGCCGATAAACAGGTCCTGGAGGCCGTCACCGTCGAAATCATAGAATACAGGGTACGCACCACTGCCAACATCCACCATTTCCCCTTGCAAGAAGTCTGTCTGAACAAGCACATATTGCTGTATCTGAGCATTGTAGTCATACACCCACACGCTGTTCAGGTCCTGCGACTTGGTGAGGGACGGGTCCGACGGCGAAACCACGAGCGACGGGGCGCCATGCCCGGGCAGCGACACAAAAGAGGCCGCCGGCATGGAGTAGAGCTTGATGGGCGTGAAAGCCGGGAACGCCGTGTCCTGCCGGGTCATCCGCGCATCGGAAAGCGTGCCGTGGTTATACAATAATATGTTGTATGGTGAATCGACATCGCCAAGCAGCAGATCAGGCAGCCCGTTGCCGTCGAAGTCGTACAACAGCATGGAGGAGCCGGTGTGCCGTGTGGGGCCGTCTCCGGACTTGTCGGCGCAATCCGTGAAAAGGGTGACGACGTTGTTGTCGGCCGCCTCCGAAAAATGGCCCCAGCACTCGTTTTCCAAGTGAAAGTCAAGGGGGTCACCCTCGTTGGCATAATTTCTCAGTTGATGGACATATCGGCCTAAAACCCAGAAATTCAGGATATCCAAGTGGCCGTCCTCATCGACATCGTCCACCACCAAATAGTCGTCGGGGGAGGCATAGATGTTGGTATAGCCGTTATAGTAGTAGGCTTGTAAGGCATCCGTGACCGGACGGAATCGCGGCGTGTCAGTGGAAATATTCTCGAAGACGCGGATGGAGGCGAGTCCGTAGGTGAAGATGTCAGGCTTGCCGTCGTGGTTATAGTCGTAAAATATGGCCCAGTCATGCAAGTCCGGGAAGAAGCGCACATACTGCGGGGCGTACTCAAAACCGCCATCCCTGCGGAGGAACGGCAGGAGCCTGTTGCCGTGCTTCTCGAAGCCGAGGAGGTCGGGGGAACCGTCCGTATCCAGGTCAATCTCGGAAAAATGCACGGAGTTGAGGCCTCCTGCCCATGGCAACCTCAACACGCGGGAATCCTCCTCCACGCGGACCTGTCCGTCCCGTTCGAAACCAAAGTCGTAAAAGGTAATCTGTGCTGCGAGGGGCACCGACAGAAGACACAAGAGGAAGCCGAAAAGGAGAGGACGGCCCATGGCTACCGCACGCGAAGACGCTGACCCTCACGGATGAAATCGCTGCGCAAACGGTTGAGCTTTTTAATTTTCGTGACCGTGGTGTGGTACTTGATGGCTATCCGCCCCAAGTTTTCCCCTTTGCGTACCCTATGGTACTGCGGCGAAGAAGAGGGTCGCCTCGACTGCTGTTGCTGCTGCACGGTCTGCGGTGTAGGGTTGGGCACTGAAACCGTGTAGCCGGAGACGTAGAGGGTGTCATACTTCAGCTTGAAGTTGTCAAAGTCTATGAGGCGGTTAGGGTTGATGTCGTTGCCGAGATAGCGGACCTCGAAATGGAGGTGCGAGCCGTAAGAGCGGCCGGTGTTGCCGCCGAGGCCGATGATGTCGCCGGCCTTGACCATCTGCCCGGGGTTGACCAAACGGCGGGAGAGATGTCCGTAATAGGTCTCCAGGCCATTGTCGTGGCGGATGACCACCAGATTGCCATAGCCGCCGGTGTTGGCTGTCCCCTTCGAGATGCGCACGATGCCGTCCCACGCCGCGCAAACGGGCGTGCCCTCCGGATAGCCAAGGTCGACGCCACGGTGCATGCGGCGGTGACGGAAGCCGTAATTCGAGGTGATGCGGTATTGGGCGGGATGACGGTAGCCCGCAAGCAGGATCGTGTCGCGCGGGGCCGACCCTTGGTGACGGTAATGGATGGTCACGATGTCGAAGTTCTGGTAGAGATTGTAGCCCGGCATCCAGTTGAAGTATGTGAACAGCATGCCGTTGCCATGGTCAACATTGTCAAGGTTAGCGTCATACATCGAATTGATGAGGTTGCCCAAGGAGTCCTCCTCGATGACAGCATCCACATGCGCGGTGTCGTTCACCACATTGAAGCGTAGGTGGTTCTCCTGCGCTGACAATCGCCAGGCGAGAAGCATCATCAAAAGGGTCAGGGTTATATCTCTTTTCAAAATATTTCTGATCATAATCTAACGTTTTTTCCGTTTGCTGTCATGACTTTTGCGAGTGGAGTTTTTTTTGATATAGTAGGTGGTGCTCTGAGAGGTGGTGGCATTCCACTTAGGGGTATGGCGGGTGCGCGTTTTCTGGTATCTGCTCGGTTTATGTACCTGGTTTCTGGATGATTGGCAGGACACAAATGTCACTGTCAGAATCGACAGCAACAGGAACGCGATATATTTTAGGCCTCTTTTTCTCATATCTGGCAGCATTAGAAATGAAGTCGCAAAGATACATTTTTTTGATATTGCCCCGACTTTTTTTTTTCAGAATCCGCAGAAACGAGTTCTAAAGCAATGTAAACAGGGATGTTACGAATTCTGTTCTGAACAGAAAAAAATCGTACTTTTGCCGCTGGAAAAAGGAGGGACATGTCCGAGAAGAAAGAGATTTTATGGAACCGCGAGTACATCAAGGTGATGACGGCGAACTTCACGCTGTTTTTCGCTTTCTACATCCTCACCCCGTTGCTGCCGATCTATCTGAGCGAGCATTTCGGTGCCACGAAGGACACCATAGGGCTGGTGCTGTCGGGCTACGCGGTCGCGGCGTTGTTGTTCCGTCCATTCAGCGGCTACATCGTTGACTCCTTCAACCGCAAGAGAGTGCTGGTCTTCTTCATGCTGCTGAGTTTCGCCTTCTACGGGTTCTACCTCATTGCCGGCACGCTGGCCCTGTTCGCCATCGTGCGGACGCTCCACGGGGGGCCTTTCGGCGCAAGCACCGTGGCCAACTCCACTGTCGCCATTGACGTGCTCCCCTCCTCACGCCGGAACGAGGGCATCGGCTATTACGGCTTGAGCAACAACATCGCCACCGCCATCGCCCCCACCGCAGGCATCGCCCTCTACAAGCATTTCGGCAACTTCGACGTCCTGTTCCTTGTGGCGCTGCTGTTCGCCCTGGTGAGTACGGCGGTCGCCGCCTCCGTGAAACTGCCGGAGCGCCTGCCCGTGGCCGACAAAAAGAAATTATCCCTCGACCGTTTTTTCCTCGTGCGGGGCTGGTTCCTCGGCGTGAACATGGTTTTCTTCGCCACCTGTTACGGAGTGTTGAGCAACTACCTGGCCATCTACGCAAAGGAATCCTTGGGCATCACCCGCGGGGCGGGGACCTTCTTCCTGCTGCTCTCCCTCGGCCTGATCATGTCGAGGCTGCAGGGTGGCAAGTCGCTGCGGGAGGGGAAGCTGACCCGCCACGCCGGCATCGGCATCCTCATCTCCACCGTCGGCTACACGGTATTCATCATCTCGCCCCACCCGTTCTGCTTCTACACCTCAGCCTTGCTTGTGGGACTCGGGAACGGGCACATGTGGCCGGCATTCCAGAACATGATCATCTCGGTGGCGCACCACAACGAACGCGGCACCGCCAACTCCACCCTGCTGACCTCCTGGGACTTGGGCATGGGAATAGGCATCGTCCTCGGCGGGGTCATCGCCGAATTCCTCGGCTATTCCGCCTTATTCTGGACGGTGGTGGGCGTGCATCTCGCCGGCGTGGCCATGTACTTTTGGGTCACGAGGAAAATGTTCCTGCTAAGGAGATTTGAAGAGTGACAACTGACGAATTGTTCCACAATATGAGAAAGACACATAATCCATCGGTGAATTGGGTTTTGGCCGTGTTCGTCATCCTGTGTCTGGCCGGAAGCCCCTTCTCGGGACGCGGACAGGTGTCTGAACTGGTGAACCTGAGCTACGACCCCAAGAACGACTCGGTGTTCTTCGAGAGGATGCACGAGCGGATGTCCCACATCCGAAGCACCGAGCGCCGGCCGACCGTGGCGCTCGTCCTTGCCGGCGGCGGCGCCCGGGGCACAGCGCACATCGGGGTGCTCCGGTTCCTCGAAGAGAAGGGCATCCCCGTCGACTTTGTGGCCGGCACCAGCATGGGAGGCCTTATGGGAGGCCTCTACGCCATGGGCTATTCCGTGGACGAAATCGACCAGCTGATCCGGAACATCGATTGGGATGTGATGATGAGCGACAACATCCCATTGGGTTACTACAGCTACGAGCAGCAACGCTACAAATCGACCTACCTCCTCGACTTCCCGTTCGACAAGAAGCGGTTCGTCAAAAGCCTCCCTTCCGGCTTCAAATATGGGCTGAACATCTACAACCTGATGAGCTCCATGACCGTGGGCTATCAGGGAGACCTGGACTTCCTCTACCTGCCCATTCCTTTCTGCTGTGTGGCTTCCGAAATCGTCACTCAGACGGAGAAGCACTGGACTTCCGGCTCCCTGATCACGGCACTGAGGTCCACCATGTCGATTCCAGGGTATTTCAGGCCGGTACGCACAGATTCGATGATACTGGCGGATGGCGGCACCAAGAACAACTTCCCCGTGGACGTGGCCAGGGCCTCCGGCGCCGACATCATCATCGGCGTGGAGCTATACATGCCCCGCGAACGCCACGAAATCAACAATGTAGCAGACGTGCTCCTGCAGACAACCCAATACTCCGGCAGTCTGGAGGCACACAACCGCGCCACCATGAACACCACCGTCTATATCACCCCGGACCTCACCGGCTACACCTCCCTGAGCTTCAGCACGGAGGAGATCGACCGGATGATCCGCATCGGCTACGAAGCCGCCTCAAAACACGAAAGAGAGATAGACAGCCTCTCACGGATTGTGGGACGAGGAGGGCGTGTCATGCAGAATGCGAAGGCCGTGGACATCAGCAAGACGAAAGTCAAGGTCTCCGCCGTGGAATACATTGGCATCTCCGACAAGGAAATGCGCTATTTCAAGGACAAGATACACATCTCTCCTGGCAATTATTACGGCAAAGACGACATCGAGCTGGAGCAGGCCACCATCTACAGCACGATGGCATTCTCGCAAGTCACCTACGAACTGCTCGGGGAGCCTGACGGCACCAGCTACCGGCTCGTCTTCACCTGCCTGAAGCGCCCACCAAACTCGTTAGGCATCGGGATCCGTGCCGACACGGAAGAGTGGATATCCATCCTCCTCAACGGCGGATTCGGGCGCAACCGCATCTTCGGCCCCAGGCTCGACGCCACGGCGCGGCTCGCCATCTCCCCCTACGTGCGCCTCGACTTCAGCTACATCCCAGTCCGCGGCCCCATGTTCGGCATCGCCATCAAATCGCAGTACCGCACCCTGAACGGCGCTTACAGCTTTGACTTCGACGGCGTCGGTGATGCCCCCGACACCGAATACGAACCCAGCCAATACTACCAAAAGGTCTGGCGCAACATCCTCGACATCTATGGGGCAGACACCCATTGGAGCCGACTCGACCTGCGGATCGGCTTCCGGCTCGAACACACCCCCTACTACAACATCTTTTCGTCCTCCGGGCTTTCGAAAGGTTGGAATTGGAGTTCGTACTACCCCTACCTCTACTTCCGCCTCGCGTTCGACAACCTGAGCGACCGCTACTTTCCCGAAAAGGGGCTTCGCGTGACCGCCGGCTATGACTACACGCCCGCCAACTCACACTATGTGGCGGCCAGCATCCAAGGAGCCATCCCCGTGTCCCGATTCTTCCACATCATCCCCGCATTGAGAGGCCGCTACATCCTTGGCAACATCGACGGCAACGACTACATGTACAACTTCGCGGGCGGCGTGATGGAAGGGCGGTATTTTGACCAGCAGATGCCTTTCATCGGCTTCAACGGGAGCACCAACTGCCAAGACTTTCTCACTATGGTTGATGTCGATTTCCGGTTCAAAGTCTATAAGAACCTGTATCTCTCTCTCTCGGGCGCGGCAATGCATGACGGGAACGTGAACGGAATGAGCGAACACGCCATCTATGCCGTCGGCTTGAAAGTGGCCTACAAGAGCAAACTCGGCCCCATCCAGGCGAATGTCCACTGGAACAGCAAGGAGAGGAAGAGAGTCGGCTTCTACGTAGGGGCCGGGTATGACTTCTGACCCAAAAACGGATCTTTCGCCGTGGTATAAAAAAAAGTGCGGGAATTCCCACACTTTTTTTATTGTGAAACCAGCCTTGGCATTACGCCTTTCTGCGTTCTGCGACAATCTCCTCCTGCTTGGCGGCAGGCATCTTCATGTACTGGTAGAACTCCATGGAGTAGTTGGCACGGCCGCTGGTGACGTTGCGAAGGGCCGTGGCATAGCCGAACATCTCCATCAAAGGGATAAAGCCGTCGAGCTTCTGCGAACCCTTACGGAAACGGCGCATGTTCTCGATACGGCCGCGACGCTTGGTGATGTCACGCGTGATGTTGCCGATGTACTCGTCCGGAGTGTTCACCTCCACCTTCATGACCGGCTCCATGAGGATTGGGGCCATCTTGTTGTAGGCGGTTTTGAAGCACTGGGCGGCACAGAGCTGGAAAGCCATGTCGCTGGAATCGACCGGGTGGTAGTTCCCGTCGACAAGCACGCAGCGCACGTCAACCACCGGATAACCGGCCATCGGGCTCTTCTCCATGGCGGCGCGAAGCCCCTTCTCGATGGAGGGGATGTACTCCTTCGGGACCACTCCACCCTTGCTGACATCCACGAACTCGAAGCCCTTGCCGGGATTCGGCTCGAAGCGGATGACCGTGTGGGCGAACTGGCCATGACCGCCGGTCTGCTTCACATGCTTGTAGTTGCTCTCAAACGGCTGGGTGATGGTTTCGCGGAAGGAGACACTCGGAGCGCCTACCTCAATGGGTACCTTGAACTCGTCTTTCAGACGGTCAACGATGATTTCCAAATGAAGCTCGCCCATTCCGGAAATAATCGTCTCCTCGGTCTCGTCATCATAATGGGCATGGAACGAGGGGTCCTCGTTGCTCAGTTTTGCCAACGCCTCGCCGAGCTTGTCGCGGTTTTTCGTGTCCGTTGGGGTCACCTTCATCTCAATGACGGCCGGAGGCACATTGATGGACTCCAGCACGATAGGCTGCTTCTCTTCGCAAAGCGTGTCGCCTGTACGGGTGTACTTCATACCCACCAGGGCGATAATCTCGCCGGCGCCGGCTTCGGAAATCTCCTCACGCTCCTTGGCCTTTATGCGGAAAATGCGACCTACCCGCTCGTTTTTGTCCTTGTTGGTGTTGTACAGGCTCATGCCGCTGGTCAGCTTGCCACTGAAAATCCGGATGAACGTCTGCTGTCCCACATAGGGGTCATTGATGAGCTTGAACGCTAATGCGGAAAAGGGCTCGTTATTCGACGGGTTCCGGGTGTAGGTTTTCTCCGCATCCAGCGGGTCGTGTGCCACCACCGCACCGATGTCCATGGGGGACGGCAAATAGTCAATCACCGCGTCCAACAGGGGCTGGATGCCCTTGTTCTTGTAAGCCGCGCCGCACAACACAGGGGTGACCAACAGCTTGATGGTGCTCTCGCGAAGGGCCTTCCGGATCTGTTCCTCACTGATCTCACGCTCTTCAAGATAGGCTTCGGCGATGTCATCGTCGAAGTCGGCCAGCTTCTCTATGAGGTTCTTGCGAGCCTCGGAGGCTGCAGTGGCAAACTCGGAGGGGATATCGTTGGCAAAGACCTCTTTCTCGGAGAAAGTCAGCGCTTTCATGCGGACCAGGTCGATGCAACCTGAAAAGTCGCTCTCCGCCCCCATAGGTATTTGGATCGGGACGGCATTGGTGCCGAGGTACTTCTCCATCTGGGCGACCACCTCGCCGAAGTCGGCGCCCGTGCGGTCCATCTTGTTCACAAAAGCGATGCGCGGCACCCGGTATTTGTCGGCCTGGTTCCATACAGTCTCGCTCTGGGGCTCCACGCCGCCCACCGCACAGAAAACCGCCACCATACCGTCAATCACACGCAAAGACCGCTCCACTTCAATGGTGAAATCAACGTGTCCGGGAGTGTCTATCAGATTGATCTGGTGGCCTTTCCACTCTGCTGTGATGGAGGCTGAAGCGATAGTGATGCCCCGCTCCTGCTCCTGTTTCATGAAATCCATCGTGGCCTGACCGTCATGCGTCTCCCCTATTTTGCGGTTCACACCGGTGAAGTACAAAATGCGCTCCGAACAGGTGGTTTTCCCGGCGTCAATATGCGCAGCTATGCCGATATTTCTCAACTTCGATATGCTTTTAGTCATACAATTATTTGGTTATCAATATATTAATAATACATAAAACAATCGGCAAAAATACACTTTTTTCAAACACCTCCAAACTGCTGCATCCCATATCAAGGACTCACGCATCAACTTCTTTATTCGGCCGAGCCGGCGCGGCTTAGGAGACGACGCTTCCAAGCGTCGCAGACTCTCCCAAGTAAAAAAGTTGATCCGCACGCCCTTTCCCATACCCTCAGAACACAAAAAAAGATTACTGAGTCCACTTGAAAAAGTGGTTTTCATTAAAACAAATATTTGATTGTCAATGTGTTACAAGCAAAAAAATCGTCAATTTTGACTTTTTC